>NZ_CP061771.1:2873426-3192695 GCF_011751885.2 Salinibacterium sp. ZJ450
ATGTCGACGTACTCACCGGTCGCGGCGTTCAGGCCGTGTCCGACGGGCAGGTGACGCACCTTGTCGGCGACAACACCGGGCTCGAGACCGGCGTTCAGCGCGATCTGCTTGAGCGGGGCGTCGATCGCGACGCGCACGATGTTTGCACCGGTTGCCTCGTCACCGACGAGCTCGGTCATCGCGCTGGTCTCGAAAGCGAGCTTGCCGGCCTGGATGAGGGCGACGCCACCACCGGCGACGATGCCCTCTTCGACGGCAGCCTTCGCGTTGCGGACAGCGTCCTCGATGCGGTGCTTGCGCTCCTTGAGCTCAACCTCGGTTGCGGCGCCGGCCTTGATGACGGCAACGCCACCGGCGAGCTTCGCCAGGCGCTCCTGCAGCTTCTCGCGGTCGTAGTCGCTGTCGGTGTTCTCGATCTCGGCACGGATCTGCTTGACACGGCCGGCGATTGCCTCGCTGTCGCCAGCGCCCTCAACGATCGTGGTCTCGTCCTTGGTGATGACGACCTTGCGGGCGCGGCCGAGCAGGTCGAGGGTGGCGTTCTCAAGCTTGAGTCCGACCTCTTCGCTGATGACCTGACCACCGGTGAGGATGGCGATGTCCTGCAGCTGAGCCTTGCGACGGTCACCGAAGCCCGGAGCCTTGACGGCAACCGACTTGAAGATGCCACGGATCTTGTTCACCACGAGGGTGGCAAGGGCTTCGCCGTCGACGTCCTCGGCGATGATGAGCAGCTGCTTGCCGCTCTGGATCACCTTGTCGACGATCGGCAGCAGGTCCTTGATGTTCGAGATCTTGCCGTTGACGATCAGGACGTAGGGGTCTTCGAAGACCGCTTCCTGACGCTCGGGGTCGGTGACGAAGTATGCCGACAGGTAACCCTTGTCGAAGCGCATGCCCTCGGTCAGCTCGAGCTCGGTGCCGAAGGTGTTCGACTCCTCAACGGTGACAACACCTTCCTTGCCGACCTTGTCAATCGCCTCTGCGATGAGCTCGCCGATTGCCGAGTCACCGGCCGAGATGGACGCGGTTGCGGCGATCTCTTCCTTGGTCTCGATTTCCTTGGCGCCCGAGAGCAGCTCAGCGGTGACCGCTGCAACAGCCTTCTCGATGCCGCGCTTGAGGCTGATCGGGTCGGCGCCGGCTGCGACGTTGCGCAGGCCTTCGCGAACCAGAGCCTGGGCGAGCACCACAGAGGTGGTCGTTCCATCGCCGGCGACGTCGTCAGTCTTCTTGGCGACCTCCTTGACCAGCTCGGCACCGATCTTCTCGTACGGGTCGTCGAGTTCGATCTCCTTGGCGATCGACACACCGTCGTTCGTGATGGTGGGGGCGCCCCACTTCTTCTCGAGCACGACGTTACGGCCGCGCGGGCCAAGCGTGACCTTTACGGCGTCGGCCAGAATGTTGAGGCCGCGCTCCAGGCCGCGACGGGCCTCTTCATCAAAAGCAATGATCTTTGCCATGTGTTTTTCTCGTTCTCCCGGACGTTTCTAACGCAAGTAATTAGCACTCAAACGCGAGGAGTGCCAATGTCAGTTTTAGCACTCTAGGGTGTCGAGTGCAAGACGGATGTCGCTGCGTGCGAGTAACGCTGACACTTCTCACTCGACTTGTTCCTCTCCGCCCGCCTGCGACAATGTACGGGTGACTGCGTGGAGACCCGATTGGGCGCACTTCCCCTCGCTCCTCCTGAACTTCTGGACTGAGCGGCACCTGTGCACTCTCGCCTCGCTTCGCGCCGACGGCAGGCCGCACCTCGTCCCGGTCGGTGTCGCTCTGGACCTAGAGGAACGGTGCGCCTGGGTGATCACCAACGAACACTCGCGCAAGGTCCAGCACGTAGCCGCCGACGACAGGGTCGCCGCATCCCAAGTGAGCGGGCGGCACTGGTCGACGATCGAGGGCACAGCCCGAGTCGTCACCGACGAGGTCTCAGTCGCTCGCGCCGTGACCTGCTACTCCGCACGCTATCGCGAACCTCGGCCAAATCCTTCCCGGGTCGCTCTGCGGATCGAGATCGACCGCTTTCTGATGTCCTCCGGCTTCATGCCGACCGGCTGAGCCGACGTGGCGATCCTCGGCTCATTCCACTCGGAACTTGAAACCGCGGTGCGACCCCACGAAACCCAGCCGCTCGTAGAAGCGGTGGGCATCCTCCCGCGCCTCATCAGAGGTGAGCTGCACGAGCGATGCACCGGTCGTTGGCGCTGCTGTCTCGGTGGCCCAGCGCATCATCGCTGATCCGATGCCGCTAGATCTGTGACTGCTCGCTACGCGCACCGCCTCAATCAGGAGACGAGTGGAGCCGCGCCGAGCCATACCCGGAATGCGGGTGAGCTGCATGGTAGCCACGGGTTCGTCGACCTCATCCACGACCACGACGAGGATCTCGTTGGAACGGTCTTCGATCAGTTCGCTGAGGGCCGCCTGATAGGCCGCAGTTGCGGACTCGTCAGCGGTGTCGCCTCTCGTAGCGCTGATCGGATCGTCGGAAAGGAGAATCATGAGCGCGCCGAGGTCGCCGTCCCGTGCGCGGCGCAGGGTGCACTCCCCCGTCGTAATTCTGAGCGCGATGGGAAGAGCCAGGGTCGTAATCACCGTCTCAGCTTTCGGGGTTACGGGGCGACGAACGCGACTGACCCCTGGGTGGGCACCAGCTCGACCCAGGAGTTGCCCGGCGCGAGCCGCACGGTCACGCCGTTGTCGTCGACCAGCTTGATCGTGTCGGTCTGCGAGTCCTTGCGCCAGGTGGCATGCACGGTGGCTCCCCCGGTGGACACCCACGCCTCGCCGCTGCCGATCAGCTCCGTCTTGGGGATGTCGGCGCTCACCGTCACGGGCACGCGCAGTACGACCAGGTTGGTGGCGGTCAACTGTGCACCGGTGTTGTCGGTGTCGGTCGCTCCGCCGGTCATGAACCGTCCCCACGCGCCGGTCGCGGCATCCCAGGCCCACGACGGCGTGCCGAGCGAGCCGAAGGTGAGGTTGACCCGGGCGGTGGGGGTGCCGTCCTTCGCCGCGGTGGACGAGGGGATGTCGAGAGAGAACGCGAAGTGCTGCTGCGGGGCCTTGAGGTCGTCATGCTGGGCGACCACCTCGCGCGCCTTCACGTGCACATTGTGCGGGGCCCGCTTGGCCGGGGAACGGAAGAAGGTGGTGGCGGTGTCGGCCTGACCGTGGATGGCGTTGTAGACGGGCGCGCTTTGCATCATGTTGACGAACCCCGGCTGTCCGCCGGAGTACGCCACGATGCCGCCGAGCGGCGAGATGATGTCGGGGTCCATCGGGCGGATGGAGCGCACCGGGCCGAGGATCTCGGGCACGGTCGAGTGCCAGACGCCGACGTATCGCGTCATCCCGCCCTCGACGAGTTCTTCGAACACGATGTCGGTCTCGTTCAGCCCGAACTGCGCGCGAGCCAGCGGGTGGTTGTCGATCTTCGCGGCGATCGACGGGTGATCCAGCGCGTCGCTCTGCACCGTCTCGCCGGTGAGCGGCGCGATCACCGTCGGCGCCGGAGCCTCATAGCTGGAGTCCCAGACCGGGCCGGCCGAGGCCGACGGCTTCGCCTTCGGTGGCTCGGTGGCCGAGCAGCCGGTCAGCAGGAGGACGCCGAGGCCAATGACCGCGATCGTCCGATGACGTTGTGAATTCCCCCATGCACGCACGAGGGAAAGACTAACGCCGTCCGAGACATCCGGACGGCGTTAGCGAGGCGTGCCTCAGGAATCGAATGGCTGATCAGGCCAGTCGAACGGCTTCCGCCTGCGGACCCTTGTTACCGGTGCCCACCTCGAAAACAACCTGCTGGCCCTCTTCAAGAACTTTGTACCCATTCATGTCGATGGCGGAGTAGTGGACGAACACGTCCTGTCCCCCGTCATCGACGGTGATGAAACCGTAGCCCTTTTCAGCGTTGAACCACTTCACGGTCCCATTCGCCATGTGTTACTCCCTGCTGTGTCCTGGCAGCGTGAGCACGAGTGAGCTCCGCCGGGTTGCGCGCAGAAAACTGCGTTCACCTTGCCAGATCACGACGCTGCGGGAAAGCATTACCATCACCGGGCTAGATGGGCGACCAATCCCAGATCGTAGCGGGAACCGCGGCAAAAGTAGAGGGTTATTGGGCCGATCTACCGGTAATTACCTGATTTATCGGCGAACGCAACAACCGCATCAACCCGGAACCGATTCCATCAGGATGTCGGAGGCGTGTAGTCGCTTCCGAGCACGATGGTGATGGGCGCTCCGGGGAACGCATCGGAGAGGCTGACCTCGGTCGCGCCCAGGGCCTGAGCAAGGCCACGCGCAATGCCCTCGTTCTCGGCGGCGCCGTAATACACGGTGGTCTTCTCGACGTTGCTCTCCGCCGTGTTGGTTCGCGAGCCGATTGGCCAACCAGCCTCCTCAAGCTGGTCGCCGACGTCGTTGGCGAGCCCCGACGTCGCCGTTCCGTTGAGTACCGTGATGCTGATCGTCGAGGCGTCGATCGTCGACGGGTCGGTGACCGGGTCCGCCTGCGCCTCGCCCTCGGCGGCGGGGGCCTCGTCCGGCGCCTCCTGGGCCGACAGCCCGGGCAGCGACACCGAGCCACCGAGCTGAGACAGCCCGAACAGTCCGGCGGCGGTCAACAGCACACAGGCGAGCGCCGCCCAGACGACAACGATCCAGCCGCGTCCCTTGCGAGGCGCGGCGCGGTGCGCGCCGACGCGGTAGAGGTCATCTGGCAGTTCGTCGAACTGATCTGTGGGAAGTCTCGCCATGGTCCTAAAGAGTGGAGTCGGGGTATCGCGCCGTGCGCGGTTCAAGGGATGCGGCGTCGAATACTCGAGCCGCTCTCGATCGCGTTCTGGCGTCCCTCACCCGGTGCAGTCGTTTGACGAGCATCGGATCGTGCTTCACCGCCGCTGGCGAGTCGATGAGGGTGTTCAGCACTTGATAGTACCGGGCGGCCGAGAGCCCGAATTCTTCGCGGATGGCCGCTTCTTTGGCACCGGGATGCCGCCACCAGTCGCGTTCGAACTCGAGGATGCGCGCGTCACGCGGCGACAGGTCGTTCGCCGTCTGCCCGGCCGGCTCAGGCTCTGCGCTCACTCTCGGTCCCTTCACAATCACGACTGATCCTAGGATGGCGCGGCTGAGCGCACCCCGCATGCCGAGGGCCTGTCGCATTACGCTGGTGGTATCCCCACCCGAAAGCCGAGTACCGATGCGCGCCCGTTTCCTGCTGTCCGCCACGGCGGCCGCGATAACGCTCGCCATGCTCACCGGATGCACCGGGGCCACCGCAGGCTCGGCGGCCCAATCGGTCACCCCGGTGTCTACCGCGCCGCTCGCCGAACTCGACACGCTGGAGGATCCGCATAGCTACCAGGGCGGATCGACCGCGGTGCTGCAGCAGTCCGACATCAGCCCGGTGCTCGAGGCCCCGGAGCAGGCCCTGCCGGTGACGGTCACCTCCCACGACTTGGGCGGCGACATCGAGATCACCGTGACCAGCGCCGAGCGCGTGATCGGCCTGGACATCGCCGGGTCGATCGGGGCCACCATCGCCGGGCTCGGGTTCGCCGACCGGCTGGTCGGCCGTGACATCTCCACCGCGTTTTCGGCGGTTGCCGACATGCCGGTCGTCACCTCGAGCGCGCACACCATCAACGCCGAGGCGGTGCTGAAGCTGCGGCCCGACCTCGTGATCACCGACGGCAGCATCGGCCCGATCGACGTCGTGCTGCAGTTGCGCGACGCCGGGGTCACCGTCGTGTTCGTCGACCGGGAAGCCAGCATCGACGGCGTCGCCGAGCTCGCCCGTCAGGTGGCGGCGGCGCTCGGTGCGACGGAGGCCGGCGAGCTGCTGGCCGAGCGCGTGCGCCAGCAGATCGACCAGAAGGTAGCCGAGATCGCCGCAATCGCGCCGCGCGACCCCGAGCAGCAGCTGCGCGTGCTGTTCCTCTACCTGCGCGGCACAGCGGGGGTCTACTACCTGTTCGGCGAGGAGTCCGGCGCCGATGTGCTGATCGAGGCGCTTGGAGCTCGGGATGTCGCGGGCGAGATCGGCTGGGACGGCATGAAGCCGATGACCGACGAGGCCCTGGTCGCCGCCAATCCCGACCTGATCCTGGTGATGAGCTCCGGGCTGGAGAGCGTCGGCGGCATCGACAGCCTGGTTGCCGAGATGCCGGCGATCGAGCTCACCACCGCCGGCCAGAACCGGCGATTCGTGGACATGGCCGACAGCGACATCCTGGGCTTCGGCCCACGACTACCCGACGTGCTCGACGCGCTGGCCCGCGCCATCTACGCGCCCGGGCAGTAGCGGGGCTGCGCTTCAGACCGCGGATGGCGCCCCGCGCCGCCGCAGCAGCGTCACGACGAACGCGATCGCAGCGAGCGCCGCCACCAGCACGAGCAGTCGCCACGGCAGCCACGGGAACGCCGCCGCGTTCTGCGGGCTGCATCCGGCCGGTGTCTGATAGCGCAACGTGATCGGGTCCATCGCGGTGCCCGCGTCGTAGGTGCCGAACGCGGCGGCGCCGTCCTCCAAGAGGGTCACCGGCACTCCGCTCAGGGTGACCTGCTCGCCGGCGACCTCGCGGGTGCCCTCCGACAGGCGCAGTTCGGCGAACTCGGTCTGCGGTGCATCCACCGGGTCGCCCGCCTGGGTGGTGCCCGAGACATCCACCAGCAGAATGGCGGTGTCGGTGTCGTGGATTTCGACCGTTGGGCTGGAGATCGTGGTGCTCAGGATGTCGCCGTGCCCGCTGAAGGTGACGGAACCGTCGAACCGCACCGTGCCCTGCCCGTCGCGGAACGCGCCGGTGCCGTCGCTCCACCGGAACGTGGGAGTCTCGTAGGTCGCCCCGTCGGCGACCGTCCATTCGCCGTTCGCGATGGTTCCACTGATGTACGAGCGGAACGACTCCTTGAACCCCCACTCGATCTCGCCGGCGGTGATGGCGCACGCGACGGCCGGCGTTGACGAGTCGGCGACGGCGGGCGGCGCGCCGAGTAACCCCGGTGCTGGGCCGACGGCCAGCAGACCGGTAAGGATTGCGCTCGACAGTGCGTGGATCACGAACGCGACTCCTGGTTAGCGTGATTTGTTAGGGTGGGCTAACCCTAACCGTGGCGCGCGGACAGCGTCAAAGACGTAGAAAGACGTGCGCGGGAACGATCCGCTGCCGTTTCGTGTTGAATGTCACGAGACTTAGAGGAGTCAGACCATGAACTACAAAGTGACGAAGACCGACGAGGAATGGCGCAAGGAGCTCAGCCCCGAGCAGTACGCCATCCTGCGGCAGGCGTCGACCGAACGCGCCTGGACCGGCGAGCTGCTCGATGAGGAACGCGCCGGCCTGTACGCCTGTGCGGCATGCGGCGCAGAACTGTTCAAGAGCGGGACCAAGTTCGATTCCGGATGCGGCTGGCCCAGCTTCTACGAGTCGATCAACCCCGACGCGGTGCAGCTGATCGAGGACAACACCCTCGGCATGCAGCGCACCGAGGTGCGCTGCGCGGCCTGCGGTTCCCACCTGGGACATGTGTTCCCCGACGGCTTCGGCACGCCGACCGGCGACCGCTACTGCATGAACTCGCTGTCGCTCAACTTCAAGGCCGCCGAATAGTGAGTCTCGCCGACGCGATGCTGCGGCGGCGATCCTGGCCCGCCGTGACAGACGCGGCCCCCACACACGACCAACTGGTGCCGTTGGTGGAGGCCGCGGCATCCGTTGCCGACCACGCGTCCCTGCGGCCGTGGCGGCTAATCGAACTGCGCGGTCACGCCAGGGTGCGCCTCGGCGCGGCGCTGGTCGAGGCCACCGGGCTCGAGGGGGCGGCAGCCGAGAAGCTCGCCGCCAAGCCGCTGCGGGCGCCGCTGCTGATCGCTGTGGTGTCGTGCCACAAGCCGAGCATCAAGGTTCCCGACTGGGAGCAGGATGCCGTGGCGGCCGGTGTCGGGCACGTGCTGAGCGCGCTGCTCGATGACGCCGGGTGGGGCGTGATGTGGCGAACCGGCCACCAGACCCGCACCGAGCCGGTCAGCCGGGTGCACGAACTCACGCCGAGCGAGACCCTGCTCGGCTGGCTCTACGTCGGAGGCAAGACCGACCGCATCCTGCCGCCGCGGCGGCCGTTCGACGCCTCGGAAGTGCTCTCCGAGCTCTAACTGCTACCGGGTGCGCGGCTGGGCCGCTACCGCTTGCGCGACTTGCTCGGCACGGCGGCGATGAGCACGGCCGCCAGGGTGAGGATCGCGCCGACGATGGTGAGCGGATGCACCGGAGCCGCGGCATCCGTCGGCACGACCAGATCAAGCAGCAGCGACATCACCAACTGCCCGGCGATCATGCCGAGCCCGAGCAGCAGCACTCCGGTGAACCGCACGACAATTGCGGCGCCGGCGACGAACACCACGCCGATCACGCCGCCGGTGTACAGCCACCACTCGGTCGGATACGCGTCGGGCCAGCCGTTTGCGGACACGCTGATCGCGGCCGCACCGATGAGCAGCATGGTTCCCACCGCGGAACTGATCAGCCCTGCAGTGAACGCGGATCCGCCGACCTGGTTCAGCTCGCCGTTGAGGGCCTGCTGGAACCCCTGACCCAGTCCGGCGATGAACGGCAGCACCAGCATCCAGATCGGGATGTCGCCCTGAAACTGTGGCGAAACCGACAGCACCACGGCGGCGAGCGCCAGCGCCGAGCCGATCAGCCGGGGCAGGGTGATCCGGGTGGCTGGCATGCTGCCGAGCCCGCTGCGGTCGATGCCCAATCCGCTCAGCACCTGCCCGCTCACCGCGGCGATCGTGAACACCGCGACACCGAGCACCGCGGCGGTGAGGCTTTGCGACGCGACGAAGACCGCGCCCGCGGCTCCGCCCATCGTGTACCACCACGGCATCCGGTTCGAGCGGATCGCCCGCCAGATCGTGGTGAGGCCGCGCCGGCCCGGAGCCCACACCGGCAGCGCCGCGACCATCAGCAGCATGCCGCTGCCGAACGAGATGAGCGCGGTCAGGTAGCCGTCACCGAGCACCTGGCCGAGGTCGCCGTTCACCTTGGACTGCACTGCCAGCATCGCCCCGAACGCCACGGCGAGCGCGACGGCGACAACCACTCGCGCGCGCTTCGGCGGTGCCGTTCGGGCGGGCGTGGTCGGCGAGGACGATCCGGCGGAGCTCACCGAATCACGGTACAGCGTAGAGAGAGCCCCTTGTCGGATTCGAACCGACGACCCCCGCTTTACAAGAGCGGTGCTCTGGCCAACTGAGCTAAAGAGGCGAATAGACCAGCCCAGCTTACCGGGCGTGGCACGAGTGGAACGTTACCCGGCCGGAACCGGAGCCGGCGTCTCGCTGGTCATCTTGTTGAACATGCTGCCGACCTGCTGCGACACCACCTGAGCGAACTCCTGCGCGTCAAACGGGAAGCTGTACTCGTACTTCACACCGTTCACCAGGATGGTGGGGGTGCCCTTCACCGACTCGATGTCGCTGTTCGGAATAGGTCCGTTCAAGGCCCGCGCCGTGGCATCCTTCACCCACGATTCAAACTGCACGTCTTCGATGCAGGTGTTGATCTTGGCAGCGTTGTTGCCAACTCCCGCGGCTTTGACAAGGTCGATCAGCTGCTCGTCGGTGAGGCCGGGCTCGCCCTCCTTAGGCTGCTTGTCGAACAGGGCGGCGTTCACGGCGAAGAAGGAGTTCGGCGAGTAGTTCGCCACGCAGGCGGCGGCATTGGCGGCGCGGGTCGAGTACTGGGTCGCGGCCGACTGGCTGTCGAGCAGTGAGATCGGGTGGATCTCGAGCGTGGCGGCGCCTTCGGCCAGCCAGGCGGCGATCTGCTTGTTGTTCTCGGCCTCGAAATCACCGCAGTACGGGCACAGATAATCGACATAGACGCGGATGTCGATGACATCCGCCGGATTCTCGCTGGCGGGCTGCGGGGACTGGTCTTCCTTGAGCCCGGCGGTGGTCACGGCCTCGAAGTTCTGCCCGATCTTGATGCCGTCGCTCAGCATGTTGCGCGGGCCGGGCGCGGCGGGACGGGCGGAGTTCACGATGATCAGCGTGACCGTGACGATGATCGCCACCGCCACGAGCGCGAGGCCGCCCTGCAGCAGCCACCGGTTGCGGCGATCGTTTTTCTTCTGCTGGAGCCGAAGCTGGGTGGCCTTTTCCCGCGCGATGTCTCGCTGGCTCGGGTTGAGGCGATCATCGCCAGAACCGGTACTCGTCACAAAAACCTCACTTGTAAATCTGCGGCCGCGCACGTCGATGGACGGCGATTCTTTCGGGAAGGGCCTTCGAAATCGTACGAGTTCAGTCTGGGAGTTGACCAGACGGACGCTGCACAGCCTAACCACTCAGCGCACCACTGTTCGCATCGGTGGTGCCATAATGTGCACTGAGACCACCGTCGCTCCCGACGGAAGTCATCCCATTCCATTCACTACGGATCGTCCGGCACGTACCTGCCGGTGAAGGAGAAACACCATGGCGTCTGTGACGTTTGATAAGGCAACCCGTTTGTATCCCGGCTCGACGAAGCCGGCTGTGGAAGACCTCAGCCTCGAAGTGGGTGACGGCGAATTCCTGGTCATGGTCGGCCCCTCCGGTAGCGGAAAGTCCACGGCGCTGCGGATGCTCGCCGGCCTCGAAGAGGTAGACGGCGGCAACATCTTCATCGGCGACCGCAACGTCACCGACATGCCGCCGAAGGACCGCGACATCGCGATGGTGTTCCAGAACTACGCGCTGTACCCGCACATGACCGTCGCCGAGAACATGGGCTTCGCGCTCAAGATCGCCGGCATCGGCAAGGAAGAACGCGCCACCCGCGTGCTGGAGGCTGCGAAGCTGCTCGACCTGGAGCCGTACCTGGCGCGCAAGCCGAAGGCGCTCTCCGGCGGTCAGCGACAGCGTGTCGCCATGGGCCGCGCCATCGTGCGTCAGCCGCACGTGTTCCTCATGGACGAGCCGCTGTCAAACCTCGACGCCAAGCTGCGCGTGCAGACCCGCACCCAGATCGCATCGCTGCAGCGTCGCCTCGGCGTCACCACGGTGTACGTCACCCACGACCAGACCGAGGCGCTGACCATGGGCGACCGCATCGCGGTGCTCAAGGATGGCTTGTTGCAGCAGGTGGGCACCCCGCGTGACCTGTACGAGAACCCGAGGAACGTGTTCGTGGCCGGCTTCATCGGCTCTCCCGCGATGAACCTGTTCGAGGTCGACATCGTCGACGGTGGCCTGCAGTTCGGCAACACCGTCGCCGCGGTGGAACGCGACCGTCTGGGCAGCGCCACCGGCACCACCGCCACCATCGGCATCCGCCCAGAAGACGTGCACGTGTCGAAGGACCCGCAGGGCCTGCCGATCGACGTGGACGTCATCGAGGAGCTCGGCGCTGACGCGTACCTGTACGGCCACGCGGAGGTCTCGGGCAACCGGGTCGACGTGGTCGCACGCGTCGACGGCCGCTCGCACCCCAACGCCGGCGACCGCGTCTACATCACCCCGGAGGAGCGCCACGTGCACGTGTTCGACACGACATCCGGTGACCGTCTGAACGCGCCGGTCGTCATCTAGTCGCTAAATCCGGATCGGGTCCGTCGTGCCTCGCACGGCGGACCCGTTTCAGTTCCGGCGCGGTAGCCATCACCCCGTAGTCTCGAATCGATATGTCAGCATCGCTCTCAATCACCTCAGCCATCACCGATCCGGCGCTGCTGGACCTGCCCTGGCAGTTGCCGCTCGACCTGTGGCCGGATGACACCATCGCGGCCCTGCCGAAGGGCATCTCGCGGCACCTGGTGCGGTTCGCGCACCTCAGCGGGTATGTGATCGCCATCAAGGAGACCACCACCGAGATGGCGCGGCGGGAGTACGACATGCTGCGTTCCCTGCAGCGGCTGGAGATCCCGTGCGTGGAGCCGATCGCGGTGATCACCAACCGCGCCACCGAGGCTGGCGAGCCGCTGCAGTCGGTGCTGGTGACCCGGCACCTGAAGTTCTCGCTGCCATACCGGGCGCTGTACTCGCAGACGCTCCGCCCGGAGACCGCCACCCGGCTCGTGGACGCGCTGGCGGTGCTGCTGGTGCGGCTGCACATCGTCGGCCTGTTCTGGGGCGACGTGTCGCTCTCGAACACGCTGTTCCGCCGGGATGCCGGTGCGTTCGCCGCATACCTGGTCGACGCCGAGACCGGGCAGCTGTACGACAAGCTGTCCAACGGCCAGCGCGAGAACGACCTGGAGATCGGCCGGGTGAACATCGCCGGCGAGTTGCTTGACCTGCAGGCCGGCGGCCGGCTGTCGGTCGAGCTCGACGCGGTCGAGTTCAGTAACGGCATCGTGGCCAAGTACCGCGACCTCTGGAAGGAGCTGACCGGCTCTGAGCAGTTCGACGCCTCGGAACGCTGGCGCATCACCCAGCGGGTGGAACGTCTGAACGACCTGGGCTTCGACATCGAGGAGCTGTCGATCAAGACGGATGAGGCCGGCAGTCAGGTGCATATCCAGCCCAAGGTCGTCGACGCCGGGCACCACTCCCGTCGGCTGCTTCGCCTGACCGGCCTGGACGCCCAGGAGAACCAGGCCCGCCGGTTGCTGAACGACCTCGACGCCTATGTGGCCACCCAGGCCGAGAAACTCGACGAGGAGGAGTCGGCGCACCGTTGGGCGGCGCAGGTGTTCGAGCCGGTGATCCGCTCCATTCCGCGCGATCTGAAGGGCAAGCTGGAACCGGCCGAGCTCTTCCACCAGCTGCTCGATCACCGCTGGTTCATGTCGCAGAACACCGGGCGCGACGTGCCGCTGGCGGAGGCGCTCAGCAGCTACATCGACGAGATCCTGCGGCATCGCCGCGACGAAGCCACCGTGATCGCGCCGCCGACCGGTTCGATCACCCTCCCGATCGACCTGCCCGGCGAGGAGGACTGGCGGCTGAAGGTCTGAGCGGGCCTGCCGCGCGCGTGGACTCGCGCGCTCCCGCGGACTCGCTCGTTCTCCCGTGAGGTCGTTCGCTCGCGCGGACTCGCGCGTTCCCGTGAGGTCTGGCAAACGGCCCTTCCCTCGGCCCACGAACAACCAAACGGCAGACCTCATCCGTGCTGCTGGTCCCTATCGATGGCGAGCGACAGCTCTCAGGCGTCGGGACCGGCCCAGCCCTGGCTGCGGAGGCGCCGCTCCAGTTTCACAAGCAGTTCAGGCGTGTTGTGCAGATCGGCTTTGCCCGCGCGCAGGTATCTCCAACCGGCGTCCTCAAATCGGGTCTGCCGAGCAATGTCCTTTTCCCACTGCACCGGGTCGACGCGATGCCCGTCGCCCTCGTAATCGAGAGCGACCCTGAACTCGAGGAAAGCGAGATCGGGCATGCCGACGAACTTCCCATGCTCGTCACGCACCTCCGGATTCGCACTGACGGCCGGCAGCCTGGACCGCACGATACGCAGTCGGATGAATGACTCCGGCGGAGAGTCGGCTCGGTCGGTAAGTTCGGGCAGGATCGCATGCAGGAGCGGCAACCCGCGCCGTCCCGCGAACCGTTCGATGGCCGCCGTCAGGTCGTCGGCAGTGAGCCGTAACCAGTAGGGCCGGCGCCGCCAGAGCAGGAAATCACCGGCCGCCAGAAGTGCTTCGTCACTCAGCACGGCCGCGAGGTCGCACCAGGTGCGGGCGAGCGACGTCACTGCGAGGCCACCCAGGCTGACGACATCCGTCTGGCCGATCTGCAAGCGGTGTCCCCTGACCCCCTTGCCCACCGGAAACGCGCGGCCAAATGGAACCGCGACATCGAGCGTTCGCTGGATCTCCAGATGCCACGGCAGCGGGATTCCCCACAACTGCGCCGCTGTGACATGCGAGTAGAACATGTGCGGGCCGAGCCGAGCAGCGCGCGCTCGGGCGAGGTCTCGCACCGAGGCGGGTCCTGGCGCGGGCGCTCGCACACCCCAGAACGGCTGTGCGAGGTCGCGTCCGCGTAGCCGATTGCGGCCGAGGATCTCGGTCGCTTCGCTGACGCTGAACGGCCGGAACCGCAGCTCCGGAGGCAGTGCAATGCGCGGCTGAGTCACACACTCACTGTCGGGGACGAGGCCATTTCAATCACGCTTCGGGTGTCACCTGTGGATGTCCCCAGCCAGCAGCGGACCAGAGGCACACCCATCTCGCCCGCTGAGGTCTGGCAAATGGTCGTTCGCGCACTCGGGGAACGACTAAACGCCAGACCTCGCGGAAAGAGGGATGGCGGGCAAGGGCGCACCCGAAGCGTGAGGTCTGGCAAATGGTGGTTCCCGCACCCGGGGCACAACCAAACGCCAGACCTCACGAAAGAAAGGCTCGGGCGAGACCTCACGCGAGCGAACAGGTTTCACGCGAGCGAGCAGACCTCACGCGCACGAGCGAGCACCCGCCCGCACCCCGCCTACTTCGCGGCGCGCAGCTTCGAGATCTCGTACAGGGTGACGGATGCCGCGATCCCGGCGTTCAGCGACTCCGTGGAGGCGCTGATCGGGATCGACACAATGGCGTCGCAGGTCTCGGCGACGAGGCGCGACAGCCCCTTGCCCTCGCTGCCGACCACGATCACCACGGGCTGCTTGGCCAGCGCGAGTCCGGGCAGCGAGACATCCCCGCCGCCGTCGAGCCCGAGCACGAACACGCCGCGCTCCTTGAGGCTCTTCAGCGTCTGCGTCAGGTTCGGGGCCATCGCCACCGGGGTGCGGGCCGCGGCGCCGGCGGAGGTCTTCCACGCGGATGCGGTGAGCCCGACCGAGCGGCGCTGCGGCACGATCACGCCCTGACCGCCGAACGCGGCCGTGGAGCGGATGATCGCGCCCAGGTTGCGCGGGTCGGTGATGCCGTCGAGCGCCACGAACAGCGGCTTCTGGCCGGACGAGATGACCTTGTCGAGCAGTTCCATCGGGTGGGCGTACTCGTACGGTGGCACCTTCAGCGCGAGGCCCTGGTGCACAGAGTCGAACGGCGTGATGCGGTCGAGCTCCGGACGCATCACTTCAAGCACCGGCAGGCCGCGCTTGTTCGCGATGTTCAGGATCTCCTTGACCCGGTCATCCATCTCGATCCGGGCGGCCACGTACAGCGTGGTGGCGGGGATCTTGGCGCGCAGCGCCTCCAGCACCGAGTTGCGGCCGGTCACCATCTCGTGGTCGTCCGGCTTCTTCTGCGGGCGCGCCCGCGGCGCCTCCGGCCTGCCGCCGCGCGTCTTGGCCGCGGCGAGCCGCTCGGCGGCAGCCTTGCGCTTGCCGGCCGGGTGCCAGGAGCGGTCTGCGGCGGCCGGTGTCGGGCCGCGGCCCTCTAGCGCCTGTCGGCCCTGTCCGCCCGACCCGACGGCTTTGCCTTTGGACGTCTTGCGCGCCCCTGGTCGACCTGGCTTAACCATCAATACTCCAATGCGACCCGGACGGGGAATCTTCGATCGAGATGCCGGCCGTGGTCAGTTCGTTGCGGATGCGATCAGCAGCCGCGAAGTCTTTCTCCTTGCGTGCGCGCTCCCGGGCGTCGAGCAGATTCTCAACTAGGGCGGCGAGGGCCTGACCAGAGGGATCAGTACCGGAGTGCTTCCATTCTGCACTGAGCGGGTTGATTCCGAGAATGTCGGTCATCGCGGTGACCTCGCCGCGGATCTTCGCGACGGTGTCCAGATCCTCGGCGTCCAGCGCCGCGTTGCCGGCGCGCACCCGCTCGTGCAGCACCCCGAGCGCCTCCGGAATGGCAAGGTCGTTGTCCATCGCCGACTCGAACTCGCCCGGCAGCACCGTGGCGCCGCGGGTCGAGAACCGGGTGTCGGCGAGGCGCCGTTCGGCTCGGGTGAGGAACACCTCGATCCGGTCGAGGGCGGCTTCCGCCTCCACCAGCGCCCCGTCGTGGTAGTCGATGGTCGACCGGTAGTGGGCGGCACCCAGGTAGTAGCGCACCACCAGCGCCGGCGCGAGTTCCAGGAACTCGGCCGCGTAGATCGAGTTGCCGAGCGACTTCGACATCTTCTGGCCGTTCACGTTGACCAGCCCGTTGTGCACCCAGTAGGTGGCGAACGCGTCGCCGGCGGCCGTTGACTGCGCCAGCTCGTTCTCGTGGTGCGGGAACCGCAGGTCGAGCCCGCCGCCATGGATGTCGAACGCCCGACCGAGGTACCGCTCGCTCATTGCCGAGCACTCGATGTGCCAGCCGGGACGCCCGGGCCCCCACGGCGACGGCCAGGACGCCGACTCCGGCTCGTCCTCCTTGTGCCCCTTCCACAGCGCGAAGTCGCGGGGGTCGCGCTTGCCGCGGGTCTCGGCATCCGCCGACGCCTCCATCTCGCCCAATCGCTGGTTGGTGAGCTCGCCGTAGGACGGCCAGGTGGCCACATCGAAGTACACGTCGCCGGATTCGTCATCGGCGGCATAGGCGTGCCCACGCTCGATCAGCCGATGCACGATCTCCTGCATCTGCTGGATGCTGGCGGTGGCGCGCGGCTCGTACGTCGGCGGCAGGATGCCAAGGCGGTGGTAGCCGGCGGTGAACTCGAGCTCATACCGATAAGCGAGCGCCCACCACGGTTCGCTGCTGCCGATCGCATTGACGAGGATCTTGTCGTCGATGTCGGTGACGTTGCGCACCAGGGTCACGTCATACCGGCGGTAGTTCAGCCAGCGACGCCACAGGTCGTAGACCAGCGCCGAGCGCAGGTGGCCGATGTGCGGCGACGACTGCACGGTCGGACCGCACACGTACATGCCCACCTTGCCGTCGACGAGCGGGACGAAGTCTTTCAGGGACTGCGATTTGGAATCGTAGAGGCGCACGGTCACTGTCCCAGAGTACCGATCAGAAGACGAGAGAGCGGATGCCGCGAAACAGCGCTACTCGGTCGGCGGCTCGTCCTGGCCCGACTCCTCCGCGGCATCCGCTTCTTCCTTGGTGGCGTGCACCGCACCGTCGGCATGCTCCGGCGGGCCGTACACGGTGTACAGCACCAGCGGGTTCACCCCGGTGTTGGTGAAGTTGTGCTTGTGCCCGGCGGGAACCACCACCAGGTCGCCCTGCGCGATCGGCTTCGTCTCGCCAGACACCTTCGCCTCGCCGGTTCCGCTGACGATGGTGAGGATCTGGTCGGTGTCGGGGTGGGTCTCCTCGCCGATTTCACCGTCGACGGGGATGGTCATGATCACCAGTTGGCTGTGCTCACCGGTCCACAGCACGCGACGGAAATCGGCGCTCTCCTCTGCGGTGGTCGCGATAGTGAAGTGCACAAGGTTGCCCATGATGATCCCTTTCGGTCGATCCGTGACCCTCGTTTGAGGGGTAGTCAGTTCGACCAGCCTAGGGACCGCGCACCTGATTTGGCTAGGTCGCCTGCTGCACCAGCGCCGTCGCGATCGCGGCGATGCCCTCGCCGCGGCCGGTGAATCCAAGATGATCGGATGTCGTGGCGGCAACGCTCACCGGAGCGCCGACGATCGCGGAGAGATGCGCCTCGACCTCGTGCCGGCGCGGTCCGAGCTTGGGGTGGTTGGCGATCACCTGCACCGCGACATTGCCGATGCTGAACCCGGCGTCGCGCAGCAGGGCCACCGTCGCGGTGAGGAACACGTCGCCGCGGGCGTTCTCGAACTGCGGATCGGCGGTGCCGAACCGGCTGCCGATGTCGCCCAGCCCGGCGGCGCCGAGGAGGGCGTCGCAGATGGCGTGGGAGAGGGCGTCGCCGTCACTGTGACCGGCAAGCCCCGGTTCACCGGGCCAGTGCACGCCGCCCAGCCACAGCGGTGTGGCCGCGTCGAAGGCGTGCACGTCGATGCCGAGGCCGGTGCGCACGCCGTGCGGCGCGGCATCCGGTGCGAGTTCCTGCTCTGCCCGGCGCAGGTCCCACGGCGTGGTGATCTTGAACGCGTCGGCGGCACCGGCGACGGTGCGAACCGGGCCTCCTGCCGCGGCGAACAGCGCGGCGTCGTCGGTGTACTCTTCGGCGGCGGTCGCGTAGGCGTCAAGCAGCGCTGCCCGGGGGAAACCCTGTGGGGTCTGCACTGCGACAAGCTCGGAGCGGTCGACGGTGCCCCGCACCGCGGCATCCGTGACATCGACAGCACCCGCAGCACCGGCACCCACAGAACCCGCGGCATCCGCGACATCCGCGACATCCGGACCGACTCGCTTGATCGTGTCAGTCACCGGCAGCGCGGGAGTCACTCCCCCGCGACTCTCGGTCACGCGGCGCACGACAAGGTCGAACTGCTCGCTCGGGGTGAGCGCCCGGGCGGCGTCGTGCACCAGCACGGTGTCGACCGACGGCCAGAGCGCCGCGAGGCCAGCGGCCACGGAGGCCTGGCGGCTGGCTCCTCCGTTGACCACGGTCACGTATTCGGCGGCGGCTCCGGCGATGGATGTCGCGAGCTCAGCGCCGACCGCGTGGTGCGACGCGGGGGCCACCACGATCACCTGCGCGGGCTCGCTCATGCCGAACACTCGGTCGAGCGCGTGCGCCAGGATCGGCCGGCCGGCGAGCGGCGCGAATGCCTTCGGTTCGGGACGACCGAGGCGCGTGCCGCTTCCGGCGGCCACGACGATGACGGCGACGGTGGGCTGAACGGGCATGCTCCGAGCGTACAACCGCGGTGCGCCCCAGCCCGGCGACCGGAGGTGCGCCCGGCCCGGCGACGCTGACGCGCTAGCGGCGACGCCGGCGGCGGCCCATCAGCCAGCCGGCGACGAAGCCGGTCAACGCGATGATGCCGAGCACCAGCCAGAGCGGCGCGCGCACGGACACCCAGAGCAGGCCGACCGACGCCTCGCCGAGGTTCTGCGCGATGAAGATGACCGCGAGAATCAGCAACGCGATCGACACCCACTGCGAAACGCTCAGCGGCCAGAAACGATTGGACCGGGTGCGGTCATCACTGCTCATCTCAACCACCTTTGGTTCGATGAGCTGATCGAACCACAAACCTCCCCCACAATGGAGGGTTTTTGCGACTTAGGAGGCGAGCACCTCGTCGAGCACTGACGACGCCTGCTCTTCGTCGGTCTTCTCGGCCAGGGCCAGCTCAGAAATCAGGATCTGGCGGGCCTTCGCGAGCATCCGCTTCTCACCGGCGGACAGGCCGCGGTCCTGGTCGCGACGCCACAGGTCGCGCACCACCTCGGAGACCTTGATCACATCACCGGATGCCAGCTTCTCCAGGTTCGCCTTGTACCGACGGGACCAGTTGGTGGGCTCCTCGGTGAACGGGGCGCGCAGCACGTCGAAGACGCGGTCGAGCCCCTCTTTTCCGATGACATCGCGCACGCCGACCAGGTCGACATTGTCGGCCGGAACCTCGATGGTCAGGTCACCCTGGGTGACGTTCAGCTTGAGGTACTTCTTCTCTTCGCCCTTGATGATTCGAGTCTTGACCTCGATGATTGTTGCGGCACCGTGGTGGGGATAGACGACCGTCTCGCCGACCTCAAAAAGCATGACTTTGATCCTTTCGGAGACGAGTTATTCTACCACAGCGGGCTCCCAGTTAGGGTTGCCTAACAAGCCGCCGGGCCGTCGTCATCGATAAGCTGAGATCCAACTGGGTTGATCACCCGCCACACCTGCTCTGGAGGTCTACAAAGTGACACACGGCGCCGTTTCCATGCGCACCGCGGCAACCGCGGCCATGTCCGCCCTGATTGTCGTCGGCCTCGCCGGCTGCGCCTACCTCACCCCGCAGGCGACAACCAACCAGTACGACCCGAGCGATGGCGTCAACGGCACCGTCGGCGAGGTCGACCTGCTGAACGTGATGGCGCTGAGCGCCGACGGTGAGAACGTCTCGGTCCTCGGCCGAGTGCTGAACAACGGCGAGAGCACCGCCAGCGTCACGATCAAGCCGGTGAAAGCCGGCTCAACCGGCTCCGCCGACGTCGTCGTCCCCAGCGGCGACTACATCGACCTAGGCAAGGACGACTCAGAGCTGATCCTGGAGGGCGTCGACACAGGGGTCGGCGGCGTGCTTCCGCTCTACGTGCAGTACGGCGACGAGCCCGGCGTCGAACTGCTGGTTCCCGTGCTCGACGGCTCGCTGCCCGAGTACGAAGACCTCCTCATCCCATAGGCAGACAGACGACAGACGAAAGGCCCGGTGGATTCCACCGGGCCTTTCGTATGTCCTGCAGCCCCGTGGGGCCGGCTGTTACGCCTCGAAGCGGTAGCCGAGACCGCGCACGGTGACCAGCATCCGCGGGTCGGACGGGGTCTTCTCGATCTTGGAACGGATGCGCTTGATGTGCACGTCCAGGGTCTTGGTGTCGCCGAAGTAGTCGGCGCCCCACACCCGGTCGATCAGCTGGCCGCGGGTGAGCACCCGTCCCGCGTTGCGCAGCAGCAGCTCGAGCAGCTCGAATTCCTTCAACGGCATCGGGGTGTCACGTCCCGCCACGGTGACTGTGTGGCGCTCGACATCCATCCGCACATCTCCGGACTCGAGGATGGCCTCGAACGCGTCATCCGCCTCGGTCTGACGACGCATCACCGCGCGGATGCGGGCCAGCAGTTCGCGACTCTTGTATGGCTTGGTCACGTAGTCGTCGGCGCCCAGCTCGAGGCCCACGACGATGTCCACTTCGCTGTCCTTCGCGGTCAGCATGATGATCGGCACCGACGAGGTGAGGCGGATCTGCCGGCACACCTCGGTTCCAGACAGGCCGGGCAGCATCAGGTCAAGCAGCACCAGGTCGGCGCCTGCACGGTCAAACTCGGCCAGGGCGCTCAGCCCATCGGCCACGACAGTCGTCTCGTAGCCCTCCCGAGTTAGCAGGTACTCGAGCGGTTCGCTCAGCGCCGGTTCGTCTTCGACGATGAGGATACGAGTCATTCTTTTGCTCCCAATTGTGCTGTGGCGTGTGATGCTTCGGGCAGTCGGACGGTGAAGGTTGAACCGCTGCCTGGCTGTGACCAGACACGGATGTCGCCGCCATGGTTCTGGACAACGTGTTTGACGATGGCGAGGCCGAGTCCGCTTCCGCCGGTGTTGCGGCTGCGGGCGGGGTCGACCCGGAAGAAGCGCTCGAAGACGCGATCGACTTCATCCTCGGGGATGCCGATGCCCTGGTCTGTCACCGAGATCTCCACGACCCCGTCGCTCTCGCTCACGCCGATCCCGACGCGGCTCCTGGCCGGCGAATACTGGATGGCGTTCGCGATCAGATTATGGATCGCCATCACGAGCATCGCTTGATCGCCGTAGACCTGCGCGTGTTTGTCGCCGCCCCTCAGCAGCGAGATCTGCTCCGCGTCGGCGGCGACATGGTTCTGATCGATCGCGGTGGAGAGCACCCGGTCAATGTCCACCAGTTCCGGCTTGGCAAGTGCCTCGCCGGCCTGCAACCGGGAGAGCTCGATGATCTCCTGGGTGATGCCGACCAGCCGCTCCGACTCCTTGCTGAGCCGCTTCGCGAACCGGCGCACCTGCTCCGGGTCGTCGCTGGCCGACTCAAGCGCCTCGGCGAGCAGCGAGACGGCGCCGATCGGGGTCTTCAGTTCGTGACTGATGTTCGCCACGAAGTCTCGACGCACCTCTTCAAGACGGTACGACTCGGTACGGTCCTCCGCGAGCAGCAGCACGTACCGGGTGCCCAGTCGGGCCACACGCACGAACAGGTGCATCATCGCGTCACCGAACGGCCCGCGCGGCAGCTGCACTTCTTGGCTGCGCGGTTCCCCGGTCCGGCGCACCGAATCCACGAGTTTCACCAATTCCGGATGCACCAGCGCCTGGTTCCAGACCAAACCGGCCGCCATCGCCCCCGGCGACGCCTTGATCACGTTGTTCGACCCGTCGAGCACGACGCCCGCGGACTCCAGCACATCGATCACCTGGTCGACGCCGTCCGGAACGGTTGACGCCACCACCGCAGCGGCTCGATGCCCGCGCCTGGCGGCGACATAGATCACAAGTACGACGCCGGCGCCGACGAAGATGCCGAATGCCACCGAAAGCGGCACTAACCAGCCGGAACTCATACCCCTAAGATTAGTGATCCCCAGCGGGCCGCTTCGCACCAGTGTCGGCGGACCCCGCTAATCTGGGAGTTGTTCAGGCAACCGACACCCTTCGTTCACCTCCGCTGGACACTCTGGTTGCGACCGCGTGGGTGTCGTGCCGCACGGCGAAAGGATAAACATGCGCGAAGTCTTCCAGCAGGAGCTGCGAGAGGTGCAGGACCGGCTCGTTGAGATCGCTGCGCTGGTTGCGACCTCAATCGAGAACGCAACGCAGGCTTTCAACAATTCAAACATTGCCCTGGCCGAACAGGTCATCGCCGACGACGCCCGCATCGACGCGGCCGCGAAGTCGCTCGATGAGCTGGCCATCGACATCCTGGCCCGGCAGCAGCCGGTAGCCCGCGACTTGCGGATCGTCGTGAGCGCGTTGCGGATCTCGGCGTCGCTGGAGCGGATGGGCGACATGGGGTCGCACATCGCGCAGCTCGCGCGGTACCGGTTCCCGGAGAAGGTGGTGCCGAAGGCGCTGCGCGACACGTTCATTGAAATGGGCGCGCTCGATGTCGACGTGGCGAGAAAGCTCACCGAGCTGCTGCGCACCGAGGACCTGTCGCTGGCGGAGCAGATCCGCACCGAAGACGACAAGCTCGACGATCTGCACCTGAGCGTGTTCGACAAGCTGCTCGGCGAAACGTGGAAGGGCGGCGCCGAAGACACCGTCGACGCGACGCTCGCCTCCCGCTACCACGAGCGCTTCGGTGACCACGCGGTCTCGATTGCCAAGAAGGTGCAGTACCTCGCCACCGGCGATTGGGTGCCGGACGGCAACACCCCGTCATAGTCGCCGCATCCGCTTAACGACGAAGCGCCCCGCTCGATGCGGGGCGCTTCGTTGTTCAGTGAGTTACTTCTTACCCTGCGCGGCGACGGCGGCGGCACCTGCGGCCGCGGCCTCGGGGTCGAGGTACTCCCCCGGCTTCACCGGCATGAAGTTGTCATCGAGCTCGTACACCAGCGGGATGCCGGTGGGGATGTTCAGCTCGGAGATGTCGGCGTCGCTGATGCCGTCGAGGTGCTTGACCAGTGCGCGCAGCGAGTTGCCGTGCGCGGTGACCAGCACCACCTTGCCGGCGGCCAGGTCCTTGGTGATGTCGGACTCCCAGTACGGCATCATCCGGTCGATCACGAGCTTCAGGCTCTCGGTGCGGGGCAGGTCGTCGCCGAGGTCTGCGTAGCGCTCGTCGTGCGCCTGGCTGTACTCGTCGTCGTCGTCCAGCTCGGGCGGCGGAACGTCGAACGAGCGACGCCAGGTCTTGAACTGCTCGGGCCCGTACTGCTCCAGCGTCTGCGCCTTGTCCTTGCCCTGCAGCGCGCCGTAGTGCCGCTCGTTCAGGCGCCAGCTGCGCTTCACCGGAATCCACAGCCGGTCGGCGGTTTCGAGCGCCAGGTTCGCGGTCTGGATGGCGCGCGTGAGCACGCTCGTGTACAGAATTTCAGGGTGCAGACCGGATGCCGCGAGCAGTTCGCCTGCCCGCATGGCCTCCCGGGTTCCCTGCTCACTGAGGCGCACATCCACCCAGCCGGTGAACAGATTTTTCTCGTTCCAATCGGACTGGCCATGGCGCAACAGGATCAGCGTATGAGTCATGCCTCCAGCCTATTGGGGTCTCGACAGGCTCGACCGACGGAGGCAGGCTCGACCGGAGGCAGGCTCGACGAACCGAGGGTCGCGAGGCTGGAAGGATGGAGGCATGGTCGAGGGGCGCGTCACGCGGGGCACGACGGGCGCGAACCGCCTCCGTCGCGTCGACCGCTGGATCACCCAGTTGCCGGTGCTGCGCCGAACGCACGACCCGTTCGTGGTCGACCTCGGGTACGGGGCCAGCGCGCGCACGCCCCTGGAGCTGCACCACCGGCTGAGCTTGGTGCGACCGGATGTCGAGGTGCTGGGCCTCGAGATCGACCCTGACCGGGTGCGCCTCGCCTCGGAACAGCTGGACCGCTGGCGTTCCCATGTCGCCGCGGCCCGGGCGCTGCGCAGCGCCCGCGCGAACCGTGCGCTACGCGGGTCGTATGGCGCCGGTCACGTCTCGTTCGCGCTCGGCGGGTTCGAGGTGCCCGCTCCGGGCAACCGGCGGGCCAGCGTCATCCGTGCGTTCAATGTTCTGCGGCAGTACGACGAGCACGAGGTGGCGCGGGCATGGCAGCTGATGGTGGCGCGCCTGCAGCCGGGCGGTGTGCTGGTGGAGGGCACCTGCAGCGAGGTCGGCCGGGTCGCCAGCTGGGTGGAGGTGACGGCGGCCGGCCCGCAGTCGCTGACCATCAGCCTGCGGCTGACCGACCTGGAGAAGCCGAGCATCGTGGCCGAGCGGCTGCCCAAGGTGCTCATCCATCGGAACGTGCCGGGCGAGCGGGTGCACGAGCTGATCACCGCGCTTGACCGACACTGGCAGTTCAACGCCGGGCTGTCGGTGTATGCGCCGTCGCAGCGCTGGATTGCCACGGTCACCGGGCTGCGCGCCGACGGCTGGCCGGTGCTCGGCCGCCCCGCGCGCTGGCGGCTCGGCGAGGTGACCGTGGCGTGGGATGCGGTGGCGCCGCTGCCTGAGACGGGATTGCGCCGGATGCCGCGGAGCTGACGGGCCCGCTATACCTCGGGCAGCAGCCCGCGCGCCTCGGCATCCGGCATTCCGCTGGCCACCAGCAGGTCGACCAGCAGCGGACGCAGCATCATCACCAGCACGGTGTCCACCATCGGCGCACCGGGCAGCAGGGTCGTCGGGTCGAGCTCGCGCATGACCGCGGCGAAGCGGCTGCGCGCCTCGTCGAGGCTGGCCGGATTCCGCACTCCGTCGCCGAGCAGCACGACACCGCCGGCGATGCCCTCCACCACGCGCGCCAGCTCGGGACGCGCCGCGGCATCGCGCACCAGGAACATCACCCGGCGCACGAACAGCCGCAGGTGTCGCACGCTGAGGTCTCCCCCGGTGAGCAGCCGCTTCTGCTGCTGCAGCGCCGGCAGGTGCCTGCGTAGGAACGGGGAGATGCGGGCGATCGCCACGGCCGAGTCGAGCGAGGCCGTCCAGTCGTCGATCAGCACCTGGGTGCGCCGCAGCCGTTCCAGCGCCAGCGCCGCCGCCGCCTCGTTGCCGGTGCGCAGCGCGTCGACGGTCGAGTCGAGCGCCTCGGAGAGGGTGGAGTACAGCCGCCGGCCATCCCGCTGCGCGATCGATGACGGGTCGCGCGGGATCAGCGCGGTCACGATTAGCGCCACGATGCCGCCGATCAGGCCGTCGAGGCTGCGCACGTACACGCCGCCATCCGGTGCGGGCATGATCATCACCATCATCGACTGCACGCCGGCGGCCACCGCGAACGCGTTGCTCGGCGACGAGAACCGGGCCACCACCAGCGTCACCGCCAGCGCCACGGCGATCTGCCAGGCACCCGAACCGGCCAGCATCCACAGCGTCTCGCTCAGGGTGATGCCGACCAGCATGCCGACGGCCGACTCGAGGATGCGCCGCGGCCTGGCGTCGCGGCCGAAACCGAGCGACGAGACCACCACGGTCACCGCCAGCACCGGCGCCGCATGGCCGAGGAGGTAGTGCGCCACCGCGTAGCTCAGGAGCGCGGCGATCACGATCTGCCCGATCGCCGGCAGCGACGTGCCGACCCGGGTCAGCGACATCCGGAACCCGACGCGCCAGCGGATGCTGCGTTCCAGCCGCCGCAGCCGGTCGGCGTTGCCCTGCGAGGTCATCGCACGGCGCCGACGCCACGCCGGCTGGCAGCACGCCGGTCGGACTCGGCGCCGTTGAACGCGGCGCCCCCGTTCAGCGCCCGGTGTCTCACCGTGGTGGGCGGGTGACCGTGCCGAGGCGAGGCAGCCGCGGCACATCGGCCTCGGCACCGGCGCTCGGCGGCACGATGACCTCCTGCGCGGCCGCGATCTCCAGATCGTCGGCGATCACCGTGAGCGCTGCCGTCGGGTCGACGGTGCGCTTGATCACGGCCAGCGCGATCGGCCCGAGTTCGTAGTGCAGGGCCGCGCTGGTGATCCGGCCGACGGTCTTCTCGCCGAGGCGCACCTCGTCGCCGGGGCCCGGCAGCACACCGTCCGACCCGTCCAGATGCAGCAGCACCAGCCGGCGCGGCGGGTGGCCGAGGTTGTGCACCTTGGCGACCGTCTCCTGGCCGCGGTAGCAGCCCTTGGTCAGGTGCACGGCACTGCGCAGCCAATCCAGTTCGTGCGGGATGGTCTTCTCGTCCACCTCGGTGGAGAACCGCGGACGCCAGGCGGCGATCCGCAGCGCCTCCAGGGCGAGCGTTCCGGCCACGGGTTGTGTCGCGAGCCCGGCCAGCGCGGACCGTTCGACCAGCACTTCGCGATAGGTCCAGACGGATGCCGGATGCTCCTGCACCTGGGCGTACTGGTGCCCGCCGGACACCACCTGCCGCCACGGGTCAACCCACTCGAGCGGCATCCCGTTCGGCGCGGCCGCGGCCACCAGCCTCTCGCCGAGAGTGCCGATCGTGGCGTACTCCGCGCTCACGTCGGCGATCTCCACCCGCAGCATGAACTTCATCCGCTGCAGGAACGACTCCAGTGACGCCGCCTCGCCCGCATCGACCAGCAGCCAGGTGCTGACCC
The DNA here is from genome assembly GCF_011751885.2 of Salinibacterium sp. ZJ450. Taxonomy (NCBI): domain Bacteria; kingdom Bacillati; phylum Actinomycetota; class Actinomycetes; order Micrococcales; family Microbacteriaceae; genus Ruicaihuangia; species Ruicaihuangia jiafui. The sequence goes on from NZ_CP061771.1 coordinate 2,900,057, forward strand.
CGTCGTCGATCACGCGGATGGCGTGTTCCAGCCGGCCGGTGGCATCCAGCAGCAGCGTCTCGGCCGACTCGCCGGCCGGCAGACCGGTCAAACGTTGCGAGGTGATCGAGTCCAGCCAGGTCAGCCGGTCGGGACCGGTGACGGTGAGCACGGCTCGGTCGGACAGGTCGACGATGGCCTGCCCTTCGGCGAGCCGGCGCTGTTCACCGAGCGGGTTTCCGTAGTGATCCGGAACCGTCTCGCCGACGGCGCCCGGTAGGGAGAGAAATTCAGTCGACACGGGCGAGCCTCGCAGACGCGTGAGTACGGAGATCCTGGCCGAGAGCGGCGATGTCCCACGCCCAGAGCAGGTGGCCTTCAACCAGACCATAGAGCCGGGTGGCGGCGTTGTAGTCCTTAGCGCTGGCGGAGCGCATCACAGCATCCGTCGCCAAATCGATCCGCGGGCCGTGCACCTCACCCAGGTACAGCTCGCTGATTCCGCCGGGGTGCACGAGCGACACCTCGATCTCGAAGCCGCCGTCGCTGGTGCGCAGCGTTTCGACCGCTTCGGCGTCTGCGTATGCCGGCTGTCCGGTGCTGGGCAGCATGCCGGGGCCCGGATCGGAGTCCACGGCCGGCCGACTGAGTCGCCAGTAGCCGGCCTCGGTGGCCAGCGGCGTATTCGCCTCGTTCAGCAGCCAGCTGTACGAGGTGTAGTTCAGGTGCGGGAGCCCGTCGTGGCTGAACGAGAGTCGCTGCCCGAACTCGTGGGTAACGATGTCGTCGCCGATCCGGTAATTGACGACGCCGGTTCCCTCCCACACTCCGATGAGCCAGGAGAGCGGAACGAGCTCAGCCGCAAGGCTGGCGTCGAGATCGAACACGGCTTAGCGCTGCCCCCGGTACAGATTCCAGACGACGACCCCTGCGGTGAACGCGATAGCCAGACTGGCGAGGGCGAGGAGACCGATAAAGAAGATTTCCAGGGCGAGAAGCATGCTCTTATCCTATGCCTGCGATCGGCAATGCTACGGCGGTCGCCACGGCAAGCAAGATGACGGATCCGGCGATGCTCAGCACGATGCGCCCGACCAGCCCTTCCTTCTCCTGCAGCACCAGTTGCAGGGCAAAGGTGACCAGCAGCGAGGTGCCGAAAATCACGGCCAGCCACGACAGGTAGCTACTGGGCGGCGCGACGATCAGCACGGCGACGGCGGCAAAGACAACACCAACCCACACCGGAACGATGCTGATAGGCCGCCAGGTCATGTGCTCATGCTACCGAGTCGACGCCAGTAGACTGGCACCGGCATCTTGGAGGACCATTGGCGCAGCTGTTAATACTGACCTCTGCGGCAGACCACGACGTCCTTCCCGCGTTGGGGCTGTTGAGTCACGCGGTGCGCCACATCCCCGCCCAGCCGGCCGCGTTGGTGAACGCCCCGCACGCTGACCTGATCATGCTCGACGCCCGCCGCGACCTTGCTCAGGCCAAGTCGCTCTGCAAGTTACTGACGGCCACCGGCCTCGACGTTCCTCTGCTGGTGATCCTCACCGAGGGCGGCCTCACCGCGGTGAACGCCGACTGGGGTGTTGCCGACGTGCTGCTGGATGTCGCGGGGCCCGCCGAGGTGGATGCCCGCATCCGCCTGGCCATCGGCCGGGGAAGCGACAGCTCCTCGCAGCCGAAGATCCAGGCATCCGGTGTCGTGATCGATGAGGCCAGCTACTCGGCGAAAGTGCACGGGCGGCCGCTCGACCTCACCTTCAAGGAGTTCGAGCTGCTGCGCTTCCTGGCCTCGCACCCCTCGCGCGTGTTCACCCGGGAGCAGTTGCTCAGCGAAGTCTGGGGCTACGACTACTTCGGCGGCACCCGCACGGTCGACGTGCACGTGCGGCGGCTTCGGGCAAAGCTCGGCGACCAGGAGTCGCTGATCGGCACGGTGCGCAACGTCGGCTACCGGTTCAACATGCACGAGGACGACAGTGAACGCACACCTCAGTCGATCGGTTAACCTCCGCTCCGACGCATCCGTCGCCGCCCGTCTGGATCGGCTGATCAGCCGCGCGCTCGAGACCGACGGGCAACCGCCGTTCAACGAGGCCAGCCTGCTCGAGAAGACCGAGGTGCTCTTCTTCGAACGGGACGGCGAGCTGGTCGGCGCCGCGATGACCGGCGACGAGGTGGAGTTCGTGGTGGATCCGGCCGAACGCCGCCGCGGTTACGGTGAGCAGATCCTGCGCGCCGTGCTCACCCCGACGTTCGCGGCCTGGGCGCACGGCGACCACCCGGCCGCCCGGGTGCTGGCCGAGCGGTATGGGCTGCGGCGGGATCGCACGCTGCTGCAGTTGCGGCTGGGTCTCGACGGGCTCGACCAGCGGGAGTCGCTCGACCAGCGGGGCCCAGCCGGCGGTCTCACGATCGACACGTTCCGCCCTGGCGTCGACGACGCCGCGTGGGTGGCGCTGAACGCGCGCGCCTTCGCGGGCCACCCCGAGCAGGGCGCAATCACCCTGGCCACCCTGCAACCGAGGCTGGCCGAGAACCCGGCCGAGCATTTCCTGCTCGCCCGCGACACCGACGGTGGAATTCTCGGGTACTGCTGGCTGAAGATCGCCGATGACCTCGGTGAGATCTACGTGCTCGGCGTCGACCCCGACAGGGCAGGCTCCGGGATCGGCCGGGCGCTGCTGGCCGCGGGTCTTGCGCACTTGAAGGCACTCGGCATCGGCGAGTCCAACCTGTATGTAGAGGCCGACAACGAGCCGGCGATGCGGTTGTACCGGGCATTTGGGTACACCGATCACATGGTGGATGTGCTCTACCGCCGCTGAGGTCGTTCACACGGTGTTCCGCCTCGGGTGAGAAGATAGGCGAATGGACAGCGAGACCTACGTTCGCGGTACTGCCGAGGCAACCGACCAGCTCGACGATGACTACGACGAAGAGGCATATGCGGTCGAGGCGGGCAATCTCCCGGCCGATCGGTTCATCGACCGCGAACTGAGCTGGCTCGCGTTCAACCAGCGGGTGCTGGAACTGGCCGAAGACCCGAATGTGCCGCTGCTGGAGCGCGCGAACTTCCTGGCGATCTTCGCCAGCAACCTCGACGAGTTCTTCATGGTGCGCGTCGCCGGGCTGAAGCGCCGCATCGCGACGGGCATCGCCGTGCCCACGAACATCGGCACGCCGCCCACCGAAGTGCTGGCGAATATGTCGGAGAAGGCGCACGAGCTGCAGGAGCGGCACGCCGTCGCGTTCCGCGACGTGGTGAAGCCGGCGCTTGACGAGGCGGGCATCCACATCGAGACGTGGAACGACCTCAACGAGGTCGACCGGGCGGCCCTCGACCAGTCGTTCGCCGAGAGGATCTTCCCGGTGTTGATGCCGCTCGCGGTCGACCCGGCGCATCCGTTCCCGTATATCTCCGGACTGAGCCTGAACCTGTCGATCCGGGTGCGGAACCCCAAGACCAGCCGGGTGGAGTTCGCCCGGCTCAAGGTGCCGGGGATGCTGCCCCGGTTCGTGCGTCTGCCGGATGACGGCAGCGGCCGGTTGCGCTTCATCCCGATCGAGGATCTGATCGCCAACCACCTCGGCGACCTGTTCCCCGGGATGGAAATCCTGGAGCACCATGAATTCCGGGTGACCCGCAACGAAGACCTCGAGGTCGACGAGGACGAGTCGGAGAATCTGATCCAGGCGCTGGAGAAGGAGCTGCTGCGGCGACGCTTCGGTCCGCCGGTTCGTCTGGAGATCACCGACGACATGGATGAGGTGACCCTGCGTCTGCTGATGCAGGAGCTCGACATCACCGAGCAGGAGGTCTACCGCCTGCCTGGCCCGCTGGACCTCGCTGGGCTGTTCGAGGCCACCCGCATCGACCGGCCGAAGCTCAAGTATCCCAAGCATGTGCCCACCACCGCCGTGCAGTTCCAGCCGTACGAGCCGTCGGCGCCGATCGACGTGTTCCGCGCCATCGCCCGCCGCGATGTGCTGGTCCACCACCCGTACGAGTCATTCGCCACCAGCGTGCAGGCGTTCCTGGAGCAGGCAGCCGCTGACCCGCACGTGCTCGCCATCAAGCAGACCCTGTACCGCACGAGCGGTGACAGCCCGATCGTGGAAGCACTGATCGACGCCGCCCAATCGGGCAAGGCGGTGCTCGCGCTGGTCGAGGTGAAGGCCCGGTTCGATGAGCAGGCGAACATCACCTGGGCACGCAAGCTGGAGAAAGCCGGCGTGCACGTGGTCTACGGCCTGGTCGGGCTGAAGACGCACTGCAAGCTGGCGCTGGTCGTGCGCCAGGAGAAGAACGGCCGGCTGAAGCATTACAGCCACATCGGCACCGGCAACTACAACCCGAAGACCAGCCGCATCTACGAAGACCTCGGCCTGTTCACCGCCGACGACGAGGTGGGCAAGGACGTCACCCGGCTGTTCAACGAGCTGTCCGGCTACGCGATCGAGAAGAAGTTCAAGCGTCTGCTGGTGGCCCCGCTGCACCTGCGGAAGGGGCTGCTGAAGCGCATCCGCACCGAGGAGAAGAACGCGCTCGACGGCAAGCCGTCCGGCATCCGGATCAAGCTCAATTCGATCGTCGACGAGGCCATCATCGACGCGCTGTACCGGGCCAGCAACGCCGGGGTTCCAATCGACCTGTGGGTGCGCGGCATCTGCGGGCTGCGCCCGGGAGTGCCGGGACTGAGTGAGAATATCCGCGTGCGCTCGGTGCTCGGCCGCTATCTGGAGCACTCGCGAGTGTTCTCGTTTGAGAACAACGGTGACCCGCAGATCTACATCGGCAGTGCCGACATGATGCACCGCAACCTCGACCGCCGCGTCGAGGCCCTGGTGCGCCTCACTGATCCCGCTCACCTGGTGGAGATCAACGACATGTTCGAGCTGGCCGTGGCAGAGACCACCGAATCCTGGTGGCTGGACTCCGAAGGCGAGTGGACCCGGCACGCGCGCACCGACAGCGACGAGAAGCTCGAGCACGTGCAAGACGTGCTGATGCAGCGGATCTCTGCCCGACGCCGCGGGCCAAAGCGGTGACGTCGGTTCCACCCTCCGCGCAACCTCCTGTGCTCGCGGCTGGTGCCGTGTGTTGGAAAATCTCCGAGGGCAAGGTGAAGATCCTGCTCGTGCACCGCACGCAGCACAAGGATGTCTCGCTGCCCAAGGGCAAGCTCGACCCCGGCGAGACGCTGCCGCAGTGCGCGGTGCGCGAGATCGCCGAGGAGACCGGGCTGGCGATCACGCTTGGCGCCCCGCTCGGCACCGTGGAGTACACGATGCCGAACGGTCGGTCGAAGATCGTGCACTACTGGCAGGCCGAGGTGGGCCAGTTGGCGATCGCCAACTCCACGTTCGTCTCGAACGACGAGATCGAGGCCCTGCAGTGGGTGTCGCTGAAGCGCGCCAGGCGTATCCTCAGCTACGCGCACGATGTCGAGCTGGTGGAGCGGTTCGCAGAACGGTTGGAGCGCGGGCGCGCCCGCACGTTCGCCATCATCGCGGTGCGACACGGCAAGGCGACGCCCCCGGAACAATGGGATGGTCCGGATGCCACGCGCCCGCTGATCCCGAAGGGTTGCGAGCAGGCACGGGGCATCGCCGCCGGCATCGCCGCATACCGGCCGGTCAAGCTGATCACGTCGAACGCCACCCGGTGCGTGGACACCATCACGCCGACCGCCGAGTTGCTCGGTATGCCGGTGAAAGAGACCGAGACCATCAGCCAGGACGCCTACCAGTCGGGCAACGACGCGGTGCAGAAGGTCGTGCGCAAACGGCTGGCACACCAGAGGACCGCGGTGCTCTGCAGCCACGGGCCGGTGCTGCCCGAGCTGATCGGCGAGATCGCGCACGTCACCGGCACCCCGATCGACGCGGAGCTGAGGCGGGCGACGATGCTCGCCACCGGCGAGTTCAGCGTCTTGCATGTGTCTCTGGAGCATCCGGAAGGTGGCCTGGTGGCGGTCGAGACCCACGGGCCTGCCCTCTAGTAATCCAGCGAATGCACAGTCTGCAAATAGCGCACCCTGTCATTCTGAATAGAGCTGCAACGCGGGAGCGGGCCCTCCTGTTCAGCGCTCGTTTACCTCCCGTTTACCATTACGGGCGACAGTAGTTAACCGAGCCTCCGTAGGGTCTTCCGAGGGTCGGCACCGGCCCCACATCTGAAATCACATTCCCGAAAGGAACTCTGTGAACATCAAGCGTTATGGCAGCATCGCTGCCATTGCTGTCGCAGGCACCATGCTCCTCGCCTCGTGCGCGGCGAACGAAGGCAACGGCGCGGACGCGCCTGCCGCGTCCGACCTCACCGGCACCCTCGTCGGCGGCGGCGCCTCGTCGCAGCAGGCCGCTCAGGAAGCCTGGGTTGCCGGCTTCCAGGGCCTCAATGAGGGCGTGACCGTCGAGTACGACCCCACCGGTTCCGGCACTGGCCGTGACAACTTCATCGCTGGCGCGAACGCCTTCACCGGCTCCGACCGTGCGTTCAAGGACGAGGAACTCGCCGCGGACAACTTCGCCGGCTGCGTGCCCGGCACCCCGCTGGTCGAGATCCCGGCATACATCTCCCCCATCGCCGTCATCTTCAACCTTGAAGGCGTCGACACCCTGAACCTCGACGCGCCGACCATCGCGAAGATCTTCAAGGGCGAGATCACCACCTGGAACGACGAGGCCATCGCGTCCCAGAACCCTGACGCTGAGCTGCCCGCCGAGGCAATCACGGCCGTGCACCGCTCTGACGAGTCGGGCACCACCGAGAACTTCGTCGAGTACCTCTCCGCTGTGACCCCCGAGGTCTGGGACGCAGAGGTTTCTGGCGACTGGGCATACCCCGGTGGCGAAGCTGCACAGGGCACCTCCGGTGTCGTTGACGCAGTGACCAACGGAAACGGCACCATCGGTTACGCCGACGCTTCGCGCGCCGGTGACCTGGGCACCGTTGCAGTCAAGGTCGGCGAAGAGTACGTCCCGTACTCTTCTGAGGCTGCTGCTGCCATCGTCGACGCATCGCCGTTCGTCGAAGGCCGTGGCGAGACCGACCTGGCCATCGAGCTGGACCGCACCACCACCGAGGCTGGCGTCTACCCGATCGTTCTGGTCAGCTACCTGATCGGCTGCGCCGAGTACGAAGACGCTGCCAACGCTGAGCTCGTGAAGGCGTACTTCGAGTACGTCATCAGCGAAGACGGCCAGGCCACCGCTGAGGAAGCCGCCGGCATCGCGCCGATCTCCTCCACGCTGTTCGACGCAGCCTCTGCCGCAGTGAGCGCGATCAAGTAACACCCTTTCAAAGTCTGCCCGGTGCCCCTCGCCTTGTTGTGCGAGGATATGGCGCCGGGCAGACTTGGGTTGTGACCGCAGTCTCAGCCCCGCCCCCACCACCATCCCGAACGAATTCCCAGGGGAACCCTCGCTGATGACCTCGCCTACGGCACCGCCCACTACAACTCGAAATCGGGCGAAGCAACGGCCCGGCGACCGCATCTTCTCTGGTTCAGCCCTCACCGCCGGCGCTCTGATCCTCGCGATCCTCGCCGGTGTCGCCGGCTTCCTGCTCCTCGAGAGCATCCCCGCCTTCACCACCGACCCCGAAGACATCGACATCCTCGCGGGTGAACCCTTCTGGTCGTACGTTGTCCCTCTCATCTTCGGCACCCTCTGGTCGTCGGCCCTCGCGCTGCTGATGGCCATCCCGGTGTCAATCGGTATTGCCCTCTTCATCTCGCACTACGCACCGCGTCGGCTGGCCCAGGGCCTCGGCTACATCGTCGACCTGCTCGCAGCCGTTCCTTCGGTCGTCTTCGGCCTGTGGGGCGGCAGCGTCCTGGCACCTGCCGTGCAGCCCCTCTACACCTGGCTGACCGAGAACCTCGGCTGGATTCCGTTGTTCGCCCCGCCGGCATCCGGCACCGGTCGCACGATCCTCACCGCCGCCATCGTGCTCGCCGTGATGGTGTTGCCAATCATTACCGCGCTCTGCCGCGAAGTGTTCCTGCAGACTCCGGTGCTGCACGAGGAGGCCGCACTGGCCCTCGGTGCAACGCGCTGGGAAATGATCCGCACCGCGGTGCTGCCCTTCGGCCGCCCCGGAATCGTGTCCGCGTCGCTGCTCGGCCTCGGCCGCGCCCTCGGCGAGACGATGGCCGTCGCCATGGTGCTGTCCGCATCCGGCGGAATCACCTTCGCGCTGCTCACGTCGTCGAACCCGGGAACCATCGCCGCGAACATCGCGCTGCGCTTCCCCGAGGCGTTCGGCACCAACATCAACCTGCTGATCGCCACCGGCCTGATCCTGTTCGCCATCACCCTTGTGGTGAACACGATCGCGCGCTGGATCCTCAGCCGCCGCAAAGAATTCTCCGGAGCGAACTAATGACCCAGACATCCGTCGCCGCTCCCACTCAGAACGCCTTCGCCTCCGGTCAGCTGCCACGCGGCACCACCTGGATGGTGCTCGGGGCCGCGCTGGTGTTGTCCTTCATCGCCTTCTGGTTGCTCCAACAGGGCGGCGCCACTGAGGACTTCAACATCGTCGGCGCCGTGTTCGTCGGCGCCGTGCTGTACATCATCGCGATCTACGTCATCTCGATGCTGGTGGAGAGCAGACGCAAGGCTAAGGACCGGCTGGTCACCGCCCTTGTCACCGGCGCGTTCATCGTCGCGCTGCTACCGCTGATCTCGCTGGTGTTCACGGTGCTGACCAACGGCCTCGCCCGGTTCGACATCGAGTTCTTCACGAACTCGATGCGCAACGTCGTCGGCGAGGGCGGTGGAGCCGTCCACGCCATCGTCGGCACGCTGCTGATGACCGGGACGGCCACTTTGATCTCGGTACCGATCGGCTTACTTACCTCGATCTACCTGGTCGAGTACGGTCGCGGACCGCTCGCCCGGGCCATCACCTTCTTCGTTGACGTGATGACCGGCATCCCCTCGATCGTTGCCGGCCTGTTCGCCTACTCGATCTTCGCGCTCATCTTCGGCCCGGGCACCCGTCTCGGGATCGCCGGTGCCGTCGCCCTGTCGGTGCTGATGATCCCCGTCGTGGTGCGCTCCTCCGAGGACATGCTGCGACTGGTTCCGAACGAACTGCGCGAAGCCGCATTCGCCCTCGGCGTGCCGAAGTGGCTCACCATCCTCAAGGTGGTGCTGCCGACCTCGATCGCCGGTATCACCACGGGAATCATGCTCGCCGTCGCTCGCGTCATCGGCGAGACCGCCCCGCTGCTGGTGGCTGCCGGATTCACCAACAACCTCAACTACAACATGTTCGAAGGCCGGATGCAGTCGCTGCCGGTCATGGTGTACAACCAGTACGTTTCGCAGGGAACCGACGCTCAGGCCTACCTCGATCGTGCCTGGGCAGGAGCCCTGACCCTCATCCTGATCGTGATGATTCTCAACCTTGGCGGCCGCCTCATCGCCAAGATCTTCGCCCCCAAGACGGGCCGCTAGGAGCTATAGAAACCGTGTCAAAACGCATCGAAGTCAACGACCTTGACGTCTACTACAGCAAGTTCAAAGCCGTCGAAGGGGTCACCCTCAACATCGAGCCGCGCAGCGTCACCGCGTTCATCGGCCCGTCGGGCTGCGGCAAGTCGACGTTCCTGCGCACGCTGAACCGCATGCACGAGGTCATCCCCGGCGCATACGTCGACGGTGAGGTGCTGATCGACGGCAACAACCTGTACGACTCGGGTGTCGACCCTGTGCTCGTGCGCCGCCAGGTGGGCATGGTGTTCCAGCGCCCGAACCCGTTCCCCACGATGTCGATCCGTGAGAACGTGCTGGCCGGCGTGAAGCTCAACAACCATCGGATGTCTAAGCCAGACGCCGACGACCTGGTGGAGAAGGCACTGCGCGGCGCGAACCTCTGGAACGAGGTCAAGGACCGCCTCGAGAAGCCGGGTTCCGGTATCTCCGGTGGACAGCAGCAGCGTCTCTGCATCGCGCGCGCCATCGCCGTGCAGCCTGAGGTGATCCTGATGGATGAGCCCTGCTCCGCCCTCGACCCGATCTCCACGCTGGCGATCGAGGACCTCATCGAAGAGATGAAGACCGAGTACACGATCGTGATCGTGACCCACAACATGCAGCAGGCCTCGCGTGTGTCGGACAAGACCGCGTTCTTCAACATCGCCGGCACCGGCAAGCCCGGCAAGCTGATCGAGTACGACGAGACGGCCAAGATGTTCTCGAACCCGGCCGTGCAGGCCACCGAGGACTACGTCTCCGGTAAGTTCGGATAACCAGCCACACAACAACAGCCCTCAGCGATTCGCTGGGGGCTGTTGTCGTTGCGGGCGCTGGAGCCGTTTAGGCCGTTCTAAGCCCCGGGTGCCCGGTACGCCGGCGTCTTGGTCGTGGCCGCGTCGATGTCCTCAGGTGTCATGAGCGGCATGAGGTGCACCGATACCGCACCAGTGGAATTGATCATCAGCGACAGTGCTGCGGCGCTGGCCTGGTCGGGGATGTCCATCACGCCGAGCACGTCCGTCTCGCCGAAGGCGTAGTAGATCCAGTCCAGTGTTCCGCCGACGGACTTGAGCGCCTCGACGACGGCGTCCCGTCGCTTGGAGCCGCCCTCCTGCAACAGGCCCTTGATCCCCTGACCCACGTATTTCCCCTGGAAAAAGTACTTGGTCATGACGCTTTCCCGTTCTCTCAGTCCAGAACGCGAATCCGAACCGGGCGAGACAGCCGTCCGAGGAACGTGTCTGGAGTTTGTCCCCGGCAGGGGCTGTGGCCGACTCTAGCCGCGTGCCAGCGCCCGGACAACGGGGGTCGGGCGGCCGTGGGAAAGGCGGCCGCGAGAGAGTTTGTACCCGGCCGCAGAACGCCTCTCGGCGTGAGGCCGCTCGGAGCGGCTAAAGATGGAGCCCGGGGTTACTGCGGCCGAGCGACTACGAGTTTACGTGGCGCTGCGAGCAAGGCCAAACCGACTCAGGGCATACGGAGGTTCGCCCGCCGCACTACTCGAGCGAGTCGCTCCGCCACAGTCGCGCACAGGCGGTGAGTTCCTGCGCGGTGGTCGACAACCGCAGGGCTCGGCGGGTGAGTTCGCTCGAGCGCTCCGGGTTGTGCCCTTCCTGGTCGTCCGCGACGCTCGTCGCGCCGGCACCGGTCACTCGACAGAACGCGGCAGCGCGGTCGAGCGCGATCGCGAAGTCGCCGCGGAACGCCCCACGCAGGATCTCATCGGCTAGCGCCACGATTTCGGCCGGTCCGGTCGGGATCGCCGCCCCCGCCACGGCTGCGTCGATGGTGCGCAGCACCTCGGTACCGCGCTGGAACAGCTGGCTGACCCCGGCGGCGTCCTGCCGGATCAGAGCCCGCACCAGGTAGATCCGCCACAGAGCGCCGGGCAACGTGGTCGGGCTGGACCGCGCCCATAGTTCGGCGAGCGCGTCGACCCCATTGGTGTCGGTATATGCGATCAGTCGTTCGATCACCGCGTCATCACTCTCGTGCTTGGCCCGGTCAATCAAGGCCCGCGCCGAGTCGTGTGCGACGCGCATGATCTCGGCAGGGTCGTCGCCGCCCTGGTACGCCTCGAACCGCTCGGTGGGAAACCGCGTCGGCCGGTGGAAGTCCTCAGTCACCCTCCCAGCCTAAGCGTGTCATCGGACCCCGCGCCGGGGCGGTAGATTTGTAGCAGTAGGGCCTGTAGCTCAGTTGGTAGAGCATCGGACTTTTAATCCGCGGGTCGTGGGTTCGAGCCCCACCGGGCCCACCGGCTGTTGCGGGCGGCTGGCTCAGCCGACCGCTTGCGCGAAACCCCGGTCTTCGGCAAGCGCAGCCAGCCGGTCGGGAATGGGGCGCCCCGCCCGCTGCATCGATTGAGCCCAGAGCCGCCCGGCGCGATACGACGAGCGCACCAGTGGGCCAGCGAGAACGCCGAGGAACCCGATGCTCTCGGCTTCCTGCTTCAATGCGACGAACTCCTCGGGATGCACCCATCGTGCCACCGGCAGGTGACGCGGACTGGGCCGAAGGTACTGCGTGAGGGTGACGATGTGGCATCCGGCGGCGAACAAGTCCTTGAGCGCATCGTGGACTTCGGCGGTCGTTTCGCCCATGCCGAGGATGAGATTGGACTTGGTGATGAGGCCAGCGTCACGGGCCTGGCTGAGGACTCCAAGCGAGCGTTCGTATTGAAAGGCTGGACGAATTCGTTTGAATAGTCTGGGCACCGTTTCCACATTGTGTGCGAACACTTCGGGACGCGACGCGAACACCTCACCCAGCAGATCGGGGTTGCCCGAGAAGTCCGTTGCCAGGATTTCCACTCCGGTGCCGGGGTTCTGCTCGTGGATCTGCCGCACGGTTTCGGCGTGCAGCCATGCTCCTTCGTCGCGCAAGTCATCCCGGGCCACCCCGGTGACGGTCGCATATCGCAGCGCCATCGTGCGAACGGATGCCGCGACCCGCCGCGGCTCGTCCGTGTCATAGTCGGCGGGCTTACCCGTATCGATCTGACAGAAGTCGCACCGCCGTGTGCACTGCGAACCGCCGATCAGGAACGTCGCCTCGCGGTCTTCCCAGCATTCGAAGATGTTCGGGCACGCCGCTTCCTGGCAGACGGTATGCAGTTGACTGGCCGCAACCAGCTCGTGGACAGCGGTGTACTCTGGCCCCATCCGCGCTCGAGTCTTGATCCACTCCGGCTTCTGTTCTCGCGGCGTCGCGGCGTTGCGAGCCTCGATGCGCAGCATCCGGCGTTCGCCCGGTACGACGCTCATGCGGTCGCCCCCTGCAGCATGTCGACACGGGCAGCGACGTGCTCAACGACGTCGACCGGGTCGATTCGGCGGCCGAGCAGTTGCGAGAGAGTCGTCACATCGGCGTCGCTGATTCCGCAGGGGACGATCGCTGAGAACGGAGCGAGGTCGTTGCTGCAGTTCAGGGCGAAGCCGTGCATGGTGGTGTCGGCGGCAACGCGGATGCCGACCGCCGCGAGCTTCGCGTCGCGAAACCCCGTGCGCACCCAGACACCGGAGCGCCCGCCGATCCGCACCCCGTCAACGCCGAACTCGCGCACCACGTCGATCAGCATCCCTTCGAGGGAACGCACGTACGCCACGACATCGCGGGGTTGAGGAAGCCGCAGAATCGGGTATCCGACCAGCTGACCCGGACCGTGCCACGTGATCTTGCCCCCGCGGTCGACATCCACAACCGGAATTCGGCCAACGGGTCGCTCGTGCGCCTCGGTACGTTTGCCTGCGGTGTAGACCGCTTCGTGCTCGAGCAACAGCACTGTGTCTGGGGCCGACCCTTCGCTTACTGCTCGATGCAGGTCATACTGCTGGGCCAGACCATCGGCGTACGGCACCAGCCGGCTGCCGACGCCGTCAATGCGGATATCGATCACCGAACGAACATAGCGAGTTTTTGGACTCAGTACAACAATTCATGAGGACGGGCGGGGACTCGTTCTTCGTCGTCGCTGGAATCTATTGACAGTTGCACTATCGATAGTCACACTATCGATATGCGCATCTCCGAACTCAGCCGCCAGAGCGGGGTCAGTCCCGCCACGATCAAGTACTACGCCCGGGAGCACCTGCTGCCCGAAGGCGATCGAACCGGCTACAACCAGACTGAATACGGCGACGACCACGTCGCGCGCCTCCGCCTGATCCGCGCACTCATCGACACCGGCGGGCTCTCGGTCGCCGACACGCACCGTGTCCTTGCCGCGATCGATGACCCCCAGCTTCCGCTCGATTCAACGCTGGGCATCGCGCAGCAGGCCATTCCGAAAGGCGCGACTCCCCCGTCGGATGTGGCACTCGCCCGGGTGCACGAGGTGATGGTCGAGCGCGGCTGGCGGGTGTACCCGGAGAATCCCGGCATCGCGCAGGCCGCGAGCGTGCTCGACGGCTACGCGCAGATCGGCCGGGACGACCTCGGGGCGGCCATCACGCGCTATGCCGAGGCCGCCGATCTGATCGCCGATGCCGACCTCAGGCTCGTCGCCGACAGCGGAAGCCGCGACCGGATGGCCGAGACCGTCGTGGTCGGCACGGTGCTTGGCGACGCCCTCATCGCCGGGCTGCGACGGATTGCCCAGGAAAACGCGTCCCACAACCGATTCGGTGCTCCGCCACCGCCAGAACAGAAGGAAACCCGCTCATGACCTCCACCCTCCAGCGCCAGCCTTCGACCCTGGCGCTTCCCCGACCGGATCACTGGCACCGACCGCTCGTCGTCCTCGCCGTGGCGATGGCCGCGCTGACCCTCGTGACCGCCGCTTTGGCGGTCATCGACCCGCACCAGATTCTCGGGCAGAACGCCTGGTTCAAACCGATGAAGTTTGCCATCTCGATCGGCATCTATGCCATCACGCTCGCCTGGTTGATCGGACAGCTGCGTCGCTTCCGGCGCCTTGGGAACATCGCGGGCACGGTCACCGTGATCGGCCTCGTCATCGAAATCGTTGTCATCGTGGGCGCCGCCGCGGCGCACACCACCAGCCACTTCAACGTCGCGACACCGCTCAACACCACGCTGTGGTCCTTCATGGCGATCTCGATCGTGGTGGTCTGGCTGATGACGGTGCTGGTCGGCATCGCCGTGCTGTTCAACCCAGGAGCGGATGCCGCGCGCGCCGTCGCGATCCGGGCGGGGGTACTCCTCGGCCTGGTCGGCATGGCGCTCGCCTTCCTGATGACCGGCCCGAGGCCGGAGCAGCTGCAAGACTTCCAGGGCATCGCCGGCGCGCACGCGGTCGGCATCCCGGATGGCGGGCCCGGTCTGCCATTCCTTGGATGGAGCACGGATGCCGGCGACCTGCGCGTCCCGCACTTCGTCGGCATGCACGCGCTGCAGGCAATCCCGCTCGCGCTGCTGCTGCTCGAGATCCTGTCTCGCCGGATCGCCGTGCTGCGCAACCCGCGCGTCAGGCTTCAGCTCATGGTCGTCGGCAGCCTCGCGTTCGCGGCGATGATCGGCATCCTCACCTGGCAGGCGCTGATCAGCCAGTCAATCGTCGCCCCCGCCGGCGGCGTGCTGTTCGCCGGGATCGGCACGGCGGTCGGATTCGCCGGTGCCGTGGTCGGGGTGCTGATGATCGGTAGGCGTCGACAACCCGTCGCCTAACTCATCGCTCCGACGGCACTCTCAGGTTGTCGCTGATCTTCGTCCACTCGTCGTGGTCTGGGGAGAGCGCCGACATCAGCTGCACCTCACCGAAGCCGGGTGCGGCCACGGTGACACCCCCGGCTCCGCAGCTGATGCTCGGCAGCACGGGATGCGCGACCGCCACACACTCCAGCACGCCCGACGGCGACGTTCCCCTGGTGCGGATTAGGTAATAGTCCAGGCCTTCATGTGTGGCCTCGAACCGCGACGTTGACAGGTCGTACTGATCGAGGTCGAACTCGTCGGAGAAGACGGCGGGCAGGTCATCCTCAGAGGTCTTCTCGCGGTCGAAGTCCGGGTAATTCGCGCCAGAGCAGGCGGTGAGAGCGGCCAGCACGCCGGCAGCGGTGGCGAGAGTGCAGAAGCGATTCCTCTTCACACTCCGAACCCTAGTGCCGGTCATCGCTCCCGTCAGCTGAAAGACTGTAGTTTCAGGCTCCGATCTCACGTTTCGGGTGCCCCGAGCGTCTACCGGATGATGAACACGAAGCAGCCATTCGAACGGGTCGTGACCGAGCACGCCGCAACGGTGTTGCGCGTGTGCCGTGCCGTGCTCGGGCCGCACACGGATGCCGACGACGCCTGGTCGGAGACCTTCCTGGCGGCGCTCGGCGCATACCCCAGCCTCCCGGCCGACGCGAACGTTCAGGCCTGGCTCGTCACCATCGCGCACCGCAAGGCAATCGACATCACCCGCGCCCGGCAACGACACGCGGTGCCGGTCGAGTCGCTCGCCGAGCTGCCGACCACGCGCGGCAGTCCGGAGGGCCACGACATCGACCTCTGGAACGCCGTGAAACAGCTACCAGACCGCCAACGCCATGCCGTTGCCTTGCACCACCTCGGCGGCCTTCCCTATCAAGAGATCGCAGACCTCCTCGGCGGCACCGCGGACGCCGCCCGCCGCGCCGCCGCCGACGGCATCAAGAATTTGCGAACGCACTATCGCTCAGCGGGCGACCTATCGACAGGAGCATCCCGATGACCACCCTCGACCCCACCACCGACCCAGATGCACGCGATCTGATGACCCTCACCACCCCCGACGCCGCCAAGCTGGCCGACCTGCACCGCACGCTCGAGAAGCGGTCGGATGCCGCCGGCCTCCTTGACATCGCCTACACCGTGATCGACTCTCCCGTCGGCCCGCTGCTGCTGGCCGCCACCGACAAGGGCCTTGTGCGGGTCGGCTTCGAGCGGGAGGACTTCGACCGTGTGCTCGACTCGCTTGCGAGCAGGATCAGCCCCCGCATCCTGCGCGCACCGACCAGACTCGACGCGGCCGCCCGGGAGCTCGACGAGTACTTCGCCGGTCGACGCACCGGCTTCGATCTGCCGTTGGACTATTCGCTCTCCAGCGGGTTCCGTCAGACGGTGCAGCGCCACCTATCGGACATCGCTTATGGCACAACCGAAACATACAAGGAGGTCGCCGAGATCGTCGGCAACCCGAAGGCCGTGCGGGCGGTCGGCAGCGCGTGCGCCACGAATCCGCTGCCCGTCGTGGTGCCCTGCCATCGGGTGCTGCGCACCGACGGCTCCCTCGGCGGGTATCTTGGCGGACTGGAGGCGAAAACCGCCCTGCTCACCCTGGAGGCAGCCGCATGACCGGCCCCGTGCCCGGCGACGACGGACTAGTGCGCCCATCCTGGGCCTCCGTCGACCCGCTGCTGCGTGAGTACTACGACACCGAATGGGGCATGCCGGTGCGCGACGAGCAAGGACTCTACGAGCGGATCAGCCTCGAGGCATTCCAGGCTGGCCTGTCTTGGGTGACCATCCTGCGCAAGCGCCCGGCGTTCCGCGCCGCATTCGCGGATTTTGATCCAGACACCGTCGCCAATTTCACCGAACAGGATGTCGAGCGACTCCTCGGTGACGCCGGAATCGTGCGCAATCGGGCGAAGATCCGCGCCACGATCACCAACGCGAACGCCACCGTCGCCCTCCGCGCCGAGGGCGGTCTCGTCGACTTCGTCTGGTCGTTCCAACCCGACAGCACCCCCGAACCCCGGTCCCTCGACGAGATCCCCACCAGCTCTGCCGAGTCGATCGCGCTCTCGAAAGCGCTGCGCAAGAAGGGCTTCGCGTTCGTCGGCCCGACCACGATGCACGCGCTGATGGAGGCCATCGGCATGATCGACACTCACCTCGTCGACAGCCACCGCCGCGGCAGTTCAGGGGTCTGGCCGCGCTGACTTACCCTGCTGGTCGCCATTAACGACATGCGGGTACTCCGTCATGCCAGAATCGCGGCATGACAACCGCCGCGTTCCTCGCCTTTTGCGGACTCGGCCTGGTGCTCGCCCTGACGCCCGGGCCGGACAGTTTCCTCACCCTGCGTTACAGCCTGCGCGGCCTCCGGCCGGGCATCGCCGCCGGAGTCGGCGCCGCGATCGGCCAACTCGGCTGGGCCCTGCTCGTCGGCGTCGGCCTCGCGGCGATCATCGAGCAGTCCGCGGAGGTGTACCAAGTCATCAAGGTCATCGGCGGTTTGTACCTGATCTTCCTCGGCATCCAGGCCTTCCGCAGCCACCGTGCGAAGGGCGGGGCGGATGCCGCGGCTCCCGTCCCGGCGGCGTCGGCCTGGCGGGCCTTCGCAGCCGGACTGCTCTCCAACCTGACCAATCCGAAGGTGGGACTGTTCTTTCTCGCCGTCGTGCCGCAGTTCCTGCCGCAGGGGGCATCCGCATTCTGGATGACGATGCTGCTCGGCGCTACCCTGACCGTAATCGGCGGCCTCTACCTGGTGCTGCTCGCTCTCGTCGCGGCGAAGGCGAACGCGTGGCTGAACCGGCCGCGGGTCAGTCTGACGCTTGAGCGCACCTCCGGCGGAATCCTCGCCGCCCTCGGCGTGGGCACGATCGCGTCGGCCGCCCAGGCCTGAGAGGTCTCGGCCCAGAGCCCGGTGGGGTCGGGGTCCTTATGGGATGACCTGGTCCCCTACGCTCGGATCGCCCGATTCGATCCGCGAGTCGACGATGGCGAGCGATCTCACGAGCGTCTCCGCGACCTCGTCCGGATCGTCGCTCATCAGGCTTATCTGCACGTGGATCGTCAGGTCCCCGCCGAGCGGGAGGGCATACAGCTCGATGAGGCGCATGCCCTGGTTGGCGGCACAATCGTTCCAGACCGTGCCGCGCACAACCCAGCCGTCGCGGTCGGGTACGGGATCGTTGGTCGGCACGCATCCGTCGACGGTCCAATCGAACCGTTCCAATTCGGACTGCGCCCACCGGGCCAGCTCCGTCTCGGTGGCCCCGACGAGACCGAGCTGCTCCGCCGCGTGCGTGGACGCCCCGATATACGCCCCAGCGGTGTCGTACGAGAGGGCGCGGTCGATATCGATGCCGACGAACATCGCGGCGCCGACATTCAACGAATCGTCGGCGAACACATCGAAAGGAGCGTTCCGAACCGACCAGCGCTCGGGGATGTCGACGGTGAAGACCCTGTCAGCGCTGGTCACCGTCTTGGTCGCGACCGATTCGGCGTCACTCGACACCGCTGCGGGAGCGAACAAGTTGCCGACCCAACTGAACAGGCTGTCGACCCGATCCGACGTGATGACAGCGGTTGCGATGGCGCCAACGACGGCGGCTCCTGCCACTCCCCCGAGCGCGGCGCGCGTTCGGCGCCCGGTCGGCGCAGGTTCGGCGTGCGGCGTCTGGGTGGGCTCCGCGCTGTCGTCAGCGAGCTGCGACGCACGGGTTCTGCCGGTCGATCGGGGTTTCGGTTTCGGTTTGCGCAGAAATGCCACCGCACTCTCCAACTCGTCAGCGGGTCCGTGAGTCACCCTCAGCCAACGCGTCGCGCCAGCCCTGGGTAGGTCAGTACGAAGCCGTCCGAGTCGAATTCGAGCTCCGCCGAGAAGCGATGACTTGAGTAGCGCACGACCGATGGTCCCGCGACATCCGCCCGCACGGTCTGGTACTTCTGCCGGTCCGACACCACCGCCAGCGAGGGCACCGCGATCCACGCCATCCGCAGCTCGGCGGTACCAGGCTCGGTATGCAGCCGATGCCGCAGCACCGGCATCGTGTTGGTGAGCGGCGACAGGCCGAGGTCGCAGTCGAGCACGTCGTGCAGCGCGGACATGTCGCCACCGGGCGGCGCCAGGTCGACGTCATCCGGACCCGCCCCGTCCTGCTGCACCGTGCACGACCACAGACCGCTCTCGTCCCGGCCAAGGATCAGCCGTCGCTGCCAGCCGGTACCGACGGCGGTGACATCCAGCAGTTCCGTGACGAAGTCGTCGCGGGTGCGCAGTGTGTAGTCCAGCCGGTATGGCAGCGGATCCACCCCGATCTGGGTTCCGGATGCCGTCAACCCTGACGATCCCAGCTGGACACTGGCCGCCTCGGCCCGCCAGCCATCGGTTCCCTCCCAGACGAACAGTGCGGCCATCGCGGCATCCCTTCGTTACAGAAAACTCTCGGGCAAGATCACGTTCTGTGGCACGTCGGTGAACAGCGGGCCGATCTGGGCGGGCGTGTAGCCAGCGATGCCGCAGCCGATTTCGGTGACCAGGAACCGGAGTTCCGGATGCTGTCGGGCGAAGTCGAGGAACGTGGCGACCTCGCGGCCGATCTCATTGAGCCCGCTCATCGTGTCGATGGCGTAGGACTGCCCGTGCAGCCCGTGACCCTCGCCCCAGACCGCGCCGAACTTCTGGTGGGCGGTGCGCGCCGCGCCACCGGCGTGCATGCCGGCCGCGTTGGAGCCGAACACGAACACCTCGTTCGGCTCGAGCCGGTCGATGCGCATGCCGCCGACGCTACCGGGCGCCAGCGGCGAGGGGAAGCTATTCGGCGTACCGGATGCCCCACACGGCGGTCCAGGTCTCCCCCGGTGCCAGCCAGCGCAGCCCGTCGCCGGAGTTGAACGCGTTGCCGGGCGCCGTCATCGGCTCCACCGCCACGGCCAGGCCCGCGCCGGACGGCAGCGGGTATTCGCGCGGCGTGAACACCTGAACGTACGGGAAGCTGTCGTCCATCAGCAGCGACACCGTGCGGCCGTCGGGCGCGGCCAGCGTGGCGGCGACACCGTCTCGGGTGGTTACGTCACCGAAGGTGGCGTCCAGGTTCAGCTCGCCGACCAGCCGGCCGGAGCGCAGGTCATAGTCGTCGTCCACCGGCACCTGGCCGGTGGGGATCTTGCGCTCGTCCACCTCGTAGCGGGACGCGGCGTGCACGGTCAGCGTCAGCTGCTCGCTGGGCACATCGCCGATCTGCAGGAACGGGTGGGTGCCGAGCGCCACCGGAGCCGCGACATCCGTCTGATTGGTGATCTGATGCGTCACCTGCAGGCCGTCGTCGACCAGCTCGTACCGCACGCTGGTGTCGAGCAGGAACGGATAGCCATGCTGCGGATGCACCGCCGCGGTCAGAGTGACGGATGCCGCGTCCTGCGCGGCTACCTGGTAGGCGGTGTTGCGCAGCAGTCCGTGACTGGCGTTGCCGTAACGCACCTCGGTGATGTCGAGCTGCTGGGGTGCGCCGTTCAGCTGCCACACGCCGTCGCGCACCCGGTTGGGCCAGGGCACCAGCACGATGCCGGCGCCGAGCGGTGCGATGGTCGTCTCGGGGTAGGAGGGCGTGAGCTCGACGCCGTCCACCGACAGACTGCGCAGACCTGCCGCCAGTTGGGTGATCACCGCCCGCCAGGGGCCGCGGGCGAGGGGGAACTGGTCTCCGGTGAGTGGTCGCACCCGCACAGGGTATCGCGGGTCGGTAAATCGGGGGTTGCCCGCCCTCGGTCGCCGCCCTAGCGTGGGAACGCCCATCAACGAGGAGGCGCCATGGCCGGAGAGCTGTCATTCATCGAACTCGGATCGGACGATCCCGGCAAGTCCAGGCAGTTCTACGAGGCGCTGTTCGGCTGGACATTCTCGCCCGGCGCCTCCGGCGAGGGCGCCGGCTACGACATCGCCGGGCTCGGCACGGCGGCCGGGATCCACGGCGGCGACCCCGCGGCATCCCCCTACGTCTTCTTCAAGGTCGACGACCTGGATGCCGCGGCCGCCCAGGTGCTCGACCTTGGCGGCACCGTGCTGGAACTCGACATGGACGGCACCGACGAGCAGGCGGCGAAATACGGTCGGTTCACGATGTGCACCGACAGCCAGGGCTCGCCGTTCGGGCTGCACCAGCCGCCGAGCGCGTAGTCCGGCGGATGCCGCGTGCCTACAGCGTGCGCTCGGCCGCGTCGACCACGTTCTTCAGCAGCAGGGCTCGGGTCATCGGGCCGACCCCACCGGGGTTCGGTGAAATCCAGGCGGCGACGTCCGCGACATCCGCCGCCACGTCTCCGGCGATCTTGCTCTTGCCGGTTTCGGGTTCGACGATGCGGCTGACTCCGACGTCGAGCACGACTGCGCCCGGCTTCACGTCGGAGGCCTTGACGATGCCGGGCACGCCCGCAGCGGCGATAATGACGTCGGCCTCGCGCAGGTGGTCGCCGAGGTTGGTCGTACCGGTGTGGGTGAGGGTGACGGTGGCGTTGTACTCGCGGCGGGTGAGCAGCGGGCCGATCGCGCGGCCGACGGTGACGCCGCGACCGACGACGACCACGTTCTTGCCCGCCCAGGAGATGCCGTGCCGCTCGACCAGTTCAATCACGCCGCGCGGGGTGCACGGAAGCGCCGTGTCGATCGGCCGGTTGACGTTCAGCACCAGGCGGCCGAGGTTGGTCGGGTGCAGTCCGTCGGCGTCCTTCTCGGGGTCGATGCGCTCGAGGATGGCGTCGGTGTCGATGTGCTTTGGCAGCGGCAGTTGCACGATGTAGCCGGTGATCTCGGGGTCGACGTTCAGCTCGTCGAGCACCGCCTCGAGTTCCTCCTGGGTGACCGTGGCGGGCAGGTCGCGGCGGATGGACGCGATGCCCACCTCGGCGCAGTCCCGGTGTTTGCCGGCGACGTACCACTGTGAGCCCGGGTCTTCGCCGACGAGCACGGTGGCAAGGCCCGGGACGATGCCGCGCTCGCCCAGGGCGGTGACCCGTTCGGTGAGTTCGCGTTTGATGGCGGCGGCGGTGGCCTTGCCGTCGAGGATCTGTGCGGTCATGGTGTTCCCTGTGGTTCAGTGTTTGCCGACTGGCAGCGCTGGAAATTCAGAAATCTGCGTCGGATGTCGCGACCTCTGCCGCGCGAACACGGGGTTGCGCGGCATCCCGTCGACGCAGATTCCTGAATTTCCGTGTGGAGTTGGAGCGGTGGTGGGTGCGCGCGGCTGCCTACAGGCCCGGGTAAAGCGGGAACGCGTCGGCCAGGGTCTTCACCTGGGCACGGAGGTTCGCGACATCCGGATTCGGCTTCAGCGCGCTGGCGATGATCTCGGCGACCTGGGCGAACTCCTCGTCGGCGAAGCCGCGGGTGGCGAGCGCCGGGGTGCCGATGCGCACGCCGGAGGTGACCATCGGCGGGCGCGGGTCGAACGGCACCGAGTTGCGGTTCACGGTGATGCCGACCGAGTGCAGCACGTCTTCGGCCTGCTTGCCGTCGATCGCGGAGTTGCGCAGGTCGGCGAGCACGAGGTGCACGTCGGTGCCTCCGGTGAGCACGTCGATGCCGGCCTCACGGGAGGAGTCGGTGGTGAGCGCCTCGGCGAGCAGCTGGGCGCCGCGGATGGTGCGCTCCTGGCGGTCCTTGAACTCTTCCTCGGCGGCGAGCTTGAATGCCACGGCCTTTGCCGCGATCACGTGCATCAGCGGGCCACCCTGCTGGCCAGGGAATACCGCGGAGTTCAGCTTCTTCGCGACATCCGCATCATTGCTGAGAATGAAGCCGGAGCGGGGTCCGCCGATGGTCTTGTGCACAGTGGAGGAGACCACGTCGGCGTAGGGCACCGGCGACGGGTGCAGGCCGGCGGCGACCAGTCCGGCGAAGTGCGCCATGTCCACCCAGAGCTTGGCGCCGACCTCGTCGGCGATGGCGCGGAACGCCTCGAAGTCGAGCTGGCGCGGGTACGCCGACCAGCCGGCGATAATCACCGACGGCTTGGCCTCGAGGGCCTTCTCGCGCACGGTGTCCATGTCGATGCGCATGGTCTCGGGGTTCACACCGTAGGCGTGCGCCTCGTACAGCTTGCCCGAGAAGTTGAGCCTCATCCCGTGGGTGAGGTGGCCGCCGTGGGAGAGTTCGAGGCCGAGGATGCGGTCGCCGGGGGTGGCGATGGCGTGCAGCACGGCAGCGTTGGCCTGCGCACCGGAGTGCGGCTGCACGTTGGCGAAGTTCGCGCCGAACAGGCTCTTCGCCCGCTCGATGGCGAGGTTTTCCGCGACATCCACGAATTCGCAGCCGCCGTAGTAGCGGCGTCCCGGGTAGCCCTCCGCGTACTTGTTGGTGAGCACGGAACCCTGCGCCTCGAGCACGGCGACGGGAACGAAGTTCTCGCTGGCGATCATCTCGAGGGTGTCGCGCTGGCGGCCGAGCTCGTGCTCGAGAACCGCGGCGATTTCGGGGTCAACGGTCGCGAGCGAATCGTTGAAGGTGGAGGGAAGACGGTCGGACACTGGCAACTCCTTGGATCAGACACAGGGCACTACCAAACTACCGGGCAGGCTAGTCGAGTGCGGGCCCAGGCGCGCGGCCACTGAAGTGTCTATCGCTCCCCGATGGTTGCCCATCTGAACGCCAGTCGCGACCGGGTCAGTTTAGCAGGAGGCCTCCGGCCCGACGTGTCGGACGGAGTTCGGCGGCTCGGGAGGACGTTATC
Source organism: Salinibacterium sp. ZJ450 (assembly GCF_011751885.2). Lineage (NCBI taxonomy): Bacteria > Bacillati > Actinomycetota > Actinomycetes > Micrococcales > Microbacteriaceae > Ruicaihuangia > Ruicaihuangia jiafui. The sequence goes on from NZ_CP061771.1 coordinate 2,923,925, forward strand.
CGCGAAAACGTCCTCCCGAGCCGCCGTTTGCCGTCCGAGCGGCGCTGCGCACGCGGGCTGGTGCGGCTGCTGCACCACCCCTCAACACCCAGCGGGATTCCCCACCCGCCAGCGCCTTCACTGGACAGCGGATGCCGCGGACAACACTCTCCCCATGGATCTCACAACCTGGCTCAACACCCGGGGCGGAATCGCTCACGTGCACGAGGCGCTGCGGGCCGGTTTCACCCGGTACGACATCAAGAAAGCAGTCGATGGCAACGCGTTGCGACGCATCCGGAGATACTGGCTGGCGACGCCGCACGCGCAGCCTGACCTCGCGGCGGCAGCGAAGATCGGCGGCCGAGTGGCGTGCCTGAGCGTTGCGAAGCGCCTTGATCTGTGGCATTTCGACGATGGCCGGTTGCACGTGGCTGTGTCGCCGAACGCTGCGCACGTGGCATCCGGCAGTCAGGTCGTGCATTGGAGCCGGGGGCCGATCGAGGTCAGCCCGTACCGGTTGATGGAGCCGCTCGAGAACGCGATGGTGCACCTCGCCGACTGCCAGCCCTTCGAGAATGCCCTCGTTGTGTGGGAGTCCGCGATTCGCAAGCAGCTGGTCGCTCCGGCGTACCTCGAACGACTGCCGCTGCGCACCGAAAGCGCTCGGCGAGTGCGGCTGGGGGCGTCGCTGCTCTTCGACTCGGGCATCGAGAGCATCCCGGTGGCGCGCCTGAGACTGCTCGGGCTCGCCGTGCGGCAGCAGGTTGTGATCGACGGCCACCCCGTTGACGGGCTGATCGGGGAACGCCTCGTCTACCAGATCGACGGCTACGAGTTTCATTCGGATGCCGCGACCCGTCGCCGCGACATTGCGGCGGATGGCCGGTTGACACTGATGGGCTACAGCGTGCTGCGGTTCGACTACAAGCAGATCCTGTTCGACTGGGACTACGTGGAGCGGACGATTCTCGGCGCCATCGCGCAGGGTCTGCACCTCGCGGCCTGATCTCGGACGGAGTTCGGCGGCTCGGAAGGACGGTATCCGGGAAAATCATCCTACGGAGCCGCCGATCTCCGTCCGAGCGATGCGGAGCGGAACCCTGGCAGGCGCGCCGGCACCCAGAACGCCCGTTGCCCAGAGCGCCGGCACCCAGAGACCCCGCCCCACCCCGCCTCAGGCCTCCAGAAACGGCTCGTGCCGATAGCCTTCCCGGTCAAGGACCGCGACCGTGGACTCTGGCACCTCAAGGAACACACCCGGCAGATCGCTGAGAGGCTCCGATACGACGACCTGCGCGTGCTCGCCGAAGGCCGAAAGCCGCTCCGCGTCGGGGTACATCCCCCTGAGCGTCGGGATGTCGGCGGAGTGGAACAGGCTCCGCGACCTCCCCTGCGACGAGTAGCGGAATGCCCAGAGGGTCTCGCCGTCAGATACCGCGATGGTCCCCTGCATCGGGAACTGGTTGCCGGCTTTATTCCCCGCAGACTCGACCATCCGGATCGCGTCTCGCATCGCCTTGATCGGGTCGTCGGCCAGTCCGAGCGTGAGCGCGAGGTGGAAGAGCACCTCCGAGTCGGTCGTGCCATGGATGTGGGCATACAGCGACGGGTCGACCGCGTAGGTCAGATCGCGCTTGATAAGGCCGAACTCCGAGATGTAGCCGTTGTGCATGAACAGCCAGTTCTCGTATCGGAACGGATGGCAGTTCGTCTGTTGGATCGGCGGACCGGCGGCAGCGCGCACGTGCGTGAAGAACAGCGGGCTCCGAACGGCATGACTGATCTCGCGCAGGTTCTGGTCGTTCCAAGCAGGCTCGATGCTGCGGAAGGTCGCGGGCATCGATCCCGGGCCCGCATCCTCGGGGTACCAGCCGAACCCGAAACCGTCCCCGTTGACGGTCTCCGCCCCGAGCGGGGAGTTCAACGACATCGCGACGACCGAATGCTGGGTGTCGAGGATGAGGATGGAGGGCCGCAGCGGCTCTCCGGTGTAAGCCAGCCAACGGCACATCGTGCGCCTCCCGAACCTCGTCGCCACGGAGCGCCCGCGCCGAGCGGGCGCACTGAGGTCAGCGTAAGGCTCCGGACAGGGCGTTGCTACCCCCCTGCATCCGCCATCCGGCCCCTGCAGGGCTGACCGCTCCTACCCCGGCAGCCCCGCGCGCGACCGACGCCACCACACCGTGCCGCCGAGCACCGCGAGCGCCAGCAGCAGCGTGCCGATGTACAGCCAGGGCAGCTGGGCGACGCCCACCGAGTCGAACAGCACGGCGCCGAGCAGAGCGCCGCCGCCGATCCCGAGGTTGAAGGCGGAGTTGTAGAACGCGGATGCCACGTCCCTGGCCCGCGCGGACGCCACCTGCAGCAGCCGGGTGTTCAGCAGCGACGGCAGTGCCCCGAAGGCGATGCCCCACACAGCGAACGCGGTGATCGCGATCGGCAGCGACTCGGTACTGACCGCAAGCACGGCCACGGCGATGCCCACCGACACCAGCAGCCCGATCACGGCACCCGTCGGGCGTCGGCCCAACACGGTGCCCACCAGCACGATGCCGATGGCGCCGCCGGCGCCGAACACTCCGAGCATGACGCCGATCATCGACTCCGGCAGCGCCAGCACGTCGGTGATGAACGGGGCGATGTACGTGTAGAACGCGTAGTGCCCGGTCATGATGAGACCGGTCACCAGACACACGATCACCACGGCGGGCAGGGTCGCGTCCCGGCGGAGCGGCACCCTCGTTGCGTGCGTCTCGGTCTCCCGCGCAACCGGCGGCAGGAACTTCAGCACCAGCACCGCGGCGAGCGCGGTCAGTACCGCCAGGGTCACCCAGGTGAGCCGCCAGCCCAGCCACTGGCCGAGCATGGTGCCGAGCGGCACCCCGAAGATGTAGGCCAGCGTCCCACCGGAGGCCGTGATCGCGACCGCCCGGCCCAACTGGTGGCGCGGCACGAGGTGTCCGGCATAGGCGGCGACGATGATCCAGAACATCGCGTGCGTGAGACCGCCGAACACCCGCGCGGCCACGAGCAGCTCATAGGTCGGCGCCACCGCCGAGAGCAGGTTGCTGGCGGCGAGGGCGATCAGCACCGTGACGAGCAGCCCGTGCCGCGGCAGCCGCCTGGTGAGTCCGGCCAGCGGGATCGAGCTGAGCACGACGGTGCCCGCGAAGACGCTGAGCAGCAGGCCGATCTGCGGTTCGCTGACCCCGAGCTCGCGGCTCATCGGCTGTAACAGCCCGGTCGGCAGCATCTCGTTGGTCACCGACATGAACACGGCGGCGGCGAGCACGATCAGCCCGAACCAGGGAAAGGCGCGGGACTCGGACGGTTGGTCAGGCATGCGGTTGCCTTCAGCGATCAGGATGGAGCGTCACGCCGCCCGACGGGATGCCGTCGTGGTGCGACATCCCGTCAAGGATACAGGGGTGGCGGGCCGAAGCCCGCGGATCAGCCCTGCCAGACCTGCACGACCGACGGACGCGGGGCGGCCACCAGGCCGTTGCCGTTCACCGCGGTGTAGTCGGGGAAGTAGGAGTGCTGGTTGGCGAAGCTGCCGTCCTCGCCCGGGTGCTGCACGGCCACGTAGACCATGTTCTCGTCGTCGCGGATGATCGGGCCGCAGGTCTCCGCCTCACGCGGCACGGCGAGGAACTGGTCGACCCGGCCGCGGTTGGCGCCCTCGAGGCCGACCCGGAACAGGCCGTCGTTGTAGCCGATCGTGCCGGGCTGGCCGTCGGTGGAGATCCACAGGTTGCCGGCCTTGTCGAAGGCGACGTTGTCCGGGCAGGAGATCGGCGACACCTGGTCGACCGGGAAGCCGGCGAAGTATGCCGAGCTGGAGACGGCGGGGTCGCCGCAGACCAGCAGGATGCTCCAACCGAAGCTCGTCGCGGTGGCGTCGTTCCGGGCCTCGGTGATCTCGATCACGTGGCCGTCGCGGTTGACCGTCTTCGGGTTGACCTCGTCGACGCCGGCCTTGCCGAGGGTGCCGCGCTGCGTGTTGTTGGTGCAGGCGACGTACACCTTGCCGCTGGTGGGGTGCGGCTCGACGTCTTCCGGGCGGTCCATCTTGGTGGCGCCGACGGCGTCGGCGGCGAGGCGGGTGTGCACGAGCACTTCCTCGACGGTGAAGCCGGGGACAGCGCTGGCCCCGTTGAGCGTGAGCGGGATCCACTGGCCGCCGCCGTCGAAGGCACCGTCGGTGGGCAGTGCGCCGTTGCCGGTGATCTCCGCGGCGGGCGAGTTGCCGCTGAATCGGGCAACGAACAGGTCACCGGTTTCGAGGATCGTCTTGTTGTGCGCGCGGGCCTTCTCGCTGTTGCCCTTGCGGAAGCTCTTGTGCGAGACGAACTTGTACAGGTAGTCGAAGCGTTCGTCGTCGCCCATGTACGCCACGACGCGGCCGTCGGGGGCGACGGTGACGTTGGCGCCCTCGTGCTTCATCCGACCCATGGCGGTGTGCTTGACCGGGGTCGAGGTGGGGTCGAGCGGGTCGATCTCCACGATGTAGCCGAACCGGTTCGGCTCGTTGACGTAGCCGGGGTTGGCCACCGCGTCAAAGCGCGGCTCGAGGGCCTCCCAGCCGTAGGTGGATGCCGAGGTCGACAGGCCGTAGCGCTTCTGGCCCGCCGTGGTGCCGGGCGAGCGGAAGTAGTTGTTGAAGTTCTCCTCGCCGGAGAGCACGGTGCCCCACGGGGTGGTGCCGCCGGCGCAGTTGCCGAAGGTGCCGAGCGCGGTCAGACCGGTGGGGTCATCCTGCGTCTTCATCAGGTCGTGGCCCGCGGCCGGTCCGGTGAGACGGAACGGAGTGGACGCCGTGACGCGACGGTTGTAGTCGGAGGAACGCAGGTAAGTCCACGGCCGCCCCTTCTTCTCACGCTCCAGCTCGACGATGGCCATGCCGTGCGCGGCCATCGTGATGCGCAGCTGCTGCAGCCGCTCGGCCTCGTTCGCGGCCGGCGGGAACATGATGCCGGGGTTGGTGTACTCGTGGTTGGTGATCAGCAGACCGTGGCGTCCGCCGCGGCCCTGCAGCTCGATGATGTCGAGGTAGTCGTTGTTGTAGCCGTACTGCAGCGCCTGCGCCTCAGGCGTCTGGTTGTTGATGTCGAACTCGGGGGCGCCGGGCAGGATCGGGTCGCCCCAGCGGATGATCGCACCCCACTGGTAGCCGGCGGGCACCACGAAGTCGTCGACGGAGGCGTCGATCGGCGGGATCGGAGCGAACTGCAGACCGCGCATGGCGGCCTGGGCGGCGGTTGCGCCGCCGAGTGGAGTCGCGGATGTCGCGAACGTCAGAGCCAGCGCGCCGGCGCCCGCGCCGAGCAGCACCGACCGGCGGGACAGGGCAGCTCCGACAATGTCCTTGAAGTAGTCGTTATCGCTCTGGTTGCAGACACCCATCGCACAGGCGTTGCCGCACTTCAGCGCGCACGTCACCGCGCTGCGCTTGCCCTTGGTGTGGCCCGCCATGGGAAGAAGCATTCGAGTTTCGTGCTGCGGCATTGTTGTGGTCCCCTCCGACGCCTGATGTAGACAGAGTCAAGGCAACGGGATGCCGGTGGCCATCCGGTGGCGCCCGGGTGAACGCCCGGGAACCGGGACATGTCCCTCAGACGGGTGCCACCCTCCCGGGGCGCAAGTTCATACCCGGGGCGCAGCTCAGCTGGCGCGCAGCTCGCCGCGCACGATGGAATCGCCGGAGTGCGCCGGGTCACCGTTGTCGGGTTCGGCGGAGACATCGACCAGCGGGTACTGGGTGAGGTCGATACCGGCGGGGATCACGAAACTGCCGGATGCGCCGTCGAGGAATCCGATGCTCACCAGCCCCGAGGCATCCGGTTTGATCAGCCATACCTCACGCAGCCCGGTCGTATCGGTGGGGGTCTCCAGATCGACAACGACGACGCGGCTGCCGTCGGGCCGTTCCTCCACCCGGGCGATGCCGGAGGCGTCCCAGCCGGGGAACGGGTCGAGTTGCGCCTCCGCCACCACGGCCGCGGTGTCCTGCTGCCCGGACTGCCACCAGATTCCGACGCCCACTCCCCCGATCAGTCCGACGACGGCGGCCGCGGCGGCGATCGGCCACCAGGCGAACGCTCGGCGACCGGGGCGATCCGTGATCGGGGTGACCGGCGCGAGAGTGGAGGTTTTCGAAGCGAAGTCAGCCGCCCGCGGCACCGCGGCCACCTGCGGCGACAGGCCGAGGTCGGCGTGAATATTCGCCCAGACCGCGTCGGCCGGTTCGATCAGCTCAACGGTTCGTGCGGCGCGTCCGAGCACGGCGGTCTGCCGAAGTTCGGCGAGCGTCTCGGAGCAGGTCGGACACGCGGCCAGGTGCTCCCGCTCGTGGTCGGCGGGTTCGAGTTCTGCCATGGCGATCAGCGCAAGCGTGTCGTCGTCAAGATGCTCCATCGTTCACCTCCAATCGGCTGCGCAACCGGAACAGGCTCCGGCGGATGTGGCTCTTCACGGTGCCGAGCGGCAGTCCGAGGGTATCGGCGATCTGAGCGTGGGTGAGGTCGTCGAAGAACGCCAGCTGCATCACTCGCTGGGGCACCGGCTCCAGCTGTTCCAGCTCGGCCGCGATCATCACCCGGTCGGCGATCTGCACGGTGTCATCGTCCTGGGCGCTGGGCACCTCGACGGCGTACGCCTCGTCCAGCCGGCGCTGCCTGCTGCGGGCCTCATGCGTGTCGGCCACCGTGTGTCGGGTGATGCCGACGAGCCAGCCGGGCAGCCTGGACCGGGACGGGTCGAAGCCAGACCGGCCACGCCAGGCGGCGATGAACACCTTCTGGGTGACGTCCTCGGCGTCGGTCGCGTCGCCAAGCGAGCGCAGTGCCAGCGTATAGACGAGGGCCGACCACCGGGCGTAGGCCTCGGCGAGCGCGCGTTCATCCCCCGCGCGGAACGCCGCAACGAGACGGGCGTCGTCATCGTCGTCCGTGGGTCCGCTCGCGTCGCCGGATCGGGTCACGTCGCTGTGGTGCCTTTCGGCCTCGGCCATCACCGCTGTCGTTTCCATCAGACTACTGATTTCTTCCGTTTTCCGAACCGGGGTCGAGGCACGGCCAGGACCGCAGCGGGGCGACGGTCCACCCCGCTGCGGCCGGCCGAGGCATCGGCTGGTAACCGATGGCTATCCCTTGTCTCCCTTGATTCCCACGTCGATGGTCTGCACCGCGAGCGCGAGCGTGCCGTCGTCGAGGCTGCCCCAGGCGTACACGATGCTGTTCACGCCCTCGGAAACCGTGACGTCGGCCGGTCCGATCACCGGCTGGGTGGTGCCGGCTGCCGCGACGGCCGCCGAGATGGTGCCGGCGGGCACGGTCAGTTTCGCCTGGTCGGGGTTGGCCAGGTCACTGATGACGGCGTCCCCTCCGGCCAGCACGTCAACGGCGGGGGCGGCCGCCACATGACGGACCGTGAGCCGGCCATTGTCGGCCTTGACCGGGTTGGTGTTGTTCCGGAACAGGGTCGCGGTCGGGTCACCGGATTCCGTGAGGTGGGCGACCGCCGTGTAGTTCTTGCCTCCCTTCAGCTTCAGGTCGAAGGCGGGGATGATCGGGGAGCTGTCGTCCGCGGCATCCGCAGCGGTAATGGCGACGGTGTAGCTGCCGCGCTCCAGGTCGAGGGGTCCGGCGAGGGTGCCGGGCTCGAAGTTGTCGAGCGTGAGCGCACCGTCGACGTAGACGTCGACGGTGACGCCGGGGATTCCGTGCAGCACGGACAGCTGCGCGTCATCCTTGTGGGACGCGAATGCGGGCGACGTGCCTGCGAGTGCTACCAGTGCGCCGGCTGCGATGCCGAACGCGAGGGTCTTGCGCATGATTACCTCCTGAGAGTGCCCGGGATCGGGCGGAATTTGCTTACACAACCTCTTCCCGCCTGACCTGCGATTCGGATGCACCGACCGGCAAAAATTTCGGAGATCGCCGGTACGGAATACTGGACCGGTGACTGCCGCGCCCTCCGGATCGCCCGATACGGATTCGATCCCCCTTCCGCTCGAGTCACAGCAGACCTCATTCCGCGCCCGCCTGTCGGTCGCGACATCCGACCCGGTGCTGCGGGCGCTGCTGGCGTCGACGTTCATCTCCAAGCTCGGCCGGGGCGTGTTCCTCGCCGTCACCGTGCTGTTCTTCACCCTGATCCTGGGGCTGTCCGCGGTGCAGATCGCGCTGGTGCTCACCATCTCCGGCGGCGTCGGGGTCGCGACATCCGCTCTCGGCGGTCATCTCGCCGACCGGATGAGCGCCCGCCGACTGACCCTCGCCTTCGGCATCGTGGAGGGGCTCGCCCTCGGCGCGTACGCGTTCACCTCCGACTTCGTCTCGGTGCTGCTGGTGGCGTGCCTGGTCACCGCGGCCAGCCAGGCCGGCTCCGCCACCCGCTCGGCGGTCATCGCCCGCGGCCTGGTCGGTAGGGCCAGGGTCGGCGGCCGGGCCGCGATGCACACCGCCACGAACATCTCCATCGCGGTCGGCTCGGCTATCGCCGCGGTGCCGCTGCTGATCGGCACGGATGCCGCGTTCCGGATCACCCTCGCGCTCGCCGGGCTGACCGCGGCGCTCGGGTCGCTGCCGTTGCTGCGGCTGCCGGAGCGGGTGGACGCGCCGAAAATCGAGCCATCCAGTGAGCGAGCGGATGCCGCATCCACCGGCGTCTCGCCATACCGAGACCGCCGCTACCTGGCGCTCACCGCGCTGTCGGCGCTGTTCGGCCTGCAGTTCGGCCTGGCCGACATCGGCCTGCCGCTCTGGATCGTCGGCAGCACCGACGCGCCGGCCGCGCTGGTGGCCGCGCTGCTGATACTGAACACGGTGATCGTGATCGCGTTCCAGATTCCGCTCAGTCGTGGCACGCACGACGTGCGCAAGGCCGGCCGCGCGATGGCCATCGCCGGCGCGCTGATGGTCGCCGCCTGCGGCGCCTACGCGCTCTCCGGCGCGGGACCGGTCGCGTTCGCCATCGCGCTGCTGGTGGTCGCGATGATCGGGCACTCCTTCGCCGAGGTGCTGTCGACCGCGGGCAGCTGGGGGCTCAGCTTTGAGCTGGCGGATGTCCGCCGGGCCGGCGCGTACCAGGGCGTGTTCACGATGGCGTTCTCGGTCAGCTCGCTGATCGCGCCATTCGCGCTCATCGTCGCGGTCAGCAACGGGCCGTGGGGCTGGGCCGTGCTGGCCGCGGTGTTCGCGGCATCCGCGTTCGGCGTCTGGCTGATCGCCCGCCGCGCCGCCGCCCACCCGCGGCACGGCGACCCGTCGGCTGCCAATACGCTTGAGCCGTGACCGACGCTTCCCACTCCCACTGGATCCTCACTCTCGTCTGCGATGACCGGCCCGGAATCGTGCATGCCATCAGTGGCGCCGTCGTTGAGGCCCGCGGCAACATCACCGAGTCGCAGCAGTTCTCGAGCGACGACACCGGCCGCTTCTTCATGCGACTGCAGGTCGAGTCGGCGGCGAGCCGTGGCGAGTTCGAGGCGGCGCTCGTGCCGGTGACCGAACGCTACGACATGACCTGGAAGCTCGACGTGGTGGGCCGCCCGCTGCGCACCCTGGTTTTGGTGTCGACCGCCGGGCACTGCCTGAACGACCTGCTGTTCCGGCAGCGCGCCGGGCAGCTGGCCGTCGACATCCCGCTGGTGATGAGCAACCACCCCGATCTGCAGGAGCTGGCCTCCTTCTACGGGGTGCCGTTCGAGTCGGCGCCGGTGAAGGGTACGGAGCAGAAGGCCGCCTTCGAGCAGAGGGTGCTCGAAGTGGTGACCGAGAACGACATCGAACTGGTGGTGCTGGCCCGGTACATGCAGATCCTCTCCCCCGAACTGTGCGCGGCCCTCGAGGGCAAGGCGATCAACATCCACCACTCCTTCCTGCCAGGGTTCAAGGGGGCGAGCCCGTACCGGCAGGCGCACGCCCGTGGGGTGAAGCTCATCGGGGCCACCGCGCACTTCGTGACCAGCGACCTCGACGAGGGGCCGATCATCGAGCAGAACGTGGTGCGGGTCGACCACTCGCGCACCCCGTCGCAGCTGATGGCGATCGGCCAGGACGAGGAGTCGCGCACCCTCACCCAGGCGGTCAAGTGGTTCGCCGAAGACCGGGTGCTGCTGGATGGCGCCCGCACCATCATTTTCAAGTAGCGGCGCGGCGGCCGGGCGCTCCAGTGGCGCGCGGGAGCGGGCTTAAGCTGACGCCATGAGCACCCTGATCAGCGGAGCCCGCAAACTCGATGCCGAGGGCGAGGCCGAGGACTTCTGGCTTCTCTTCGACGGTGACACGATCGCCGCCACCGGTCAGGGCACCCCACCACCCGCGACCGAACGCATCGACGCCGCCGGGCTGTGGCTGGTACCGGGGTTCATCGACCTGCATGGGCACGGCGGCGGAGGGCATGGCTTCGACAACGGCCCGGACGAGATCCGCGCCGCCCTGGCCGCCCACCGCATCCGCGGCACCACCCGCTCGCTGATCAGCCTGGTCGCCAACCCGCTGCCCGCGGTGGAGACCAGCCTCCGCACCATCACCGAGATCGCCGCCGCCGACCCCCTGGTGCTCGGCGCGCATCTGGAGGGTCCGTTCCTCACCCCGTCGCGGCGCGGCGCGCACAACCCGCACTTCCTGCTGAGCCCCAGCGTGGAGGTGACCCGGGAGTTGATCGCCGCCGGCGACGGCAGCATCCGGCAAACCACCGTCGCCCCGGAACTTCCCGGCGCACTCGACGTGATCGACCTGTTCGTCGAGGCGGGCATCACGGTCGCGATCGGGCACACCGAAGCCACCGCGGCCGAGGCCCGCGCGGCGTTCGATCATGGCGCCCGCATGCTCACCCACGCCTTCAACGCCATGCCCGGCATCCACCACCGGTCGCCGGGGCCGGTGGTCGCCGCGTTCGAGGACGACCGGGTGATCATCGAGCTGATCCTCGATGGACTGCATGTGCATCCGGATGTCGCGTCCCTGGCGTTCCTGTCGGCGGCGGGCCGGGTGGCCCTGGTCACCGACGCGATGGCCGCCGCCGGCGCTGAAGACGGGCACTACCGGCTGGGATCGCTCAACGTGACGGTTCGCGACGGCCTCGCCGTGCTCTCCGGCACCGACACCATGGCGGGCTCGACCCTCACCCAGGACGCCGCGCTGCGCACCGCCGTCAACCGGGTGGGCGTCGACCCCCGCGCCGCGGTCGAGGCGCTCACCCGCACACCAGCCCGCGCGATCGGGGTCGACGACCGGTTCGGCATCCTCGCCCCCGGCTACGCCGCCGACGCGGTGCTGCTGGATGCGAGCTGGCAGGTGCAGCAGGTCTGGGCGAACGGCGTACTGCTCTCCCCCGCATAGGGTTCTCCAAGGAAGCGCTGTGAAGCTTTACTCACGGAACCCCGTCGGAAGGAACCCTGCATGCGACCCTCGCGTACCCTGATCACCGCTCTCGCCGGAGTCGGCCTCGTCGGCGCCCTCACGGGATGCGCAGCAGACGGCAGCGCGATGGCCGAAGATCCGGCCCCCCAGAACGACTACGCCGACGGCGAGTATTCGGCCACCGGCTCGTACGTGTCACCGAACGGCACCGAGACGATCGATGTGTCGGTGACCCTCGAGGGCGGCGTCGTTGCCGACGTGGCGGTGACCTCGCACCCGACGAACCCGAACACCGAGCAGTTCCAGGGCCGGTTCGTGCAGGGCATCGCCGATCACGTGGTCGGCAAGAACCTCGATGAGCTGTCGGTGACCAAGGTGTCCGGTTCGAGCCTCACCAGTGGCGGCTTCAACGACGCCATCGAGCAGATCAAGGCCGATGCCCGCGGGTAGCCTCAGCTTCGAGGCCATCGGCACCCGGTGGCAGATCGACACCCCCGATCCGCTGCCGCCGGCCGTCATCACCGCGCTGCACGATCGCATCGACCGCTTCGACCGCGACTGGTCCCGGTTCCGCACCGACTCCCTGGTGGCCCGGATGGCCCAGACGCCCGGGCGCTGGCAGTTGCCGGATGACGCCACGCCGCTGCTCGAGCTCTACCGCGATCTGTACGAGGCGACGGATGGCGCGGTGTCGCCGCTGATCGGTCGTTCCCTGGAGACCCTCGGCTACGACCGCGACTACAGCCTCCGCCCGTCGGGGCCGCCGGTGCCCGCCCCGCGCTGGGAAGACGCCATCGCCTGGGACGGCACGCACCTCACTACGGTGCGCCCGGTCAGCGTGGACATCGGCGCCGCCGGGAAGGGCTACCTGGTCGACATCGTCGGGCGGCTGCTCACGGCGGCCGGGATACCCGAACATCTGGTCGACGCGGGCGGCGACATCCGGCACACCGGTTCAGACTCGATTCGCGTCGCGCTCGAGCATCCGCTGGATCCGAGCAAGGCGATCGGCGTGGTGACGCTCAGCGGCCGGGCGATCTGCGCGTCGGCCAGCAACCGGCGTGCCTGGGGCGATGGGCTGCACCACGTGCTGGATGCCACCACCGGGTTGCCGACCCGGCGGGTGATCGCCACCTGGGCCATTGCCGACAGCGCGTTGGTCGCCGACGGCGTGGCCACGGCGTTATTCTTCCGAGACGCCGACCGGTTGCGCTCGTTCGAGTTCGAGCACGTTCGGATGTTCTCTGACGGGCATGTGGAGTGGTCGCAGAACCTGACAGGAGAGGTGTTCGCGTGAACGGTACCGGGCTGGTGGCGTGGCTTGACCGGCAGCTGGGCCGGGTGAGCATGTACGTGCTGATTACCGCGGCGCTCACGGTGCTGGTGCTCGCGGCGATGCTGCTGGCGCTGACCGGCCAGCTCGGCTTCGAGCCCGTCTCGCTGCTCACCAGTGTCGTCGTGTCGCTCGCCGCGACGGTGGCATCCGGCTGGCTGTTCGCCCGGCTGTTCCGCGCCCGCGCGCACCTGCTGTCCTCGGCGATCACCGCCCTGCTGTTGTTCTTCCTGTTCTTCCCGTCCACCTCGCCCGACCAGCTGGGCTCCCTCGCCCTCGCCGGCGTGATCGCCAGCGCCTCGAAGTTCGTGCTGGCCTGGCGTGGACGGCACATCGTGAATCCGGCTGCGATCGGCGCCCTGGTGGTAACGCTGACCGAGCTGAACGCGAGCGTCTGGTGGGTGGCGACGCCGTGGCTGCTGCCGGTGACGGCGATCGGCGCGTTCCTCATTCTGTGGCGTACTCGCAAGGTCACGGTCGGCGTCGTCTTCGTGGTGGTGGCCGTGGCGGTCATCGTCATCCGGTTGGTGGCCTTCGGTCTCGACCCTGTCAGCGCGATCGGCAGCGCGTTCACCTCGTTCCCGGTGGTGTTCCTCGCCGGGTTCATGCTGAGCGAGCCGCTCACCCTGCCGCCGCGCCGCTGGCAGCAACTGCTGGTGGCGGTGGTCACCGCCCTGCTGTTCAGCATTCCGTTCCAGATCGGGTCGATGTATTCCACCCCGGAGCTCGCCCTCGTGATCGGCAACCTGATCGCCTTCGGGTTCGGGCAGCGCCGCGGGCTGCCGCTGGAATACCTCGGCCGCCAGCAGCTCACCCCCACCGCGTGGGAGTTCTCGTTCGCACCCGGTCGGCCCGCGCGGTTCCTGCCCGGGCAGTACGTCGAGCTCACCCTGCCGCACCGTGCCGATCTGCGCGGCTCCCGGCGCCCGTTCAGCATCACCTCGGCGACGCCGGATCGGCTGACCATTGGGGTTCGCTTCTCGCAGCCGTCGAGCAGCTTCAAGCTGGCGCTGCTCGATCTGGTGCCGGGCCAGACGGTGCGGGCCACCTCGATCGGCGGCGACTTCGTACTGCCGCACGACCCGTCGACGAAGCTGCTGCTACTGGCCGGCGGCATCGGCATCACCCCGTTCGTCGGCCAGCTGGCCGGCAGCAGCGGGCGCGACGCGGTGCTGGTCTACTCGGTGTCCTCGCCCGATGAGTTGGCTTTCGCGCCAAGGCTGGCGGCATCCGGTGCCCGCGTGCTGGTGGTCGCGCCCGAGACGTTCCCGGCGCTGCCGGACGGCTGGGAATACCTCGATTCCGGTCATCTCACCGCCGAGCGCTTGCTGGCGGCGGTTCCGGATGCCGCGGAGCGGACCGCCTACGTCTCCGGGTCTCCGAACTTCGTCAACGGCGTGCGTGCCACACTCCGGGCGGCCCGGGTGCAGCGCATCCGCACCGACCTGTTTTCCGGGTACTGAGCGGCCCAAATTTCAGCAAATTCTGAGCTTCTGCGACTTAGCAGTCACCTGACCCGAGTGCTAATATTCGAATTAGTTGAGTCGAAGGGACTCAACTCTGGCGTACAGAAGGAGTTGTGAACAATGGCCATGTACTTTGACCCATTCCGCGACCTGGACCGCGTCACCAGCACGCTGCTCGACCGCAGTCCGCGTGTGATGCCGATGGACCTCTACCGCGAAGGCGACCACTACGTGCTCACCGCTGATCTGCCGGGCATCGACCCGGGCTCGGTTGATGTGGACGTCGATGGCCAGCTGCTGACGATCCGCGCCGAGCGCACCGTCCGCGGCCAGGAGGGCGTCAAGTGGATCACCCGCGAGCGCATGGGCGGATCGTTCCTGCGCCAGCTCACCCTGGGTGACGGCATCGACCGAGATAAGATCAGCGCGCACTACGACAACGGCGTGCTGAGCGTGATGATTCCGGTCAGCGAGAAGGCCAAGCCGCGCAAGATCGAGGTAACGGCACCGAACATGTCCGAACAGCAGAAGGAGATCACGGTCGAGGCTTCCGAGTAGCCGGCCGATCGTTGATCACCGAAACGGCCGAAGCCTGCGGGCTTCGGCCGTTTTGCGTTCCGCGCGGAGCGATCCCACCGAGCACGGTCCGCGACTTGCGGCCCGGCGTCAGCGCCCGCAGCGCGTTCAGGATGGTCACCAGGTCGACGACCTCCTGCAGCGACGCCCCGACAATGGCCGGCAGCAGCCCGAACGCGGCGATCACCATCAGCACCACGCTCAGCGCGATGCCGATCCAGATGCTCTGCAGGGCGATCAATACGGTGCGCTGGCCGATGTCCACCGCCCGCGCCGCCCGCGACAGGTCGTCGAGCAGGATCACCACGTCGGCCGACTCGCTCGCCGCCGTCGACCCCTTCGCCCCCATTGCGATGCCGACATCGGCCACCGCGAGCACCGGCGCATCGTTCACCCCGTCGCCGACCATGATCACCGGCCGCGGCTGGGCGGCCTTCACGATCCGCACCTTGTCTTCGGGTAGGCATTCCGCCTGAACATCGGTGATGCCGATCTCATCGGCGATGTGCTGGGCGGTCGACGCGACATCCCCGGTCAGCATCATGGTCTTGCGCACGCCCTGTGTGGCGAGCGCGGCGAGGGTGGGTCCGGCCTCGGCGCGCAGGATGTCGCGCAGCACGATCGAGCCGGCGTACCGGTCGCCGATTCCGACGTAGACGGCCATCTCGCCGGCGCCGAGCGCGACCCGCGCGAACGGAACGGTGCGGGCGGCGACGAAGGCAGGCTTGCCCACCACCACATCGGTGCCGTCGATGACGGCGTCGACGCCGTTGGTCGCGACTTCGCGGGCGGATGTCGCGGACCTCAGTACCAGCCCGCGTTGCACCGCCGCCTCGGTGAGCGACGCCGCGACCACGTGCGACGAATACTGCTCGGCGGATGCCACCAGGGTGAGCAGTTCGTCGACGTTGTACCCGTTTGCCGGGGTCACCCGCAGCACGGTGGGGGTGCCGTGCGTGAGGGTTCCGGTCTTGTCGAAGGCCACGGTACGGGCGCGCGCCAGCTTCTCGAGCGTTCCGGCGTTCTTCACCACGATGCCGGCCTTCGCCGATCGGCTCATGCCGGCCATGAACGCCACCGGCGCCGCGATCAGCAGCGGGCACGGGGTGGCCACCACTAAGACCTCGGCGAATCGATGAGGGTCACCGGACACCCACCAGGCCACCCCGGCGAGCGCGTATGCCAGCAGGGTGA
The DNA here is from genome assembly GCF_011751885.2 of Salinibacterium sp. ZJ450. Classification (NCBI taxonomy): domain Bacteria; kingdom Bacillati; phylum Actinomycetota; class Actinomycetes; order Micrococcales; family Microbacteriaceae; genus Ruicaihuangia; species Ruicaihuangia jiafui. The sequence continues at coordinate 2,939,845 of NZ_CP061771.1, forward strand.
ACGGAAGCGCGTAGCGGTCGGCGAGGCGCACGATCGGCGCCTTGCTCGACGACGCCTCCTGCACGAGCGCGACGATGCGCTGGTACTGGCTGTCTGCGGCGCGGGCGGTGGCGCGAATCCGCACGGCGGAGGGCCCGTTCACCGACCCGCTGAGCAGCAGGTCGCCGCGGTGCCGGTCGACGGGAAGGCTCTCCCCGGTCAGCGACGACTCGTCGACCGTCGCGGCCGCGCTCTCCAGTTGCCCGTCGACCGGCACGATCTCGGCCGGCCGGATGAGCAGCAGATCGCCTGGTTCCACCTCCTCGGCCGGGATGTCCTCGGTCTGGGTGTCGCCAAGCATGCGGTGTGCCTGCTGCGGCACTCGCGACAGCAGCGCGTTCAGCTCGCGTTTGGCGCGGCCGGCGGCGTAATCCTCGAGCGCCTCGCCACCGGAGAGCATCAGCACGATCACCAGGCTGGCCCAGTACTCGCCGACCGCGACCGTGGCCAGGATCGCGGTGACCGCCAGGATGTCGAGCCCGATCTCGCCGCGGGCCAGGGAGCGCAGCATCCGGACGGCCTGCTGGGCGGCGACGGCGAGCGCGAACAGGCTGATCATCCACGGCACGAAGGCCGCGGCATCCGTCATCGACAGCACCAGCCCGACGACGCCCACGACGACGGTCAGTGCCACGATCGGGTAGCGACGCAGCACTGTGCGGGCGGTGGCCATGCTTCATTCTCACGCCTCGGCGCACGCCGGTTCCAGTGAGGCCGGGCTTACGGCCCGGCCGCTGGTCGCCCGCGCCCTGACGGAAACGACGAAGGGCCGGAGCATCCGCTCCAGCCCTTCGTTGCGGTGCGTGGCTTACGCCAGGCGCGCCTTGAGGTTCTCGTCCAGCGTGTTGAGGAACTCTTCGGTGGTCTGGTACGCCTGGTCGGGTCCAACCAGCAGCGCCAGGTCCTTCGTCATCGCGCCGGATTCCACCGTCTTGATGACGACGTCCTCGAGCGTCGACGCGAAGTCGATGAGCTCCTGGTTGCCGTCGAGCTTGCCGCGGTGGTTGAGGCCACGGGTCCACGCGAAGATCGACGCGATCGGGTTCGTCGAGGTGGGCTTGCCCTGCTGGTGCTGACGGTAGTGACGCGTCACCGTGCCGTGAGCCGCCTCGGCCTCAACGACCTTGCCGTCTGGCGTGGCCAGAACGCTGGTCATGAGCCCGAGCGAGCCGAAGCCCTGCGCCACAGTGTCCGACTGCACGTCGCCGTCGTAGTTCTTGCAGGCCCAGACGTAGCCGCCCTCCCACTTCATCGCCGATGCGACCATGTCGTCGATCAGGCGGTGCTCGTAGGTGAGGCCGGCGGCGTCGAACTGCTCCTTGAACTCTGCGTCGAAGATCTCCTGGAAGATGTCCTTGAAGCGACCGTCGTAGGCCTTCAGGATGGTGTTCTTCGTCGACAGGTACACCGGGTAGTTGCGGGTCAGGCCGTAGTTCAGCGAGGCGCGTGCGAAGTCGCGGATCGAGGAATCCAGGTTGTACTGAACCTGCGCGATGCCGTCGCCCGGGGCCTGGTAGACCTCGAACTTCATCGGCTCCGAGCCGTCCTCGGGCGTGAACTCCACCGTGAGCGTGCCCTTGCCCTTGAACGCGAAGTCCGTGGCGCGGTACTGGTCACCGAACGCGTGGCGACCGATGATGATCGGCTTGTTCCAGCCGGGAACCAGGCGCGGAATGTTCGAGATGATGATCGGCTCGCGGAAGATCACGCCGCCGAGAATGTTGCGGATCGTGCCGTTGGGCGACTTCCACATCTTCTTCAGGCCGAACTCCTCGACGCGAGCCTCGTCGGGGGTGATGGTGGCGCACTTGACGCCGACGCCGTGCTTCTGAATCGCGTGAGCGGCATCGATCGTGATCTGGTCGTTCGTCTCATCACGCTTCTGGATGCCGAGGTCGTAGTACTCGAGGTTGATGTCGAGGTACGGGTGAATCAGGCTGTCCTTGATCTTCTGCCAGATGATGCGAGTCATCTCGTCGCCGTCGAGTTCGACGACGGTGCCTTCGACCTTGATCTTTGCCACTGGTGCTTCCTCTCGTTGAGCCGCACCAATCTTACAAGGCTTCGCAAACTATCTCGACGTAGAGATATATTCGGCGTCGCGAATCCGCACTATCCGCTCCCCCGGCCGACGGCTAGCCTGTTGCCATGGGCGAGCTGAGACTGGAAGAACTGTCGGCGAGGACAATCGTGGCGGCCAACAGCCTCACGTTGCGACCGGGCCAGGAGCAGTTTGTCGCGCCTCCGTCGTACGCGATTGCCGACGCCTGGATCGACCCCACCACGTCGTGGCCGCGGGTCGTGCTCGATGGCGACGAGGTCGTGGGCTTCATCCGTGGCAATTTCGATCCGGATGCCGAGCACGATTACTTCCGCAGTTGTGTGTGGCGCGTGCATGTCGCTGCCGAGTCGCAGGGAGCCGGCATCGGCAAGTTCGCGGTGCTCGCGCTGGCCGACGAGGCCAGGAAACGCGGCTTCACACAACTGACCGCGATTTGGGAGCCCGGAGAGTACGGTCCAGAGGAATTCTTTAAGAACGTCGGGTTCCAAGTTATCGGCGAAACGGCGTATGGCGAGAAAATTGGGGCGCTGGCCCTCTAGTCTGGGCTAATGACTGAATCAACAGGCTTCACGATTCGGGTGATCGAAATCACCGTGTCTATCCCGGCCGGGCGAGCACTGAACATTTCCAAGGTCGCCGAGCTCGTCGAAAGCGACCGTAAGGCAGTGAGCGCAGTACTGCGTGAGTACAAGGACTCGGGTGTGCCGTGGTGGCGCATCATCGACGATGAGGGCACCCCGATCTTCGGCAACGAGTTCGGTGCTCGGGCGCTCGAGCAGTACCTCACCGAGGGAACTCCGCTTCGCCCGTCGCCATCAGACCTCGGTTACGCGATCGCGCTCGACACCGCGGCCCCGGACGACGCGGCGGTTGTCGAACTCGAGCAGGCGCTCGCCGACCCCGCAGCAGACGTTCCCGCCGAAGCCGTGTCCGCGTTTGACGTGACCGCGCAGCCGGGCCAGCAGGTTCAGCCGGCCCAGCCGCGTCCCGCTGACGGCAACGAGAACCGCTCCGGCAACCGTGCAGCGGGCAGCAGCCCGTTCGACGAGCTGCTGCGCGGCAACGACGCTGGCAACGACACCGAGGCCACGCCCCACCGTCAGGGATGACCCAGCCGCGCGCCGACTTCGCCACCCAGGTGTTGGAAGTCGTCGACAGCATCCCTTCCGGCCGCGTCATGACCTACGGTGATGTCGCGGCCGTGCTCGGTTCACGGGCGGCCCGTACCGTCGGCCAGGTGATGGCCTATCACGGGCACCAGGTGCCGTGGTGGCGGGTGGTGCGCGCCTCCGGGCACGTCGCCCCCGGGCACGAAGACCGTGCCCTCGAGCACTTCCGAGCCGAGGGCACCCCGATCATGGAGACATCCGCCGGCTACCGGGTGAACCTGCGGATGGCGCGCTACCTGCCGTAGCCCCCGCCTCGCGCCGCCACCCTCGCGCCGCCACCCCGGGCGGCGGTACCTGCGTCGCCCGCACCCACCCCCGCGTCGTGCCGTGGTCTCCGCGCGGCATTGTATTTGAGCCATGTTGTCGCGCTTGAGCCACCGCGCGGTGGCTCAACCACGACAAGCTGGCTCAAGCGCCTCCACCGACACCGTCGGGACGGCTGCTTTCGAGCTCACGGGGCTCGCAAGCTCGCACCACACCACACCACACCGCGCCCGCGCCGCGCGGCCCCACGCCACGTGGGCGCCGCAACCAGCGAAGTTGCTCAGCCGAGGTGGCTCCCGCAACAGGAGATCGCGAGCTCCGAAGGCCACAATCCCACCATCACGGCCTTCCGTCGGCGCTTTTACCTTCCCTGGGGCCGAGCACACGGCGCAGGCGCGAGCCCGAGACGCTGCGGCCGTGCCCACGGCGCACGCCCGAGCCCGAGACCTTGCGGTCGAACTCAGGGCGCAGACCCACGGATCCCCGCGATTGCCCCCGACCGCCGCGCACGAGCACATGCCCAAGGCGCCGCACTGCATCACCGCACCACTGCGCAGGTCGCCGCACCCCTTCGCAGCTCCCCGCACCCGTTATTGCTGGTGCGGCGAGCTTGTTTGTGGTGCGTCGAGCGTGCTTCTGGTGCACCTGCGCCCGCACCCGCACCCGCACCCGCACCCGCGCTCGCTGCCGACCCAGCTACACCAGCGACTCCCGCCACGCCGCATGCAGCTGCGCAAACTTGCCGTCGCCGGCGATCAGCTCCTCTGGCGTGCCGTCCTCGATGATCCGGCCGTGCTCCATCACAAGTACTCGGTCGGCGATAGACACGGTCGACAAGCGGTGCGCGATGATCACCGCCGTGCGATCCGCCAGCAGCGTCTGCAGACCCTCCTGCACCAGCCGTTCGCTCGGGATGTCGAGGGACGCCGTCGCCTCGTCGAGGATCAGCACGCTCGGGTCGGCGAGGAATGCCCGCGCGAAGGAGAGCAACTGCCGCTGCCCGGCCGAGACCCGACCACCGCGCTTGTTCACGTCGGTGTCATACCCGTCGGGCATCGCCTCGATGAACTCATGCGCGCCCACGGCGCGCGCGGCATCCTGAATCTGCTCGAATGTGGCATCCGGCTTGCCGAGCGCGATGTTGTCGGCCACCGATCCGCTGAACAGGTAGGCCTCCTGGGTGACCATCACGATCGCCCGGCGCAGGTCTTTCGGATGCAGCTGGCGCAGGTCCACCCCGTCGAGGCGCACGGCGCCCTCGGTCGGGTCGTAGAACCGCGAGATCAGCTTGGCGAGGGTCGACTTGCCGGCTCCGGTGGTCCCGACCAGCGCGATGGTCTGCCCGGCGGGGATCTCCAGGTCGAACGATGGCAGCACCGGGCGGTCCGCGGTGTAGGCGAAGGCCACGGTGTCGAACGAGACGGCACCCTTCGCCTGCCACAGGTCGACCGGCTTCACCGGATCGGGCACGCCGGGCAGCTCCTCGAGCACGCCGGAGATCTTCTCCAGCGCCGCCGCGGCCGACTGGTACGAGTTGTAGAACATCGCCATGTCCTCGGCGGGGGCGAAGAAGTTGCGGGTGTATAGAAGCACCGCGAGCAGCACGCCGATGGCCAGGCTGCCGTCGGCCACCCGCAGGCCGCCGACGAGCAGCACCACGGCGAGGGTGACGTTGCCGATCAGGATCAGGCCGGGATCGTAGATTCCGAACAGTTGGATGACGCGGGCGTTGACATCCCGGTTGTCCTCAACCAGCTCGCCGAACTCCCGCTCGTTGCGCGTCTCCTTGCGGAACGCCTTCACCGCCCGGATGCCGGTCATCGTCTCCACGAATTGCACAATCATTCGCGCCGACGCGACCCGGGTGCGGCGGAACAGCTTCTGCGAGCGCACCTGGAACCAGCGCGTGAGGATCAGCAGCGGCACGAGCGCGCCGACCAGCACCAGCCCTGACACCCAGTCGACGATGAACATCGCGATGGCGACGAACACCATGTACAGGCCGCCCTGCACCAACTGGTTGATGCCGTTCGCCAGCAGCTCCTTGATCGACTCCAGGTCGCTGGTCTGACGGGAGATGATCCGCCCCGACGTGTAGCTCTCGTGGAATTCGAGGCTCAACCGTTGGGTGTGCAGGAACACCCGCTTGCGCAGGTCGATCAGCATCGCCTGGCTGATGCGGGCGGTCAGCACGGTGTACCAGGCGATCAGCACCGCGCCGATCAGCCCGGTGAGCAGGTAGGCGGCGACCGTGGCGGTCAGCGGGAACCAGTCCTGTTCGAGGAGCGCGGGCAGGCCGCGGTCGATGCCGATCGCGACGAGCGCAGGTCCAGCGACCTGGGCGATGGTGCTGATCAGGATGACGCCAGCGGTGAGCGCCACGGTGCCGCGCAACGGATGCAACAGTGACCCGAGCAGCCGCAGCGAGCGCTGACGCACCTGGTTGCTCTCGGCCGCGGTGAAGTCGTCCCGCTCTTCTCCTTCTACGCCGGTGACGCTCATGCGGTGACCTCCAGTTTCGGCGCATCCTGTTCGTCGTCCAGCGACGAGATGACGAAGCGGTAGTGCTCGCTGGTGGCGAGCAGTTCGGAGTGGGTACCGACCAGGGAGACCCGGCCGTCCTGCATGAGCGCCACCCGGTCGGCGAGCTGCACGGTCGACGGGCGATGCGCCACGATCAGCGCGGTGGTGGAGGCGAGCACTGTGCGAAGCGCCGCCTCGACCAGCGCTTCGGTGTCGACGTCGAGCGCCGACAAAGGGTCGTCGAGCACGAGCACCGAGGGTTTCGCGGCGACCGCCCGCGCCAGCGCGAGGCGCTGCCGCTGCCCGCCGGACAGGCTGAGGCCTTCCTCGCCGATGGTGGTGTCGAGCCCGTTCGGCAGGTCGTAGACAAAGTGCGCCTGCGCGATCTCGAGCGCCTCGGCCAGCTCCTGCTCAGTGCCGTGCGGACGCCCCATCATCACGTTGTCGCGCACCGACGCCGAGAACAGGGTGGCGTCTTCGAACGCCATCGCGATGTGCGTGCGCAGCTCCTGCCTGCTGAGGTCACGGATGTCGACCCCGTCGAGCAGGATGCGGCCGCCGGTCACGTCATACAGGCGGGTGGCCAGCGCGGTGAGGGTGGTCTTGCCCGACCCGGTCAATCCGACCAGAGCCATGGTCTCGCCCGGCTCCAGCGTGAGGTCGACGCCATCGATCAGGTCGGGCACCCGCGCCGGCGAATCCTGATAGCGGAAGTGCACGGCGTCGAAGGTCAGCCGCCCCTGCGGGCGCTCAACAGTCGACGGCGTCTGCGGATCGGTGATGGTGTTCTCCTCGTCCATCACGTCGAAGAACCGGTCGGCGGCGGTGCGCGTGTCGAAGGTCATCGACAGCAGGAACCCGATCGACTCCACCGGCCAGCGCAGCACGGTCGCGGTGGCGAAGAACGCCACCAGGTCGCCGACCGACAGCACACCGTTCGCGGCCAGCACCACCCCACCGAACAGCGACAGCGCGAAGGTGATGTCTGGCACCAGCAGCAGCCAGAGCCAGATGCCGGCGATCGCCTTGGCCTTCTCGATCTCGGTGCCGCGCAGCTGCTCGGCCTGCTTGGTGAAGTTCTCGAGGGCGTGCTTGCCGCGACCGAATGCCTTGAGCACCCGGATGCCGTGCACCGACTCCTCCACCGTCGTGGCCAGGTCGCCGGCCTGATCCTGGCTGCGCCGCGCCACCGTGGAGTACTTGCTCTCGAACACGAATCCGTAGATCCACAGCGGAATCGAGCACACCATGAACAGAACGCCGAGCATCCAGCTGATGTTCACCAGGAACACGAATCCCACACCGATGGTGACGATGTTGACGACGAGCAGCACGATGCCGAACGCCAGCCACCGTCGGATGAGGCCGAGGTCGGCCGTCATCCTCGACAGCAGCTGCCCGCTCGGCCAGCGGTCGTGGAACGCGACCGGCAGGTCCTGCAGCTTGGCGTAGAAGTCGTTGCGCATCCGGGCTTCGACGTGAGTTCCGGGGGTGAGCACCAGCCAGCGGCGGAGCGCCACCATCACCGCCTCCAGCACGCCGAGGGCGAGCACCAGCACGACGGCCGGACCGATCGCCGTGACGTCACCCGCGCTGAGCGACCCGTCCACCAGCGCGCGCAGCACCTGCGGGATGACCAGCGAGACCAGGGCGCCGGCGAGCGCGGCGATCATTCCGAGCACGATGCGGGGCATCGCCGGACGCGCGTACGTGTAGATCCGCGCGATGGCGCGCGCGGTGGAAGGTTTCTTCGGCATGGGTCGTTTCCTTGCTTGCAGAGCTCGGCGTCGTGGCGCGGGTGATAGCGCGCCACCGGACGCGGTGACGTCCGGGGTTCGGAGGCGGGAGGGGTTAGACCTGCGCCCAGAGGCCGCGCCGGGCGGAGCGAACGGCACCCGCAAAGACCGAGTATCCGGTTGCGATTGTCTTCGTCATGTCGCCCTCCAGGCCGTCGTCATCATGCCCCCGGCAAAACGGCGCCGAGCAGCCTTTCAGCTTAGGGCCAGCCTCGCTCAGTCTGCAAGGAAAATCTCGCGCAACAAGAAACCGCCACGAACCACACCTGAGGCATGATTCGTGGCGGTTCGGATGTCGCGGAACTAGTGCGTGGGGAAGCCCAGGCTGATCTGGCTTTCATTCGGTTCCGGCCAGCGGGTGGTCACGACCTTGCGGCGCGTGTAGAAGTTGAACGACTCCGGCCCGTACATGTGGGTGTCGCCGAACAGCGAGTCCTTCCAGCCGCCGAACGAGAACGCGCCGATCGGCACCGGGATCGGCACGTTGACGCCGACCATGCCGACCTCGATGTCGAACTCGAACTGCCGGGCGGTCTTGCCGTCCCTGGTGAACACGGCGGTGCCGTTCGCGAACCGGTTGGAGTTGATCAGGTCAACCGCCTCCAGGTAGCTGTTGACCCGCACCACGGAGAGCACCGGGCCGAAGATCTCGTCGTCGTAGACCTTCATGCCGGGCTTCACGTTGTCGACCAAGGAGACGCCGATGAAGTATCCGTCGGAGTCGAAGGCCTGCTCGCGGCCGTCGACGACGACGGTTGCGCCGTCGGTCACGGCGCTGTCCACGTAGCTGGCAACCCGGTCACGGGCGTCCGCGGTGATCAGCGGACCCATCTCCGACGCGGGGTCGGTGCCATCGCCGATCACCAGGCCGGTGGTGCGCTGCTTGATCCGGTCGACGAGGTCGTCGGCGATCGGGCCGACCGCCACCACGACAGACACGGCCATGCAGCGCTCCCCCGCCGATCCGTACGCGGCCGAGATCGCGGCATCCGCTGCCGAGTCCAGGTCGGCATCCGGCATGACGACCATGTGATTCTTGGCGCCACCGAGGGCCTGCACGCGCTTGCCCGCCTGCGCCGCCGACGTGTACACGTACTTGGCGATCGGGGTGGAGCCGACGAAGGACACCGCCTTGATGGTCGGGTTCACCAAAATCTCGTCGACCGCTTCCTTGTCGCCGTGCACGACGTTCAGGATGCCGTCAGGCAGCCCGGCATCCCGGAATACCTGCGCCAGCCACACGGCCGCGGACGGGTCACGCTCACTCGGCTTCAGGATGACGGCGTTGCCGGCCGCGATCGCGGTGGTGACCATCCAGAGCGGCACCATCGCGGGGAAGTTGAACGGGGTGATGCAGGCGACCACGCCGAGCGGCTGGCGCGTCTGGTGCACGTCGATGCCGGTGGCGACCTGCTCGGAGTAATCCCCCTTGAGGTGGTGCAGCAGGCCGGTGCAGAAGTCCACGTTCTCCAGGCCTCGGGCGATCTCGCCGCTGGCGTCGGAGAGCACCTTGCCGTGTTCGGCGGTGATGATCGCCGCCAGGTCGTTCTGGCGTTCCTCGATCAGCTGACGCACCCGGAACAGCACCTGCGAGCGCTTGGCCAGTCCGGTCTTGCGCCAGCCGGGCTGCGCGGCGGCCGCCACCTCGACGGCGTGGCGCACGGTGTCAGCTGACGCGAGCGCCACCTGCCCGGTCTGCTGACCGGTTGCCGGGTTGAACACGCGGCCGTAACGGGCGGAGTCTGTCACCGATTCGGCGCCGATCAGGTGGCCGATGGTCTGAACGTCGGCGGTGGTGGTGGGGACGAGAGTGTCGGTCATGGCTTATGCCTCCTGGTAGCCGCGGACGGAGCCGTCCGGCGAAATCTGCTTGACGATGAGGGAACAGTCCTTGTCGGCGAGGCCGTCGGCGATCAGCGCGTCGAAGTGGTCGCGGGCGAGGCTGGCGGCGGGGAGCTTGACCCCGGTGAGCGCGCCGGCGTCGAGCGCCAGCCCGACGTCCTTGCGGGCCAGGTCGACGCGGAAGGTGGCGTCGAAGTTGCGGTTCGCGGCGGCGCTGTCGACGATGCCGGGCACCGGATACCAGGTCTGCTGGGCCCAGGAGCGGCCGGATGACACCGACGCGATCTCCCAGAACACCTTCGGATCCAGGCCGAGGTTCTCGGCCAGTTGGGAGCCCTCGGCGGCCGCCATCAGGTCGATGAACAGCATCATGTTGTTGCAGATCTTGGCCGCGATGCCCATGGTCGCCGCCCCGGCGACGATGGTCTTACCCGACATCGGCGTGATGAAGGCGACCGCGTCGTCGACGGCCTCGGGTTCGCCACCCACCATGAATGCCAGGGTGGCGGCGGAGGCGCCGCTGATGCCGCCGGAGACCGGGGCGTCGACAAACCGGAAGCCGCGCCTGGCCGACTCCTCGTGGCAGAAGCGCGAGGTTTCCACGTCGACCGTGGAGCTGTCGGCGAGCAGCGTTTCGGTGCTGGCCGTGGCCCAGATGCCGTCCGGTGCCTCGAAGACGCTGCGCACATGCTCGCCCTTGGGCAGCATGGTGAATACGACATCCGCACCCGTTACAGCCTCGGCAATGCTGCCGACGATCTCGACGCCGTTCTCGGCGGCGGCGGCATTCGCGTCCGGGTTCAGGTCAAAGCCTCGCACCGTGTGCCCGGCCTTCACCAGGTTCGCTGTCATCGGGCCACCCATGTTGCCCAGGCCGATCCATCCGTATTGAGCCAACGGGACCTCCTTGTCCACTTGTCGCTTTACCGCGCGGCTTCGAGCGGTGATGCCCACCGTATGCGGCATCCGTCTGCTTATCAATGCACAGCGCGCCACGACAATTGCACTTCGGATGCGCATTCATGCACACTGACTGCATGCGAGCCGCCGCCGACTACCACCATCACCTCGAAAGCCTGATGACATTCCTGGCCGTCGCGCGGCTCGGGCGTTACACGGCGGCCGGTGAGTCGCTGGGCGTGAACCACTCCACGGTGTCGCGCCGCATCCGGGGCCTCGAGGCTGTGATGGGCGGGCGGGTGCTGGCGCGCACACCGGCGGGCTGGGAAGTCACCGAACTCGGGCAGCGGGCACTGGCCAGCGCCGAGGAGGTGGAGCGCGCCCTGGCCGGCCTCAGCCAGCACGCCGACGGCGGCGAGATCTCGGGCATGGTGCGCCTCGCCGCGCCGGACGCCTTCTCGACATATATGGCCACTCCGGCACTCGCCGCGCTGCAGCGGGAACACCCGGGGCTGGTCGTCGAGGTGATCAGCGCCACCCAGCGCGTGCGGCAGAACCGGTCGGGAGTCGATCTGGAGATCGTGATCGGCAAACCCTTCGTGCACAAGGCGGTCGCCGCGCACGTGCTCGACTACGCGTTGGGGCTGTACGCGAGCCCGGAGTACTTGGAACGGGTCGGGCATCCGCGCACGCTCGACGACCTCGCGGATCATCGACTCAACTACTACATCGAGTCCGCATTGCGTGTGGATGACCTTGACCGGGCGACCGACAGCCTGCCGCCGATGCGCCGCGGAATCTTCTCGACCAGCGTGTTCGCGCAGGTGGCGGCAACCGTGGCCGGTGCCGGGATCGGTCTGCTGCCGACCTTCCTCGTCGAGGGCCGCGACGACCTCGTGCGGGTGCTCCCTGACGGCTACAACCATGAGCTGTCCTACTGGGCGGTGGTGCGCGAGGAGGCGATGCGCAGCCCGGTGGTGACCGCCGTGTTTGCGGCGCTGCGCGAGGCCGGGGCGAACGCGGCACCCGTCGTGCGCGGCTGAGCCCGCGGTGGTCTGCCACAACGGAAAGGGAGGCCCGCTCGCGCAGGCCTCCCTTCGTCGTGCTGTCGGTTACTTGCGACCGGCGGCGTTCAGTTCCGCGGTGCGGGCGCGATCCATGTCGTCGAGGTCGTGCAGCGACGAGCCGCGGGTCTCGCGCAGCGCAGCCACAGCGATCAGGGTGACCACGGCGGCGATCACGATGTAGATCGCGACCGGGATCCACGACTCGAACTCCCTCAGCAGCGCCGCGGCGATGATCGGAGCCATCGAGCCGGCCACGATCGACGTCACCTGGTAGCCGAGCGAGACGCCGGAGTAGCGCATCCGAGTCGGGAACATCTCGGCCATGATCGACGGCTGACCCGCGTACATCAGGGCGTGCACCATCAGGCCGAGGATCACTGCGGCCAGGATGATCGGCGCCTGGCCGGTGTCGAACATCGGGAATGCCGCGAACGGCCACACGATCATCAGCGTCGCACCGGTCGCGTAGACCGGGCGTCGTCCGAAGCGGTCGGTGAGACCGCCCACCAGCGGCACCACGATCAAGTGCGCAACGTGCGCGAGCAGCATCAGGCCAAGGATCTCCGTGGTCTCAATGCCCACCTGGGTGGCGAGGTAGGTGATCGAGAAGGTGACCACCATGTAGTACAGGATGTTCTCGCCGAAGCGCAGTCCCATCGCGGTGAAGACGCCACGCGGGTAGCGCTTGAACACCTCGACCACGCCGTAGCCGGCCGCCGCGTTCTGCTCGAGTTCTGCCTTGGCCTCGATGAAGATCGGCGCATCGCTGATCTTGGTGCGAATGTAGTAGCCGATGGCCACGATCACGACCGACAGCCAGAAGCCCACACGCCAACCCCAGGCGAGGAAGGCTTCATCGCTCAACAGGGCCGACAACGTCAGCAGCACGACGGTGGCCAGCAGGTTACCGGCCGGAACCGCGGCCTGTGGCCAGCTCGCCCAGAAACCGCGTTCCTTGTCCGGCGCGTGCTCGGCGACCAGCAGCACGGCGCCGCCCCACTCACCACCGACGGCGAAGCCCTGGAAGAAACGCAGCACGATCAGCAGGATCGGAGCGGCGTAACCGATCTGGTCAAAGGTCGGCAGGCAGCCCATCAGGAAGGTGGTGACACCGACCAGGATGATCGCGACCTGCAGCAGGCCCTTTCGGCCGTACTTGTCACCGAAGTGTCCGAAGACGATGCCACCGATCGGACGGGCAATGAAGCCCACCGCGTAGGTCAGGAACGCCTTGATGATGTTGTCAAGTGGATCCGCACTCTCGGGGAAGAAGATCTTGTTGAACACCAGCGTCGCGGCCGTGGCGTACAAGAAGAACTCGTACCATTCCACGACGGTTCCGGCCATTGATGCGGTGACGACGCGGCGCAAGCCTCGCCTTGCCGCTGGGGTATCTCCACCTCGGGGTGACGATTTTACGGACGAACTCACGGACTACCTCCTTGTAGTGTGCGCTTCCCTGTCGGGTTGCGCGGGGCGCCTCTGCCCCTTCTGTGCGTCGTGACCTACAACCTGAATCGGCTGTCACGTCTGACATCCTTACACATCAGCAGCGCGTCATGGCGTCCTTTACAAAACTCGACCGACTGGTCTAGTTTTGCGTCATGACCATTCAGGCGGATCGAAAAGTGGGCCCCAAGGGCCTAGCCGCGAGAGAGGCGTTAGCGCGAGCAACGCTTCGCTTGATCCAGGCGCAGGGATATCACGGAACCGGAGTCGCCGAGGTTGCGGCATCCTCGGGCGTGTCGAAGGGCTCCTTGTTCTTCCACTACCCCGACGGCAAGGACCAGCTGGCGGTCGCCGCGATCGACCTTGCCGAGGCAGACATCAGTCACCTGCTCCGGTCGGCCGCGGCATCTGCGACCACGCTGGTGGATGCCATCGCGACCGTTCTGGAGGCCTTGGCCGCCGACCTGATCGCGAGTGATTTCACGACCGGCTGCCCTGTGGCGGTGGTGACCATCGAGTCCGGCGGCTCGAACGAGCGGCTTCGCGACGCGTGCGTCCGCGCCTACGATTCCTGGGTTGAGCCGGTGCGCGAGATGCTTGCGAGCCACGGCTTTCCCGCCGAGACGGCAGCACCGCTGGCCTCGACCATCGTGAGCCTGGTCGAGGGGGCGATGGTCACCAGCCGCGCCCGTCGAGACACGGCCCCGCTGCGGGACGCCCAGCTCATGTTGGGGATGCTGCTCGCCGCAAATGGCGAAGCCTCATGACAGCGCAGGCCGCTACCGAGTCACTCGTATTCGGGGCAACCGGATTCATCGGAAGATGGCTCGTGCGGCAACTTCTCCTCGAGGGAGAAGCCGTCGTAGCGGCAACGCGCACGGCATCCGGAGCCACTGCCCTGCGGCACTGGCTTCACGAACACGACACCGAGACCTCGCGCTTGCGCACCGTCATCGTCGACTTCCAGACGCCGCAGTCCGTCGCGACATCCGGCCTCCACGCGGTTCGTGACGTCTTCAACGTCGCAGGCGGCTTTGCCTTCGGGATGTCGCATTCCGAGGCGTTCGCCGCGAATGTCGAGGTTTCCCGAGCGGTGGTGGCAACTGCCTCGCAGGTGCCGCACCTTCGACGCCTGGTGCACCTGTCTGGCTATCGCGTCGGCGGCCAAGACCCGAGTGCTGTCCCGTGGAGCGACACCAAGCGAGCCCGAGAGTACCGGCGATTGGGGGCGTACGAGGGCTCGAAGGTCGAGAGCGACGCCGTCGTCCAGGCCGAAGCCCGCCGCCTCGGTGTGCCGCTGACCATCGTCAATCCGGCCACGGTGATCGGCGACAGCGTTCGAGGAGAGAGCGAGCAGCTCATCGGTCTCGCCGACACGGTTCTCTCGCTCTCCCGCCGCACCCTGCCGGCGGTGCCGGGGAACTCGACCACATTCGTGCCGGTCGTCACCGTCGATTACCTGGCGCAGTTCATGACGATCCTGCCGCGGATACCGGAAACCTCCGGGTGTTCTTACTGGGTTCTGGATGACGCGACCCCACCCTTGCCCGCCCTGCTTGCCTCGATCGGGCGCCATTTGGGTGTTCCTGCGCCCCGATGGCGCGTACCGGTGTGGCTGATTCGTGCGCTCCCGCGGAGCATCACACAGGCAGACCCCGAGACGCTGTCCTTCCTCTCGTCGGATCGGTATCCGACGGGTCCGGCTGCGGCACTCGCCGCCCGCCACGGGCTCCACTTCCCCGACGTGCGCACCTCGCTCCATCTGTGGGCTGACTACCTGGTGGGCCGCTCGGCGTAAGTTTTTTCGGACATGTTGTAAAAAAAGCTTTACATGGTGACTAGCTTTCTATACATTCGGGGATGTAAAGAAAACCAGACAATTCACCCGTCGAGCGAAGGAACTACATGTCGTACGAAGAGAAACGCACGTGGATCTATGCGGTGGTGGCAATTGCCGCCCCTGCCGTCTACGTCACCTACATTCTGGGGAAGGTCGCCAGCACCCCGGTCACCGATATCGACTACGTCGGTGCCATGCTCATTGCCATCGGCGGCGCCATTCTGGCGTCGATCGTCGCGGGCATGTTCATCGGCATCTCCTCCTCGAAGGAGGCGGGACGAAAGGACGAGCGGGACCAGGAGATCGGCCACCGCGGTTTCATCCTCGGCTTCTTCGTCTTCAGCATCCTGATGGTGGCGCCGCTGGTGATGGCCATGGCCGAAGTACCCCACTTCTGGATCGCGAACACCATCTACCTCGCGTTCGCGCTCACCGCCTTCTTGTACTCCGTGCTCAAGATCGTCGCCTACCGCCGGGGGTTCTAGTGGGCAAGCCAACCCGAGTGACCAACGACATTCGTCGGTTGCGGTTCGCGAACGGGGAAATGACCCAAGCCGAGCTCGCGCAGCGCCTAGATGTCACCCGTCAGACCGTGATCGCCATCGAACAAGGTCGGTACTCCCCGTCACTGGAGGTCGCGTTCCAGATCGCGAAAGTGTTCAACGTTCCGCTGGACGCCGTCTTCCAATATCCAAGCGACAGCTAGCACAAGGAAAACGTCATGAGAGCAATTGTCAGTCGCACCTACGGTTCGCCGGATGTCGTGCGCATCGAAGAAGTTGCCGTCCCTGTCCTGAAAGACCATGAGATCCTGATCCGCAATCACGCCACCGTGGTGTCGGCAGCCGAATGCACCGCGCGCGGAGGCAAAGACCCCTCCGCCCGCCTCTACTTCGGCCTGTTTCGGCCGCGCTTCCCGGTGCTCGGTACGAGCTTCGCCGGCGAAGTGCACTCGGTGGGCAGCGCGGTGACCAGATACCGAGTCGGCGACCAGCTCATGGGGTCGGTTGGACCGACCCTGGGCGCGCACGCGGAACTCGTCCGCACATCGGATGACGGCATCATCACCGCCAAGCCGGCGGGCCTGCCGTGGGCGGACGCGGTCGCCATCTTCGATGGCGCATTGACCGCGCTGCCCTTTCTGAGGGACGCCGCCCGATTGCAGAGCGGGCAGTCCATTCTCATCAACGGCGCCTCGGGCGCTGTCGGATCGGCGGCCGTTCAGCTCGCCAAGCACTTCGGCGCAGTGGTGACCGCGGTCACCAGCACGCCGAATCTGGAACTCGTGAAGTCGCTCGGCGCCGACCACGTGATCGACTACACGGCCGGAGATTTCACGCGAAACGGCCAGACCTACGATGTGGTCTTTGATGCGGTGGGCAAGAGCTCCTACCGGCGCAGCCGCGCGCTACTGAAGCCAGGAGGGATCTACCTCACCACCGTTCCGTCGCTGCCCATCCTGGTTCAGATGCTGTGGACCTCGAAGATGGGCAAGACGAGGGCGGCCATCGCGTTCACGGGACTGCGGAAAGCGCCCGCGATGGCGAAAGACGTGGCGTTCATGGGCGAGCTCACGACCACAGGGAAATATGTGCCGGTCATCGACAAGCACTACACCCTGACGCAAGCGGCGGCCGCGCACGCTCACGTGGAAACCGGACGGAAAAAGGGAAGCGTCGTAATCTCCCTGGCGGATGCAGCATGAATACCGCGCTGCTCGAGGCACGCGACATCCGCAAGTCCTATGGAACCGGCACCGCGCGCTTCGATGCTCTCACGGGCGTCTCGATTCAGGTTCAGGCCGGAGAGTCGATCGCCATTGTGGGCAAGAGCGGGTCGGGAAAGTCGACGCTGATGCACTTGCTTGCCCTGCTCGACAGCCCCGACTCCGGCGAGCTTGCGATCAACGGCGCGGACTCATCCCAGCTCAGCGTGAAGCAGCTCAACCGGCTGCGCAACGAGGACTTCGGCTTCGTGTTCCAGCAGTTCTTCCTCACGCCGAATGCCTCGGTGCTCGAAAACGTCGTTCTGCCGTTGAAGATCGCCGGAGTCGGCGCGCGAGAGCGCACCACCAGGGGCATGGCCGTGCTCGAGCAGCTGGAACTCGCCGATAAGGCAAAGAACAAGGCGATCAACCTCTCCGGAGGGCAGAAGCAACGCGCGGTCATCGCTCGCGCGCTCGTCAACAACCCGAGAGTGATCTTCGCCGACGAGCCGACCGGCAACCTCGACACCGTGACCGGCCGTCTGGTCGAAGACATCCTGTTCTCGCTCAACAAGCACCACGGGATCACCCTCGTGATCGTTACCCACGATGAGGATCTGGCGGCCAGCTGCGACCGGCAAATGTTCGTTCGCGATGGACGCGAAGTCCACGCAATAGCACTGGAACAGGACGCGGCATGAACGGCATGAACGGCATGAGCAGCTTCGACATCGTCAAGACCGCCGTCGGCAACAGTTTTCGCAACAAGCTCCGCACGACAATGACGGTCGTCGCCATCTTCATCGGAGCGTTCACCCTCACGCTCACCAGCGCGATCGGCACCGGCGTCTCCAGCTACCTCGATGTGCAACTCGCGTCGGTCGGTGCCGCGGACGTGCTCACGGTGTCCAAGACGGCGGAGAACGCCGCTGCCCTTGGCGATGGTCCGGCACCATACGATCCAGCCCAGGCAACCGCGGCCGGCATGGCGAGTCCCGAGGTGAGCGTGCTCACCCGCGACGACCTTGATGCGATCGCCGCCACCGACGGGCTGCGCTCGGTGAGCGCGGTGGTCACCGTCCAGCCGCGATACATCGAGTACGACAACAACGGGAAATACCAGCTGGTCGTGAGCGAGGGCACCGCCACCGCGATGACGCGCGCAGACCTCGCCGCCGGAGAACAGCTGAGCGACACGAACGACGAAAACCAGATTCTCCTTCCCGCGGCGTATCTGGACAACCTCGGATTCGAGGACGCGGCGAGCGCGATCGGCGAATCGGTCATGATCGGCATCACCGACCATGACGGGACGATGCATGAGGTGGTAGCCACGGTCGTCGGGGTGCAGAACCTGACGCTGCTCGGCGTCGGTGGCCGGTTCAACCAGGCGTTGACCTATGGGTTAGACCTCGTGCAGAACAGCGGCATGCCCGCCGGTTCCGACCGGGGGTACCTGCTCGCCACTGCCCATTTTGACGAGAGCGCGAGCCAGGAGCAGATCAGCGCGATCAAGGCCGACCTGGCAGATCAGGGCTACACCGCGCAGACCGTGGCCGATCTCATCGGCGTCTATCAGAGCATCCTGACCGGCATTGTCGGTGTGTTGAACGGGTTTGCCGTTATCGCGCTCATTGCCGCCGGTTTCGGCATCATCAATACGCTTGTCATGAGCGTGCAGGAGCGAACCCGCGAAATCGGACTCATGAAGGCAATGGGGATGAGCGGCGGCAAGGTCTACGCGCTGTTCAGCGTGGAGGCGATCTTTATCGGGATGCTCGGCAGCGCAATCGGGGCGCTCGTTGCCATCGTGACCGGGGTCCTCATCAGCAACGCGCTTTCCAGCACGGTGCTTGCCGATCTGGAAGGACTGCAGGTGATGCAGTTCACGCCGGCATCCGTTGGAGGCATCATCGCCGTGGTCATGCTCATTGCGTTCCTCGCCGGCACGCTCCCGGCCAGGCGGGCTGCGCGACAGAACTCGATCGACGCCCTCCGGTACGAGTGACCGCGGTAGCCTAGTATCTAGCAGATATTAGGAGGGCACGTGCCGCGTTCTGATCAGTCCCAAACTGCCATTCTGGGAGCCCTCAGCATCATGCCGATGACGGGGTATGCCCTGCGGGAGCAGATACGCGACACTCTGGGCCACTTCTGGAACGAGAGCTTCGGACAGATCTACCCGACGCTTGCGCAACTGGAACAGCAGAACCTGGTGGAGCGTCAACCATCCGATGGGTCCCGCTCGACCACGTTCGGCATTACAGCCGCCGGCATCACTCGCCTCCGTGAACTCCTTGCTGAGCCCCCGCAAGAGCCCAAACCTCGGAACGGTCTCATGCTTCGACTCTTCTTTGGCGCTCAGCTTGGCCCTGACGCGTGCAGGGATCTTGTGCTCGACGCCCTCGAGCAGGCGGAGGCACAACTTGCCGAGCTGGAAGCCACGCGTCAGGACCTGATCACAGATGCCGCGCTCGCGGAGGCCGCTCCGTACATCGCCCTCACCATCTCGGCCGGCGAGCACTCCGCTCGCGCCACCATCGCCTGGGCGAATGAGGCGCTGGCAGAGTTGGCCGAATTGGGCTCCACGGCCTGACCCTCCCAGCGGATTTCCGTTGGCCCCGCACTTGCATTGCGTTCCATATCTAGTAGATATATTGTCGCGATTCCCGTAGCATATCTGTTAGATACACACGAACAACGAAGGAGCACAATGACCAGGCAATCGCGCACCCATCGAACCTCCCCGAGCGCCGCCGGAAAGGTCGCGGCCGCGCTCCTGTTGGCTGTGACACTGTTCCAAGGCGCACTGGCTTTGGGCGCGCCCTGGGGCGAGGCAGCCTTCGGCGGAGCAAACCCCGGAGTCCTTCCTGACTCGCTCCGGGTCAGCAGTGCGGTGGCACTGGTTGTGTACCTCCTTCTTGCCGCTGTCGCTGGCACGAGCTGGACCGGCGCGAATTTTCGTCGGCGCGTGCTCTACGGAACCGCCGTCCTCATGGTGGCTGGATCGCTGGCGAACATCGCGTCCCCGTCGTTCATCGAGCGAATTATCTGGGCACCCGTCACCGTGGCGCTCGTGGTTGCGCTGTGGCATGCTGCGCGCCACGAGTCGCTGGCGCCCGCTTCACGGCTGAGTAGGGCTGCCGCGCAGGGCGCGTAGCGATCACGCTGGCGTTTGCAGGGAACTCGCCTGGGATAGCTCCCGATGGCCGCTCATCGTCATAAATCTCTGCGGTCCAGTCCTCCACAGGCTCAACGGTGGACACTCATCCACAGGACAATTCCCGGTTTGATCAGGGAAAACAGAATGTCGGTGGTGACTGGCAATGTGTTGAGTATGGACGGAACGACGGAGGTTCTCGAAGCGGCACGGACGTCGCTGGCCTCCGTCGCGGCGCGGCCGCTGTCGCTCCTGTCCGACGCCGAACTGGTCGATACCGCCCGGTTGGTCGAAGACGCCGGCCGGCTGATTGACGGGCTGCGGGTGGGCGCGGCGGCCGAGATTGACCACCGCTCCCGTTACGAGCTCGGCGCGGAGGGCCTGGCGAAACGGTTCGGGCACCTGCGCACGGCGCACCTACTCGAGCAGGTCACCCGGGCATCCGGCAAGGAGGTGAACGCCCGGCTGCGGCTCGGCGGGCAGCTCACCCCGCAGTACGCCCTCGACGGTTCGGAACTGCCGGCCGCCTTTCCGATTGTCGGCGCTGCCCTGACGGCAGGGGCAATCGGGGTCGAGGCAGCTGACCTCATCTGCCGAATCCTCACGCAGGCCGCCGACCGCTGCCCGCCCGACCACCTGGCGAAGGCCGAGGCGGCGCTGGTGCAGAACGCCGGCGAGTATTCGGTCGACCTGGTCGCGGTGCAGGCCCGACTCTGGCGCGACGCCCTCGATCCCGACGGGGTGCCACCCAGGGATGCTGAGATCCGCGCGAAACGCGGTTTCCGGATCGGCCGGGAGATCGACGGCATCGCCCGGTTCTCCGGCGCCTGCGGCGGCATCGAACTGGCCGAGCTGCGCGCCATCCTCGCTCGATACACCAACCCACGCACCCTGCCCGCGTTCCTCGACGAGCGCGCCGCCAGCGGATGCGACGGTGAGGGTGATGGTGGCAGCGACGACGCGGGAACAGCCGAACCGCTGGCCGATGACCGAACCCGCGACCAATGCAACTTCGACATCCTGCTCGGCCTGCTTCGCGCCGGCGCCACCGCCGACCAGCAACGCCCCGGCCCAGGCGGCACCGTGGTGATCACCGTCAAGGCCGAAGACTTGCACAGCGGAATCGGCACAGGCTGGCTCGACGACGTACTGGAACCGGCCTCCATCCCCACCGTGACCGCCGAACTCTGCACCGGCAGCACCCGCCTACTCGTCGAGGGCAGCGACGGAGAAGCGCTGTGGCTCGGCCGCTCGAAACGCAAGTTCACCCCGGCGCAGAAGACGGCGCTGGCTGCCCGGGACGGCGGCTGCATCTGGTGGGGCTGTCCCGCCCCACCCAGCTGGACCGAAGCTCACCACGCCCTCGAACACGACCGCGACGGCCCCACCGACATCGACAACGGCTGTCTGCTCTGTCGAGCGCACCACGTGCTCCTGCACCAGCTCGGCTTCGAAGTGAAGATGGTCGACGGCCTCCCGTACCTGCGGGCACCCGCCGAGATCGACCCTCAACGCCGGTGGCGCCGAGCCGGCGGCAACCGCAATCAGATCAACCCGGCCGCATAAAACGGTAGGGGTGGAAGCGAGTCCTCGCTTCCACCCCTACCGGCCACGCGGGCCACCGCTCCTAGTGGAAGAAGTGGCGCTCGCCCGTGAAGTACATGGTCACGCCGGCCGCTTCCGCCGCGGCGATGACCTCGGGGTCACGCACCGAGCCGCCGGGCTGCACGACCGCCGCCACTCCGGCGTCGAGCAGGACCTGCAGGCCGTCGGCGAAGGGGAAGAAGGCGTCGGATGCCGCGACGCTTCCGGCCGCGCGCTCACCGGCGCGGTTCACCGCGAGGTGGCAGGAGTCCACCCGGTTCACCTGACCCATTCCGACGCCCACCGACGCACCGCCGGAGGCGAGCAGGATGGCGTTGGACTTCACGGCGCGCACCGCGCGCCAGGCGAATTCGAGGTCGGCGAGCGTTGCGTCATCCGCTGGCTTCCCGGCGGCAAGCGTCCACTCGCTGGCGGGCGCGAACTGGGTGTCCGGGTTCTGCACCAGCAGTCCGCCGGAGATCTGCTTCAGCTCGAGGTCTTCGCGTTCGTACCCCTCGGGCAGCTGCAGCAGTCGCACGTTCTTCTTCTGAGTGAGCAGCTCGAGCGCCTCCGGCTCGAATCCGGGGGCGACGATCACCTCGGTGAAGATGTCCTTGATCGCCTCGGCGGCCTCCGCCGTGATGGTGCGGTTCGCGGCGATCACTCCGCCGAATGCCGACACAGGGTCGCAGGCGTGCGCCAGGCGGTGCGCCGCGGCGATGGTGTCGGCGGTCGCGATGCCACAAGGGTTCGCGTGCTTGATGATGGCGACCGTCGGCGCGGTGTGGTCGTAGGCGGCGCGCAGCGCGGCATCCGCGTCGACGTAGTTGTTGTACGACATTTCCTTGCCGTGCAGCTGGGTGGCCTGGGCGATTCCGGCGGCACCCTCCCCCACGTACAGGGCAGCGCTCTGGTGCGAGTTCTCGCCGTAGCGGAGCACAGTCTGCAGCTCGGCGTCCAGAAGGATGCCCTCGCCCCATTCACTCTCGGCCGCGTCCTCATCGAGCTCGTCCTCCAGCTCGTCGAGCTCGTCGTCGGCGTCCTCCCACGGGTCGTAGAGGTTCTCGGCGAACCACAGTGCCACGTTCATGTCGTACCCGGCGGTGTGCTCGAACGCGAGCGACGCGAACTTCTGGCGGGTCTCGAGCACGGTGCCGCCGCCCACTACGGCGGCAGCGAGCTCGGCGTAGTTCTCCGGGTTCACCACGATGGCGACGTTCGCGTGGTTCTTCGCGGCCGCGCGCACCAGAGCTGGGCCACCGATGTCGATGTTCTCGATCACGTCCGCGGCATCCGCCCCGCTCTCAACGGTCTGGGTGAACGGGTACAGGTTGACGACCACGACCTCAAACGGCGCGATGCCGAGTTCGGCGAGCTGCTTCTCGTGGTCTTCAAGCCGCAGGTCGGCGAGGATGCCGGCGTGCACTCCCGGGTGCAGGGTCTTCACCCGGCCGTCGAGCGACTCGGGGAATCCGGTGACGCTCGACACCTCGGTGACGTCGAGGCCAGCGTCGCGCAACGTGGAAGCGGTGGAGCCGGTGGAGACCAGCTCGACGCCGGCGCCCGCGAGCGTGGTGGCCAGCTCTACCAGGCCGGTCTTGTCGCTGACTGAGATGAGTGCGCGTTTGACGGGCACGACATCCCGTTCACGGTAAAGGCTCGGGTCGTGACTGCTGGGACCGCTCATGCGCTCGCAAGCTCCTTCAGGTTGATGTGTCCATTGGCGATATCGAGCACGGTCTGCACCAGCAGTTCGCGTTCGACAATCTTGATGCGCTCGTGCAGCGCAGGTTCGGTGTCGCCAGGCAGAACGGGAACGCGCTGCTGGGCGATGATCGGTCCGCTGTCGACGCCGTCGTCGACGAGGATGACGCTGGCCCCGGTCTCGCTGACGCCGGCGGCGAGCGCGTCGCGTACCCCGTGCGCTCCGGGGAACTCCGGCAGGTAGGCAGGGTGCGTGTTGATGATGTTCGGGCTGAGCGCCGCGACCACGCGGGAGGGCAGCAGCCGCATGAAACCGCTCAGGATGACGAGGTCGGGCTCCCACTGCTGGATCTGGGCCAGCAGCTCGTCACCCCAGCTGTCGCGGTCGGCGAAGTTGGAGCGGACGACGGCGAAGGTGGGGATGCCGAAAGCCTCGGCGTGATCGAATCCGTCGGCCGGCCGGTCGGCGCCGATCGCGACGACACGGGCAGGGAATTCGGCGTCTTCAGACGCTTCGAGCAGGGCCCGGAGGTTGGACCCGCCCCCGGAAATCAGAACGACGAGTCTCAGCACCCGACTAGCCTACAGCGGCCTTGTCGCGCAGTTTCGAGAAGTCGACAGATGCGGAGAGCGCTCCCAGTGTTGCGGCGACCGCGATCTCCACACCGAACCACACGGCGACGGCCCACGGGTCGGAGCCGACCGTCACCAGACGGCCGGGTCCGGCGGATCCGGCGGCGGCCCAGGCGACCAGTCCGAGCAGCGTGCCGGCGACGACGCCGGTGCCGACCCCGGCCGCGATCCGCCACGGCCAGTCGAGTTCGGCGGTGCTGCGTCGAAGCAGCAGCCCGGCGAGGAACCCGATGAGCACCGGGATGATCAGCACGAGCATCCCCCACGGCAGGTCACCCGTGGGCATCGCGCCGAACGCCGGCACTGCCGGGAGCGGCCCGAGGCTGGTGCCGAGCGGGCCGACGCTGGATCCGGTGCCGATGGCGAAGCCGGGGCCAACCAGCCACGACGCCGTCCAGGCCACGAAGTTCGGCAGGAACGCCAGCTGGCCGAGTGTGAGCACGGCGCCGCCGAGCGCGCCGGCCTGCACCGACTCATAGAGCCGGATGATCTCCGCGTAGTTCAGCACCAGCGACGCCGCGGTGGCGAGCCCGGCGACCGCGAGTATGGCCGCGACCGCTGCGGTGCTGGCGCGGAATACCGCGGCGACGGTGGCGCGCACATCCGACGGCCAATCGTTGATCCAGTCCCGCAGCGAACTGCCGTGGTTCTCGGCTGGGTTGTCCAGGCGTTCCCTCGTCGATCCGATCAGCAGCCCAAGGGCGAACACCACCGTCGGGAGCAGGGTTCCCTGCCAGAGCGATGGGCTGGCGTATGGGTATTCAACGCTGAGCGTGACCGCCCAGGCCAGTGCGGCGAAGGTGGCGAGGGCGACAACCTCACCCAGCATCCGATTCGAGGTCTGCGCCACTCGGCGTCCGGTGCGAAGGGCGAGCAGCACGGTGAGGAGCGCGAAACCGAGCGCTGCAATGCCGAGCACGAACGGCGTGCCCGCCTCGGGCAGCGCCAGTACGGCGGCCAGGGCCGGGTCCAGCTGCATGGTGATATCGACGCCGTGGCCGAGCAGCCAGATGTCGACGGCGGCCCGCCAGAACACCACCCAGTCGAGGCCGAGCTGGAAGTGGAACCCCCAGAGCACGGTCAATGGCACCAACGGGATCGCGATGCCGATGGCGACAACGAGCGCCGATTCGAAGGCGGCGAGGAGGGCGGTGACACGACGATTCATACGGCTTTGAGGTTACCTTCCGCGGACGCTGCGCACGGGGCGCATCGCCGGGCTCCCTCGTGTCTCTGCGCTCGCATGAGGTCTGCCCTTCGGCCCTTCGAGGCGGTCGCGAACGACCGTTTCCCAGACCTCACCAACTCTGCGCTGATGACAGCGGGCGGCGCATGCTGCTTTACTGCACGCATGAAGATGCCTCGCGGTGTCCGCGCCCGCGCCGCCCTCGCCACCAGCGTGCTGGCCGTTGCCGCGCTCGCCGCCTGCGTGCCGTCACCGAAGACAACGTATGAGACGGATGCCGGCGAAACCATCACCGTCGACTGGGCCGGCTACCCCGGCCATGCACGCATCGACGCAGAGACGGTGCTGGCTGCGCCGTCGGCAGAGGAGGTGAAGTCGTACGCGGCTGAGTTCCTCGGCAGCATCGAGGAGAAGTTGACTGCCGAGTTCGGCCTGCGGTGGGAGGACGATCCCTCCTGGCCCCAGCTGGTCACTCCCTGGGACGAGAACGGCTACGGGGGTGGCTCGCTCTATGTGGGGGTCGAATCCGGGATGCGGCAGAGCACGAGCGTGCCGGACCGTGCGGAGGACTGGTACCGCGTGATCGACATGATCTCCGCGGTAGCCAAGGAGTACGGCCTGGGCGAGGTCGAGATCGACAACTTCGATCCGTCGTCGCCGGAGGAGTTCGCGGAGTCCTTCGGCACCGCGGATCCCGATGAGCAATGGCAGTGGCAGGGTGGCGCCGAGGGCGAGCACGACGGGCTGTACGTGGCGATCACCGATGTGCGCCGGGATCCGACGGGCGACGCCGCGAAGATGAGTCGCAGAGGCGTCATGAAGCCGCAGTTCATCGCGATCTCGTACCGTGCCACCGCCCTGCCCGACGCCGAGCGCCAGGCGTTCATCGAACGCCTGCGCCCGTTCAAAGGCCTCGAGCACCCCGACGCCACCCACTCCGACTGAGAGCTGCGAAAACGGCCGAGCGCTCCCGCCGCGGCCAGGGCGCTCGGCCGTTCTAGCCGCGCTCGCGCAAACGCGGTGGTGGTCCCGGCCGCAAGTTCGGAAACGACGGAAGGCCCGCCACCAGGGCAGGCCTTCCGGGGAGTAGATGCCAGCGACATCCGCGGCATCCGTTCGACGACTCTTAGAGCGCCGCGAGTACCTCACGCATCAGCGTGGCGGTCTCGGACGGCGTCTTGCCGACCTTGACGCCTGCCGCCTCAAGGGCTTCCTTCTTCGCCTGGGCGGTGCCAGCCGAACCGGAGACGATGGCGCCGGCGTGGCCCATGGTCTTGCCCTCGGGGGCGGTGAAGCCCGCGACGTAGCCGACGACCGGCTTGGTGACGTTGGCCTTGATGAACTCAGCGGCGCGCTCTTCAGCGTCGCCACCGATCTCACCGATCATGACGATGGCCTTGGTCTCCGGGTCCGCCTCGAACGCGGCGAGCGCGTCGATGTGGGTGGTGCCGATGACCGGGTCGCCGCCGATGCCGATGGCGGTGGAGAAGCCCAGATCGCGCAGTTCGTACATCATCTGGTAGGTCAGGGTGCCCGACTTCGACACGAGGCCGATCGGTCCCTTGCCGGTGATGTTCGCCGGGGTGATGCCGACCAGTGCCTCACCGGGGGTGATGATGCCGGGGCAGTTCGGCCCGATGATGCGGGTCTTGTTGCCCTGCTTCTGGGCGTAGGCCCAGGCCTCGGCGGTGTCGCCGACGGGAACACCCTCGGTGATCACGACCAGCAGCGGGATCTCGGCGTCGATGGCCTCGACCATGGCGTCCTTGGTGAATGCCGGGGGCACGAAGGCGATCGACACGTCGGCGCCGGTCTTCTCCATGGCTTCCTTGACGGTGCCGAAGACGGGCAGTTCGACGTCGCCGTGCAGCACCGTGGTGCCGGCCTTGCGAGCGTTGACGCCACCGACGACCTGGGTGCCGGCCTTCAGCATGAGGGCGGTGTGCTTGGTGCCCTCACCGCCGGTGATGCCCTGCACGATGACCTTGGAGTCCTTGTTCAGAAAGATAGACATGCTGTTCTTATTCCTCGATCGTGTCTCAGGCGGCGGCGTGAGCCAGCTCGGCGGCCTTGTCGGCGCCCTCGTCCATGGTGGCGGCGAGGGTGACGAGCGGGTGGTTGGCCTCGTTCAGGATGGCGCGGCCTTCTTCGACCTTGTTGCCGTCGAGGCGCACGACCAGTGGCTTGTTGGCGGCGTGGCCGAGCTCGGCGAGCGCGCCGACAATGCCCTTGGCCACGGCGTCACACGCGGTGATGCCACCGAAGACGTTGACGAACACGGCCTTCACCTGCGGGTCGTTGAGGATCACGTCGAGGCCGGCTGCCATCACCTCTGCGGATGCTCCGCCGCCGATGTCGAGGAAGTTGGCGGGCTTCACGCCGCCGTGGTTCTCTCCTGCGTAGGCGACGACGTCCAGCGTCGACATGACGAGCCCGGCACCGTTACCGATGATGCCGACCTGGCCGTCGAGCTTGACGTAGTTGAGGTCGTTCTCCTTGGCCTTGGCCTCGAGCGGGTCGGCCGCGGCCTTGTCCTCGAGCAGCTCGTGCTTAGGGTGACGGAACGACGCGTTCTCGTCGAGGGTGACCTTGCCATCCAGGGCGATGACCTCGCCGTCCTCGGTAAGTACCAGCGGGTTCACCTCAACCAGGGTGGCGTCCTCGCCCTTGTAGACGTCCCACAGCTTGACGAAGACGTCGGCCACCTTCGGGGCGATGTCGTCGGCGAAGCCAGCGGCCTTGGCGATCTCGGCAGCCTTCGCGGGGGTGATGCCCTCCAGCGGGTTCACCTCGATGCGGGCGAGTGCCTCCGGGCGCTCGACGGCGAGCTCTTCGATCTCCATGCCGCCCTCGACACTGGCCATCGAGAGGTAGGAGCGGTTGGCGCGGTCGAGCAGCAGGGAGAAGTAGTACTCCTTGTCGATGCGCGCACCGGCGGCGATCATGACGCGCTTGACGACGTGACCCTTGATGTCGAGGCCGAGAATCTGCTCGGCTGCGGTGAAGGCGTCGTCCGGGTTGTGGACGACCTTGACGCCGCCAGCCTTGCCGCGGCCGCCGGTCTTCACCTGCGCCTTGACGACGACGGTGCCACCGAGCTTCTCAGCGGCCGCCTTCGCTTCTTCGGGGGTGTCGGCCACGAGGCCCTGAAGCACAGGCACTCCGTAGGACTCGAAAAGGTCCCTGGCCTGGTACTCGAAAAGATCCACTATGTTCTTCCAATGCGTCGCTGTGCTGATCGAACAGCACCCGGTGATGTCCGCCACTCTCTTGACGCCGAGATAGTTCGACGTCGAGATAAATGGGCCATGGGAAACTTTACCCCTCCGTATGAAATGGCAGGCGACCAGGGGCGCTCTTAGCGCGTTAAGTTCGGGCATTGTTTCCCTGGTTAGGCAAGTCTTGCCATGCTTGCCGCCCCCCGCCCGGACGCGGACAATCGCAGTGTGAGTGAGAGCCAGTCGGTCCGTGTCGAACCCCATGCCCCAGGCCTTGCGTCGCGCCTGAACTGGCTGCGCGCCGGTGTTCTCGGCGCCAACGACGGAATCGTCTCCACTGCCGCGCTGATCGTCGGTGTTGCGGCAGCCACGTCGGCGATCGCGCCGATTCTGACCGCGGGCGTCGCCGGCCTGATCGCCGGCGCGGTGTCGATGGCGCTCGGTGAGTACGTGTCGGTGAGCGCGCAGCGCGACACCGAACGCGCCGCCATCGCGCTGGAGCGACAAGAGCTCGTGGATGACCCGGACGGTGAGCTCGACGAGCTCACCGAGATCTACCGGTCCAAGGGCCTCAGCCATGGCACCGCCCGCTCCGTCGCCGAGGAGCTGACCGCGCACGATGCGCTCGCCGCGCACCTCGAGGCCGAGCTACACATCAGCGAGCACGAGGTGTCCAGCCCCTGGCATGCCGCGCTCGCCTCCGCGGTGTCGTTCACGATCGGATCGGTGCTGCCGTTGCTCGCGGTGCTGCTGGCCCCGCTCGAGTGGCGGATCCCGGCGATCGCCGTATCCACTCTGCTGGCATTGGCAATTACCGGCGCGCTCGGCGCATACCTCGGCAACAGCCCGATGGCGCGGCCCACCATCCGGGTCATCATCGGCGGGGTGCTGGCGCTGGCGCTCACCTACGGCATCGGCTCGCTGCTCGGCACCACCGTCGGCTGAGCCGCCGCTCTTCCCTGCCGCGCACCGCAGCCCTAGCATGGGGCCACGCGACTCGCGCTGCCTGAGGGGGTGGTCAGGACGTCGAATCAGACGGATGCCGCGGCGCCCGCTGTGCTGGAACTGCGCGTTCACGGCATCAACAACACCAAACCTCACGACCTGCTCGACCTGCCAGCGGACGAAGTCGAGTTCGCCGCCGGTGACAAGCTCGGCTTCTTCTTCCGCCCCACCGCAGCCGCGCTGAAGCGACGGGTCACCGAACCGGACGCCGTGACCGATCGCGGTGACATCCCGCGGGGGGTTCGCCGGGAGGCATATTCCTGGGGCGGCATGGTTCGGGGTACCCCCACCGTCGGCGGTCTGGGCGGCGTGGTGTTGGCCGGCCTCGCCCGCGCCGGATGGGCGCTGCTGCTGCCGTTCTCGCTCGCAAACGCGGCGATCTGGACCTGGCAGCTGCCGAACGGCGGGGCCCCCGCCCGGCTGAGCGGCCGAGCCGCGGTCATTCGCGCCTTCGGCGTGCTGCTGACGTTGCTGTTGGTTGGGGCGGTCGGCACTCTGGCGCTGGATGTCGTGGCGCTGCAGTGCTACCGCGACGGGGTGCTCGTCTGCACGGTGCTCTCGGACGGGCTGGCCCCGTTCGGCACCTGGCTGCCCGGCCGGCGGCTTGCTCTGTTCTCGCTGGTTCCGCTCGTCACGGTCGGCGCCCTGTGGGCGCTGTCGGCGGCCTCACGGCTGCGGTACGACGTCGCGGAGCAGTTCATCGACCCCGACGCACTGGCGGTGCGGCACGACGACACACCGCTGCTCGGCCGCCCGGGTTTCTGGCAGCGCAGCGGCGACACCAACAAACTGGCGCTCGCCCACCTCGCCGCGGGGATCAGCGCCACCTCGCTCGCCCTGTTCACCGCGATCTGGGCGGGCGGCTCGGTTTTCGGGCTGGTCGGGTTCGCGGCATCCGTGACTCTTCTGCTCCTCGCCATCGGCACCGCGGCCGTCACGAAGACCATGCCGTTCGAGCACGGCCCGGCCAGCCGGAACGCGGCCGCGACCCGTCGCCCGCGGTGGTCGGTGGCGCTGACGGTGGCGTGCGGCATCCTGTGGCTGGTGGCGCTGGTTGCCCTGGCGGTCGGCGTCCCGGCGGCGCGCCCGCAGCCGTTGCGGATTGCCGGTGTCAATCTGTGGGCGGCGGATGTCGCGCAGCTCACGGTCGTCGGGGCGGCGATGCTGCTGGTGGTGGCCGCGGCGTTCTTTCCACTGCGCGGTGCCCGTCGGTATCGCGCCTGGCACGGGTTCGCGCCGGTGATCTTTCTCGGTTTCTCGCTGACGGCGGGGCTGATCTGGTCGGCCCTGGTCACGGTCGGCATCGGCGACTGGCTGAACGGTGGAGCCGGCGCGAGCACGCTCGCTCCCGGCATCCGTCCCCCGGTGCCGCAGGCCTCTCCCGGCGACGGCAGTGCGCTCGCCGACCCCGACCTCGACGTGCCGGCGTTCCATTCGGCGTTCGGCCTGCTGTCCTTTGCGCTGCTGCTGGTGGTGGCAGCCCTGCTCACCGTGGTGCTCGCGCGCCGCCGCAGCCTCGATGCGCGGTTGGCGCAGTGGTTGCGTCGCACGCTTCTCGGCCCGCTCGGGCGGCCCGGCACTCCCGGCGACGCACCGATGCGCCCGGGCACCCCGGAGGAGCTTGCGGTGTTGCTGCAACCGGCGATCCTCGGCAAGCGTGATCGCGCGGCACGGCTGCACCTTGCCGAACCGGTGACCGGAATCCTCGCCGGCTCTGGACTGATCGCCGCCACGCTCGCGCTGACACTCCCCTGGCTGCTGCCGGCGCCGGCCGCTCGGTTCCTCACCCCGTTCCTCGACGTGACCATGACCGGCTGGGCGCTGATTGCCGCGCTGACGGTCGCCGGGCTGGTGCTCGGCTCCGGCACGCAGCGACCGCTCGCTACGGTCTGGGATCTGGCCTGCTTCCTGCCGAGGTCCGGGCATCCGCTCGGCCCGCCCTGTTACACCGAACGCGCGGCTCCCGAGGTGGCACGCCGCGTGCTGTGGTGGCTGCAGGCCGAGCGCGCCGGCTCGCGACCGGAGCAGCGCCGCGTGGTGCTGGCCGCGCACAGCATGGGCGCGGTCGTCTGCACGGCGGCGCTGTTCCTGCTCTCCTCGCACGAAGACCGAGAGATCACGCGGCAACGGGTCTCGCTGCTGACCTTCGGCGTGCAGCTGCGGCCATACTTCGGCCGGTTCTTCCCCGAACTACTGGGGCCGGATGTGCTGGGCACCACGCCGTGCGAGCGCCCACGTCTGCTCGCGCGTGATCCGTGGGCTGCGGATGCCGCGAAATCCGTAGCTCCCGGGACTGGCGCGATGCCGGTGGACCGCTGGATCAGCCTCTGGCGCGCCACCGATTACCTCGGCTTCCCGGCGCACTCGAACCGGGCCGAGCAGAACCCGATCGACCGCTATACCGAGGAGTTCGACGGCAGCGGCTACACGGCGTCGGTGGGCACGCATGGCGAGTATTACCGGGCGCGGGATTACAACCCGGCGTTGTGCGACCTGGCCGGCATTCCGGTTCGGCGCTGAGCCTTACAGCTTCTCGATCGGCGCGATCTTGATCAGCAGCCGCTTGCGGCCGGCGGTGTCGAACTGCACCTCGGCGATGCTCTTGGAGCCGACGCCGGTAACCGCGGTGACGCGTCCCTCACCGAAGTCGGTGTGTTTGATCCGGTCGCCCGCGACGAGGGTGAGGTCGCCGTTGTCGCGCACCTTGCCGGTGACGGTGTTCGCCCACTCCGTCTTCTTCTTGGGGGCCGGCGGCAGCGCGTTCTGCCCGAACGAGCGGTCATCGTGGAAGCCGGGCCGGTGGGCGTTCAGCGCCCGCGGCTGCGTGCCACCGCGGGAGTTCGCCATGCCAGGTGACTGCTTCCAGTCGATCAGGTCGGCGGGGATCTCCTGCAGGTAGCGGCTCGGCATGGCCACGTTCACCTCGCCGAACTGGGCGCGGGTCATCGCCAGCGAGAGGAACAATTTCTTGCGGGCCCGGGTGATGCCCACGTAGAACAGGCGGCGCTCCTCGGCGGGTCCGCCGGGCTCCCCCGCGCTCATCCGGTGCGGCAGCAGGTCTTCCTCGACGCCGGTGAGGAACACGGCGTCGAACTCGAGGCCCTTCGCGGTGTGCAGGGTCATCAGCGACACGGTTCCGCTGGAGTCATCCAGTTCGTCGGCCGCCGCGACCAGCGCGGTCTCGGTGAGGAAGTCGATCAGCGTGCCCTCGGGGTTGTTCCGCTGGAACTCGCGGGTGACCGCGAGCAGCTCCTCCACGTTCTCGGCCCTGGCCTCGTCTTGCGGGTCGCGCGAGGAGCGCAGCGCCTCGACCAGTCCGGTCTTGTCGAGGATGAACTTGAGCACCTCGGCGACCGGCGCGGTGACGGCCATCATGGTGGCCTCGTCGAGGATCGCACCCAGCCCGAGCAGGGCGCCGGTGACCTTGGGGCCGAGCCCGAACTGGTCGGCCTCGCGCAAGGATTCGCGCAGGCTGATGTCCTTGGTGTCGGCGTGCAGTTGCACCGCGGCCTCGGTGGCCGGGCCGATGCCGCGCTTCGGCACGTTCATGATGCGCCGCAGCGCCATCGGGTCGAGCGGGTTGGCGACGGTGGTGAGGTACGCCATCACGTCTTTGATCTCGGCGCGCTCGTAGAACTTGGTGCCGCCGAGCACCCGGTAAGGCAGCGCGGAGCGGATGAAGATCTCTTCCAGCGCACGGGTCTGCGAGTTGGTGCGGTAGAACACCGCCATGTCCTTGTAGTCCATGCCCGCTTCGTGCATGGCGATGATCTCGTCGGCCACGAACTGGGCCTCGTCATGCCCGGAGTACCCGGTGAACCCGACGATCTTGTCGCCGGAGCCGATGGTGGTGAACAGCCGCTTGTCTTTGCGGTCGAAGTTGTTCGAGATCACGGCGTTCGCCGCGTCAAGGATGTTCTGCGTCGACCGGTAGTTCTGCTCGAGCAGGATCACCCTGGCGCCGGGGAAATCGCGTTCGAACTCCACAATGTTGCGGATGTCGGCGCCCCGGAACGCGTAAATCGACTGGTCTGAGTCGCCGACCACGGTGAGCGCTGCCGCCCCGAGCGGCGCCGCCGAAGCGCGCAGCGGCATCCCATCGAAGCCGACGGCGCCTTCCAGATCTTCGGATGCCGGTGGCCTGGTCAGTTCGCGGATCAGCGAGTACTGGGCGTGGTTGGTGTCCTGGTACTCGTCAACCAGGATGTGCCGGAATCGTCGCTGGTAGAGCGCCGCCACCTTCGGGAATGCCCGGAACAGGTACACCGTCTGCGCGATCAGGTCATCGAAGTCGAAGGCGTTCGCGCGGCTGAGCTGCTGGGTGTAGCGGCGGAAGATCTCGACGAACATCGCCTCGGCCGGATCGTTGAAGTTCACCCCGCGGGCGTAACTCTCGACATCCGCGAGCTCGTTCTTCAGCTTCGAGATCTGCCCGGCGGCCTTGCTGACCGTGATGCCGAAGGTGTCGGCATCCAGCTCCTTGATGATGCGTTTCAGCAGGGCGCGCGAGTCGGCAGAGTCGTAGATGGTGAAGCTCTTGGAGTAGCCGAACACCTCGGCCTCGCGACGCAGGATGCGCACGCACGCGGAGTGGAAGGTGGAGATCCACATGCCACGGGCGGAGTCGCCGACGATTGCCTCGACCCGCTCCCGCATCTCGGCGGCGGCCTTGTTGGTGAAGGTGATGGCGAGGATCTGGCTCGGCCAGGCTTCGCGGGCCTGCAGCAGGCTCGCGATGCGACGGGTGAGCACGCTCGTCTTACCTGAGCCGGCGCCAGCCAGAATGAGGAGCGCGGATCCGCGATATTCGACGGCTTCGCGCTGCTGCGGGTTGAGCCCCGCGAGCAGCCGGTCATCGGGGGCGGTGGTTCCGTCGAGAACGTACGTCATGTCCCAACAATTCTAGGCGTCGCCGCTGACAACGGTCTCGACGAGCTCGACCAGCGGGAGAAGCGGTCAGAGCGTTTCGCGCGCCTCGATGGCCAGGTCGGGCTGGTCGGCGAAGACGCCGTCGATCCCGGTGCGCATGATCAGCTGGAACTCGCTCAACCAGTCGCCGAACTCGGCACCGCGCGAGCCGCGGCGGAATGACTTGGCGAGGAACCGGTTCTCGGCGCGCAGCGTCCAGGTGTAGACCGCCAGCCCGGCGGCGTGGGCGCGCGCCACCAGATCGGTTGTCTCGGTGCCCACCGCGGTTTCGGTGAGGATCATCGACTTGTTCACACTCACCCCGTCCACCTCGCGGGCAAGCCCCACGAGGCCGGCCAAGGTGACGTGCGCGGCGTACGACAGCGCCGCCTTGCCGTGCTGCGCCACGAGGTCGGCCGGCGAGCCGGTCGCCTCGACCAGGTAGACGTAGTGGCCAGGGATGCCGCGGGCCTTCAGCTGGCCGAGCAACGTCTGCTCGAACGACTCGAGGATCAGCGACTCGGGGGTAGCCCAACCCGCGAGCTCGGCGGCCACCAGCTCGTCCAGCGGCAACCCGATCGATTCGAAGTACGTGGCGTGCTTGATCTCGGCCACCATCGCCAACTGCCGGCCCGCGGCATCCGATGCGTCGTCGATGATCGGCAGCAGGTCGCGCAGCCGAATAATCCCGTGCATGCCGTTGAACGTGGTGTTGGCCTGCCGCACCGCGGGGATCCGCTCGGTGGCGCGCAGGGTGGCGAGCTCTGGCCAGGTGAAGTCCTCGGTGAACCAGCCGGTGAGCTTCACGCCGTCGATCACCTTTGTGGTGCGCCGGTCGGCGAATTCCGGATGCGCCGCGACATCCGTCGTTCCCGAAATTTCGTTCTCGTGCCTCAGCACCAGCACGCCGTCTCTGGTGGCGACGATGTCGGGTTCCACGGCGTCAGCGCCGAGGGCGAGCGCGAGCCGGTACGACGACGCGGTGTGCTCCGGGCGATAGCCGGGTGCGCCGCGATGGCCGATGACAAGGGGGCGGAGCGAATCGGTCACCCGTAAACCCTAAACTGAGTCGCACCATGGAGACCTGCGCGAACTGCACTGCGAGCCTCGCCTCCGAGTGGAAATTCTGCATCCGCTGCGGCACTCGGGTGCTCGCGCATCCGGCATCCGTGATCCCTGGCGCGATCCGGCCGAGCGGGCCACGGCCGGCGCGACGTCGGCTCACCGCCCTCGGGATCTCCGGGATCGTCGCCGGCGGGGTGCTGCTGCTCGCCGCGCTGGTGGTGTTGGCCGTCGTCATCATCAACAATGCCGGCTGATTCGTCGCCGGAGCCCACGGCGCTGCTGCCGCTGCGCTGGGGCAGCTATCGGGGGCGGTACCTGGCCGGGATTCTGTTCATCCTGGGCGGGATGATCGGCCTGCAGGCGGCGAGCACCCAGTTCCTGGTTCCCCTGATCACCGGCACCGCGCTGCACACCATCGGCTGGTGGATCATGCCGGCCGCGGGCTGGCGGCGCCACCTGGTGGTGTTCCCCTGCGGGGTGCAGATCTGGCTGCTGCTGACCGGCCCGCAATCGGTGTGGACCCTGGCGATCCCGTACCTGGCGTGGCTGCTGATTCGGCACCGTCCGCTGAAGAGTTACGGCACCGTGCTGTTCGTGATCGCGGGCGGGGTCGTGGTGGCCACCGTCTCCAGCGAATACTCCGGGATGCTGCCGGCGTTGGTGTTCGCGCTCGCAATCTGCGCCCTGTCGGCGTGGATTGCTCGGTTAATCGCCGGAATAGGGCGGATCCCCAGCAAAATAAGGGAAGAATCCCGATAGATTGGCTGTTATACCCAGCAACTTGAGCAGGTATCGAAGGAGAAGACCACAGCATGGCCAACCCCGCTTTCAATAACTCCCCGGCATTCAAGGGCTCCGCTCCCACGATGACCGCGGCGCAGCTCGACGAACTCTACGGCCGTCCCGCAGCGACCGAGGGTGACCGTCCGGCCGCTCAGCCGGTGTTGCTGCCTGTCGAAGAGCGGATGACGTACGAAGACACCATCGTGAAGACCCTCGTGGCCTTCGCTGTGCTGGTCGTCGGCGCCGTGGTCGGCTGGATGATCCCCGCCCTCGCCATCGTCGGCGCCCTGGTGGGCCTCGTGCTCGCCCTGGTCAACATCTTCAAGAAGATGCCGTCGAAGGCGCTCATCCTGACCTACGCCCTGTTCGAGGGTCTGTTCGTCGGTGGCATCTCCGCCATCTTCAACAGCATGTGGGATGGCATCGTCGCCCAGGCGGTCTTCGGCACCCTGGGTGTCGTCGGAGTCACCCTCGCGCTGTTCCTCAGCGGCAAGGTGCGCGCCACTCCGAAGATGACCAAGATCTTCCTGGTCGCCATGGTCGGTTACGCCGCGTTCTCGCTGGTGAACTTCGGCCTGATGATGTTCGGCGCAACCGACAGCATGTTCGGCCTGCGCGACGTCGAGATCATGGGCATCCCGCTCGGTGTCATCATCGGCCTCTTCGTTGTGCTGCTCGCCGCCTACTCGCTGGTGATGGACTTCGAGAACGTGAAGACCGGCGTCGAGCGTGGCGTACCGCGCATCTTCGGCTGGCAGGCTGCCTTCGGCATCATGGTCACCGTGGTGTGGCTGTACACCGAGATCCTGCGTATCCTGGCGATCTTCAACAGCAACAACTAAACCTCCTCGCGTAAGAGAAGAAGAGGCCGCCCGAACCGGGCGGCCTCTTCTTGTTGTCCTGTCAGTGGAGCAGGACAACTACTCCCACTCGATGGTTCCCGGCGGCTTAGACGTGACGTCGAGAACCACGCGGTTCACATCCTTCACCTCATTGGTGATGCGGTTCGAGATCCGCGCCAGCACGTCGTACGGCACACGGGTCCAGTCGGCGGTCATCGCGTCTTCAGAGGACACCGGGCGCAGCACGATCGGGTGCCCGTAGGTGCGGCCGTCGCCCTGCACGCCCACCGAGCGCACGTCGGCCAGCAGCACCACCGGGCACTGCCAGATGTCGCCATCGAGGCCGGCCATGGTCAGCTCGGCGCGCACGATGGCATCCGCCTCGCGCAGCAGGTCGAGGCGGTCCTTGGTGACCTCGCCGACGATCCGGATGCCGAGCCCGGGGCCGGGGAACGGCTGGCGGCCGACGATGACCTCGGGCAGCCCCAGCTGACGGCCGATCGCGCGTACCTCGTCCTTGAACAGGGTGCGCAGCGGCTCGACCAGCTCGAACTGCAGATCTTCCGGCAGGCCGCCCACGTTGTGGTGGCTCTTGATGTTCGCCGTGCCGGTTCCGCCACCGGACTCCACGACATCCGGATACAGCGTGCCCTGCACGAGGAACCGGATCGGGTCGCCGTCGGCTGCGGACTCCGCCACGAGCTCGGCCTGCGCCTGCTCGAAGGTGCGGATGAACTCGCGTCCGATGATCTTGCGCTTCTGCTCCGGGTCGCTGACGCCCTCGAGCGCGTCGAGGAACTGCTGCTCGGCGTCGATGGTGATCAACCGGATGCCGGTGGCCGTGACGTAATCCTCTTCGACCTGGCGGCGCTCGTCCTTGCGCAGCAGGCCGTGATCGACGAACACGCAGGTGAGCTGATCGCCCACGGCGGCGTGCACGAGTGCGGCGGCGACGGCGGAATCCACCCCGCCGGACAGGCCGCAGATCACCTTGCCGGTGCCGATCTGGGCGCGAATCCGCTCCACCTGCTCGGCGATGACGTTGCCGGGGTTCCAGTCGCCGGGGATTCCCGCCGCGGTGTGCAAGAAGTTCTCCAGCACACGCTGGCCGAACTCGGAGTGCTTGACCTCGGGGTGCCACTGCACGCCGTAGAGCTTGCGCTCGTCGTTGGCGAACGCGGCAACCGGGGTCGACTCGCTCGACGCCAGCACCTCGAACCCGTCCGGTGCCTTCGAGACGGCGTCGCCGTGGCTCATCCAGGTGGTCTGCGCGATCGGCTGGCCGGCGAGCAGCGTGCCGCCGTTCCCCTTCAGCGTCACCGGCGTTGCGCCGTATTCGCGCTGGCCGGTCTGCGAGACCTCGCCGCCGAGCTGAGTGGCCATCACCTGGAATCCGTAGCAGATGCCGAGCACGGGCACGCCAAGCGCGAGGATTCCGGTATCCAGTGAAGGCGACCCCTCCTCGTACACGCTGGACGGGCCACCGCTCAGCACGATGCCTGCGGGGTTCTTCGCGGCCACCTCGGCGGCGCTGATGGTGTGCGGCACGATCTCGGAGTACACGTTCGCCTCGCGCACACGGCGCGCGATCAGCTGGGCGTACTGGGCTCCGAAGTCGACGACGAGCACCGGTTGGTGCGAGGTTCCGGGAGCTGTCACCACCGGCGCCTCCTCGTTCTCGAGTCCGTCGGCTCCCGGCTGGGTGTCGGTGAGTGCGTTAATGGGCGGCCTCCGCTAGTTCGGCTTCACGGTTGGTGAGATAGGAATTGATCGTGCGAGACAGCCGTACTTCGACGATGAAGGACAGGAACGGAACGACGCCACCGGTCGCCATCAGCAGAAGCTGCGGCAGGTTCCAGCGCATGAAGGTCCAGAGTCGGAAACAGGCGATCAGGTAGATCACGTAGAACCAGCCGTGCACGATCAGGATGCCGGTGCTCAGGTTCACCGCCTGCACGGTGCCATCCGGCACCAGCGCCAGGAAACCGTACGCGCCGCCGAGTTCGATCTCGCTGCCGAACCAGTACTTGGCGATCATCTCGGCGCACAGCAAAAGCAGCATGACTCCGGTGATGTATGCGGTTACCTGATAGAACTTGAGGCCGCTCCGAATCTGCGGGAACGTCTCGGGTTTTGGAGCCAATGCCATGGGGGTCAGTCTACCTTTTGCGGGTCGCGCGATTGCTGGGCGGCCAGCTCGGCAGCTTCCTCGAGCTCACGCTCCCAGGCATCCTTCACCAGCCGGTACCACAGGTAGATGGCGAACCCGGCGAAGATCACCCATTCGGCCGCGTAGAAGATGTTCAGCCAGTTGAGCTGGACTTCCTCGCTCGGCTTCGGCGAGGAGATCAGCTGCTGGCCGACGTCATCGTGCAGCACGAGATAGCCGCCGTACACATCGTCGACCGACTGCCACTGGTTGATCAGTGCGGCGATGGCAAGGCTCGAGTGCTCGCCGTTCTCGAAGTCGGAATCGGTGGGCGCCTCGCTGGGCAGGTACCGGCCGGTGATCTCGAGGGGACCGTCCGGCAGGCGATCGATGACGCCGTCCAATTCAGCGGATGTCGGTGCCCACCCGATCGCGACGGCCAGGCTCGGCCCCGTCTGCCGCTCGGCCTCGGTGGCGCCCACCCTGAACTGCCCGACCAGCCAGTACCCGCTCTCGCCGTCTTGCTGACGGTCGGAGAGCACGGTGAACTCGCCGGGCACGAACGCCCCGGTCGCCGAGACGACATGGCCGGCCATCGCCTCGGTCACCGCGCGCTGCGGCTCGGTGAGCCGGTCGATCGGCTGCACCGTCTCGGTGTCGCGGTCGATCACGGTGGCCTCGTCGACGCTTCGTTCCAGCTGCCACTGGCCGAGCAGCGCGAATGCCGCCGCCACTGCTAGACACAGCACGAGCATGGCGATCCAGCGCGGCCTGCGCGCAACGTTCCACACGGTTTAGTACTCCGGATCCCGCTCGCGCGCTATCTGTTCGTCGCGCTCGCTCATCGCGCGCTCCACGCTGGAGTCGATGGTGCCCTTCGTGGGCGCCTCGGCCTCAAGGGTGTCGGTCACCACCGCACCCCCTACCGGCATTTCACCGGTCAGCGCTGCCTCGCGCTCGGCCGCGGCTCTGGCGGCCGCTTGTTTCTTCTTCTTGCGGCTTGGAGCGCCGAACCAGCCGCCGATCCGCTCCGAGTTCACGGCCATGAGCGGGCCGATCACCGACATCACCAGCACGTAGAGCCCGGCGAATGGCGTCATCCGGTCGTCCAAGCCCGCCGCGAGCGCGAGCGTGGCGAGGATTAGGGCAAACTCGCCACGGTTCTGCAAGATCACGGCGGTGTTGAATCCGGCCTGCGGGCCCATCTTGTTGATCCATGCCACGAACTGTCCGGCGATCAGGTTCAGCACGATGGTCATCCCGATGGCGGCGGCCACCGGGCCGAGCACCTCGCCGAAGGTGGCGGGGTTCAACGCCAGCCCGAAGTTCAGGAAGAAGAACGCGCCGAACACGTCGCGCAACGGCAGCGCGATGTGTTCGATCCGGGTGCGGAATCGGGTGGCGCCGAGCACCAGTCCGATCAGGAACGCGCCGATCGCGTCGGTGACGCCGAGCAGTTCGCCGATGCCGGCGAAGGCGAGCGCGAGCCCGAAGAACAGGATGGTGAACAGCTCGTCATCCTTGGCCTGGATCAGCCGCGACACGACGCGACCACCCCACCGGGCGAGCGAGAACATCACCACCAGGAACAGGAACGCCACCCCGAGTTTCACCACGATCGGCCCGAGGTCGGTCTCACCGCTCAGTACCACCCCGACCACAGCCAGGTAGATGGCGATGAAGATGTCTTCGACCACGGTCACGCCGAGGATCATCGGCGTCTCGTCGTTGGCGAGGCGCCGCAGTTCGATGATGAGCTTGGTGACGATGGCGCTCGAGGATGTTGCGGTCATGCCGGCGATCACGAGGGCCTCGCGGGGCCCCCACCCGATCATGAACCCGAAGGCCAGCCCGACGCCCATGTTGAGCACGATGTACGAACCGCCGGAGATCAGCAGCTTGCCGGCGTTGTTGAAGAACGCGTCCTGATCGAATTCGAGGCCGAGGTTGAACAGCAGCATGATCAAGCCGAAGACGGCGATCAGCTCGACCCGCTGGGTGTCGAAGTCGAGCGGGAACCAGCCGACGTGCGGGCTCGCCAGCAGACCGACCACCATGTAGATGGGGATGACCGGGAGTCCGATCAGCTTGCCTGCTCTGCCGAGCACATACGCGAGGACGAACAGGATGCCGAGGACGAGGAGGTCTTGGCCGAGATGCATCCGCTATTCTCCCGGCGGCGCTGCGGCGGCAGCCTTCGACTTCACTTCACCCGTTCGGTAGAACTGGAACGCCTTGGCGACCTTCTCCGGCGCGCCGGCGAGCACCAGGGTGTCACCGGGGAAGACCTTGAACTCATCCGAGGGCACCGGGTTCGTGGCGTCTCCGCGCACGACGGCCACAACGGTGCATCCGACGGCGCCATGCTCGGCGAGGTCGCCGAGCGGCTTGCCTGCGATGTAGTCGTCGTAGTCGACGGGGAACCAGTCGATGGCGAGCCCGGGGATCTCCGAGACGCTCGACCGGGACTGGGTGATCTGGGTTCCGCCGAGCAATTCGGCGAGGGTGCGGGCCTCGTCTTCGTCGAGACGCAACGACACCTTGACGGCATCCGCTCCGTCCGCGGCCTCGGCAAAGCTGATCAGATCGCTGTGGCCGGAGCGGTGGGTGACAACGCCGACCTTGCCGCCGTCCTCGGTGACGAAGGTGTGCAATATTCCGACGCCCGGGAGTTGGACGCGCCGAAGATCAACCATGAGGATGGGCCCTTTCGGGGTTTGGTGGCGGTCGATCCAGTCTACGTCAGCGCATTCCAGCGTCGGCGCGGGACTACGGAGCCAGCGGGGTGGTGCTGATGTCTGGCGCTTCCAGCCGCACACGATCGGCGGACGCGTCATCCGGTTGCTGCTGACTCGCCCGTTCGGCCTCGACCCGTTTCAGGTAGAACGCGACCTCACGGTCGATCCTGGCCTGGTCCCAGCCGAGCGCGTCGCCCATCAACCTCGCGGCGACCGGCGCGGCAGACACCCCGCGGTCCCACGCCTCGATCGACACCCTGGTGCGCCGGGCGAGCACGTCGTCGAGGTGCAGCGCGCCCTCGTGGGTTGCCGCGTAGACCACCTCGGCCTGGATGTAATCGTCGGCGCCGGGCAGCGCGTCCTTGAGCTCGGGCCGGGAGCGGATCAGATCGAGCAGTTCGTCGGTGAGCACCCCGTACCGGTTCAGGAGGTGCTCCACCCGCACCTTGTGAATCCCGAACGCCCGGGCGATCTTGCCGCGTTTGTTCCACGCCGCCTGGTAGCCCTCGGCGCCGAGCAGGCTCACCTCGTGGGTGGTGGATGCCGGGATCTTGCCGTCCAGCGCGTCGACGGCGGCGTCGATCGCGTCCTTCGCCATCACCCGGTATGTGGTCCACTTGCCGCCGGCCACGACCACGAGTCCCGGAACGGTGTGCGCGACGATGTGCTCGCGGCTGAGCTTGGAGGTCTGGTCGCTCTCCCCCGCCAGCAGCGGGCGCAGCCCGGCGTAGACGCCTTCGACGTCTTCCCGGGTGAGCGGCACGTTCAGCACCTCATTCACCCGTTTCAGCAGGTAGTCGATGTCGGCTGCGGTGGCGGCCGGGTGCGCCTTGTCGAGGTTCCAGTCGGTGTCGGTGGTGCCGATCAGCCAGTGCCGGCCCCAGGGGATCACGAACAGCACACTGTTCTCGGTGCGGAGCAGCAGCCCCACCTTGGACTGGAAGCGGTCACGCGGCACCACCAGGTGCACGCCCTTCGAGGCGCGCACCTTGAACTGGCCGCGCTCCCCCACCATCGCTTGGGTGTCATCGGTCCACACGCCGGTGGCGTTCACCACCTGGCGGGCCTTGATCTCGAACCGTTCGCCGGTCTCGAGGTCGTGCGCGGTGACCCCGACCACCCGCTCGCCCACCTTGAGGAACCCCTCGACGCGCACCCGGCTGGCCACGTGCGCGCCGTAGAACGACGCGGTGCGGGCAAGGCTCGACACGTAACGGGCGTCATCAACCTGGGCATCGTAGTAGACCAGCCCGCCGCGGAATGCGTCGCCGCGCAGGCTGGGCGCCGCGCGCATCAGCTGCCGGCGCGACAGGTGACGGTGGTGCGGAACACCGGGCGGACGGCCGCCGCTGTAGCTGAACAGGTCGTAGAGCAGCATCCCGGCGCCGACGTACAACCGCTCGATCACCGGTTTGGTGAGCGGGTACAGGAAGCGCACCGGCTTCACCAGGTGAGGCGCGATGCGCTGCAGCAGCAGGCCGCGCTCGATCAACGCCTCGCGAACCAGCCGGAAGTCCAACTGCTCCAGATAGCGGATGCCGCCGTGCACGAGTTTCGACGACCGACTGGAGGTACCAC
Organism: Salinibacterium sp. ZJ450; assembly: GCF_011751885.2. Taxonomy (NCBI): domain Bacteria; kingdom Bacillati; phylum Actinomycetota; class Actinomycetes; order Micrococcales; family Microbacteriaceae; genus Ruicaihuangia; species Ruicaihuangia jiafui. The sequence goes on from NZ_CP061771.1 coordinate 2,983,054, forward strand.
TCGCCCAGTCGCGCGCCTCGACCATGCCGACGCTGAGCCCGCGGGTCACGGCATCCAGCGCGGAACCGGTGCCGACGATGCCGCCACCGATGACGAGGATGTCGAGTTCCTTGGTCTTCAGCGCGTGAAGGGCGGCCGCGCGTTCCTCCGGCCCCAACTTTGACGATCTGGTCACCGGCTTCTGCCCGGCCATACCCACCTCCGGCCCCGCGGTCCTCGGACCGACTGCTGTGTACGACTAGTCCATGGCTGCTGATTACGGCTAGCCCTGGCGATTGTGTGCGACTACCCCTGACGGTGGTAGGGAGCGACGATGACCTCGACCCGCTGGAACTCCTTGAGGTCGGAGTAGCCGGTCGTCGCCATCGACCGGCGCACGGCGCCGATCAGGTTGCTGCGTCCGTCGGCCACGGTCGACGGTCCGAACAGGATCTGCTCGAGCGGGGCAATGCTGCCGACCTGAACGCGGTTGCCGCGAGGCAGCTCGGCGTGGTGCGCCTCCGGGCCCCAGTGCCATCCGCCGCCGGGGGCGTCATCGGCGCGGGCCAGGGCGGTGCCGAGCATCACGGCGTCGGCGCCACAGGCGATCGCCTTGACGATGTCGCCGCTGGTCGACAGTCCGCCGTCGGCGATCACGTGCACGTAGCGTCCGCCGGACTCGTCGAGGTAATCGCGGCGTGCACCCGCGACATCCGCCACCGCGGTGGCCATCGGGGCGTGGATGCCGAGCGCGGCGCGGGTGGTCGACGCGGCTCCCCCGCCGAAGCCGACCAGCACACCGGCTGCACCGGTGCGCATCAGGTGCAGGGCGGCCGTGTAGGTGGCGGCACCGCCGACGATCACCGGCACGTCCAGCTCGTAGATGAACTTCTTCAGGTTGAGCGGTTCGGCGTTCTTCGACACGTGCTCGGCGCTCACCGTGGTGCCGCGAATGACGAACAGGTCGACCCCGGCGTCGACCACGGTCTGGTGCAGGTCCTGGGTGCGCTGCGGGCTGAGCGCGCCGGCGACCGGAACCCCGGCGGCGCGGATCTCGGCCAGGCGCTCCTTGATCAGCTCCGGCTTGATCGGCTCGGCGTAGATCTGCTGCATCCGCGCGGTGGCCACGTCGGCCGGCAGGTCGCGGATCTCGGCGAGGACGTCTTCGGCGTTCTCGTACCGCGTCCACACGCCCTCGAGGTCGAGCACGCCGAGTCCGCCGAGCTTGCCGATCGCGATCGCGGTGGCGGGCGACACCACCGAGTCCATCGGAGCTGCCATCACCGGGGCCTCGAAGGTGAAGGCGTCGATCGACCAGCTCACCGAGACATCGCGCGGGTCACGGGTGCGGCGACTGGGAACAATCGCAATGTCGTCGAAGGAATACTCACGGCGGGCACGCTTGGCGCGGCCAATCTCGATCTCAGTCACTACGCCAGCCTACCGCCGCCCTCCGACGCGGCCTTCGGGGTAGGTTTCCGCGGCGGGTTCTCGCGGCGTGGCCGGGCTGCCCGCACTGCGGTGAGCGCTGCGTTTTCGGGCGAGCGCGCGTGCCGCGGCGGGCTCGCTCGTCCGTTTCCGCAGCGCTGACCGATGGTGGACGCCTCGGCGGTCGGCACTCGGCGAGCTGGCGTCATCCGTGATTCTGCAAAGAATGCCCATGTGCGCAGGGCACATGGGCATTCTCTGAGGAATCAGCTGGGTCGCTACTTGCGGTAGTTCGGGGCCTCCACGACCATCTGCACGTCGTGCGGGTGCGACTCCTTGAGACCTGCCGCGGTGATGCGCACGAACTTGCCCTTGTTGCGCAGTTCCTCGATGGTGCGGGCGCCGACGTAGAACATCGACTGGCGCAGTCCGCCGAGCAGCTGGTAGGTCACCGAGCCGACCGGTCCGCGGTAGGGCACGCGGCCTTCGATGCCCTCGGCGATGAGCTGGTCATCGCTCGGGACATCCGCCTGGAAATAACGGTCGCGGGAGTACGAGGTCTTCTGCCCACGGGTCTGCATCGCACCGAGCGAGCCCATGCCGCGGTAGTTCTTGAACTGCTTGCCGTTGACGAAGACCAGGTCGCCCGGGCTCTCGTCGGTTCCGGCCAGCAGCGAACCGAGCATCACGGTCTCGGCGCCGGCGACGAGCGCCTTTGCGATGTCACCCGAGTACTGCAGCCCGCCGTCGGCGATCACCGGAACGCCGGCCTCGCGTGCGGCGAGGGATGCCTCGTACACCGCGGTGACCTGCGGCACGCCGACACCGGCCACCACGCGGGTGGTGCAGATGGATCCGGGACCAACGCCCACCTTGATGGCGTCGGCGCCGGCCTCGACCAGCGCCTGCGCGCCGGAGCGGGTGGCCACGTTGCCGCCGATGATGTCGATGCCGCGGAACGCCGGGTCGGCCTTCAGCTTGCGGATGATGTTGATCTCACCGGCCGAGTCACCGTTGGCGGTGTCGACCACGATGATGTCGACACCGGCGTCGGCGAGGGCGCCGGCCCGGTCCCAGGCATCGCCGAAGAAGCCGATCGCCGCGCCGACCCGCAGGCGACCCTCGTCGTCCTTGGTGGCGTTCGGGTACTGCTCGGTCTTGTCGAAGTCCTTCACCGTGATGAGTCCGGTGAGGCGGCCGCTGTCATCGACGAGCGGGAGCTTCTCGATCTTGTGCTGCGCGAAGATGGCGATCGCGGAATCCGGGTCGATGCCGGTCTTCGCGGTGATCAGCGGCAGCTTGGTCATAACGTCGCGCACCAGCGTGGTCGACTTCTCGAATTGCGAGACGAACCGCATGTCGCGGTTGGTGATGATACCGACGAGCTTGCCGTCGCCCTCCACCACGGGAAGGCCGGACACGCGGAACTGGCCACACAGGGCGTCCACCTCGGCGACCGTGGCATCCGGCGTGGTCGTCACCGGGTTGGTGATCATGCCGGACTCGCTGCGCTTGACCTTGTCGACGTAGCGCGCCTGGTCCTCAATCGAGAGGTTGCGGTGCAGCACGCCGAGCCCGCCGTTGCGAGCCATCGCGATCGCCATGCGCGCCTCGGTCACGGTGTCCATCGCCGCCGAAATCAACGGTGTGCTCACGCGGATGTTGCGAGTGAGCCGCGACGAGGTGTCTGCTTCGCTCGGGATGACATCGGTGTGGCCGGGTAGCAGCATTACATCGTCGTAGGTGAGGCCGACGAATCCAAACGGGTCAGGCTGATCCATGAGATCTCCTTGAAGAAACGAGAAAAGAAATCCGGATGCAGCGTTGAAACCCGGTAATCAATGTTAACGGAATGCGCGGATCGTTATTCCGAGCCGTCATAATGTCCTCATCGGTAGTGATTCGTGTGAAACACTGTCGTCACAAACGAGAAGTAACGTCAACGACGACGGAGCGGCAGGAGTTCTGGGGATCCACCAGCCCGACTGCCCGTCTTGGAGGTACTGTGCAATCAGCTCGCCGGACGACGCAGCGCGGACTGCGCGCGCTGTTTCTCGTCTTCATCGCCCTTCTCGGTGCTCTACTGATGCTCACGGCGGCCCCCGCGTACGCCGATGAGGTGGGTGCCGACGAGCCGTACAAGATCAGCGGAAACGTGCAGAACGAGGGGCAACCCCTCGAGGACGTGCTCATCACGGTGACAGGCAACGGTGTCGATCTCGAGGTGGAGACGGATGCCGAGGGCCGTTGGCGTGTGGGCGTTCCGGAGCGCGACACCTACACCGTCACCCTTGTGGAGAGCACCCTGCCAGAGGGCATCGCGGTGCTCGAGGGCGGCAACGTGCAGGAGGTCGAGATCGGGCCAGGCGGCCGCGTCACGATGAACTTCTTCATAGGGGAGGGTGAGCGCAACGTCACCAGCTTCTTCGACCAGCTCGTGTCGCGCATCTTCAACGGCCTGAACTTCGGCCTCATGCTGGGCCTGGCCGCGGTCGGCGCCTCGCTGGTCTACGGCACCACGGGCCTCGCGAACTTCGCGCATGCCGAGATGGTGACGTTCGGCGCGGTGATCGCGCTGTTCTTCGGCACCACGATCGGCATGCCGATGCTCGCGGCCATCCCGCTCGCCATCCTCGTCAGCGGCGCCTTCGGCTGGGCGATGGACGCCGGCCTCTGGCGCCCGCTCCGACATAAAGGCCTCGGCCTCGTGCAGCTGATGATCGTGAGCATCGGCCTGTCGCTGACGCTGCGCTATATCTTCCAATACTTCATCGGCGGCGGCACCTTGCAGCTGCCGGGTTCGGCCGAGGCGGAGTTCCCGCTCTTCGGCGCGGTCACCATGAGCTGGATCGACATCGCAAGCATGGCAATGACTGTCGTCGTACTCGTTGTCTTCGCGCTGTGGCTGCTGTACACGCGAATGGGCAAGGCGACCCGGGCAATCTCCGACAACCCGTCGCTGGCTGCGGCATCCGGAATCGATGTCGATCGCGTGGTCCGCTGGGTCTGGATCATCTCGGCCGCGATGGCCGGTCTCGCCGGCATCCTGTACGCGTACTTCCGTCCGGGCATCAAGTGGGACATGGGCGCGCAGATCCTGCTGCTTGTCTTCGCGAGCATCACCCTCGGCGGCCTGGGCACCGCGTTCGGCGCCCTGATCGGTTCGATCATCGTCGGCCTGCTTGTCGAGGTGTCAACGCTGTGGATTCCGTCCGATCTGAAGTACGTCGGTGCTCTCGGCATCCTGATCGTCATCCTGCTGTTCCGACCGCAGGGCATCCTCGGTCGCAAAGAGAGAATCGGATAGGGCCGGAACATGGACTGGTTGCAGATCTTCTCCAACACCGCGTCGTCCCTGCTCGGACCCGCAACGATTGCCTACGCTCTCGCCGCGATCGGTTTGGCCGTGCACTTCGGGTACGCCGGCCTGCTCAACATGGGTATTGCCGCGTACATGGCGATCGGCGCGTACGGGTACGCGATCTCGGTCCTCACCTTCGGTCTACACTGGTGGGTCGGGATCCTTATCGGTCTGGTCGCCTCGGTGATCTTCTCGTTCATTCTGGGTATCCCGACGCTGCGGCTCAGAGGCGACTATCTCGCGATCGTGACGATCGCCGCGGCCGAGATCGTCCGGCTGCTGTTCTTGACCACGACGTTCGACGCGGTCACGGGATCGGCTGACGGCCTGAGCGGTTACCACGGAAGCTTCCGCGCCTCGAACCCGATCCCGCCCGGCGAGTACGGGTTCGGGCCTTGGGTCTACAACGAGACCGGATGGTGGGTGCGCATCGTCGGCATCGTGCTGGTGGCCCTTGCCGCCCTCATCGTCTGGGCGCTGATGCGCAGCCCCTGGGGCCGCGTCATCAAGGGCATCCGTGAAGACGAAGACGCGGTGCGCGCGCTCGGCAAGAACGTCTTCGCCTACAAGATGCAGGCCCTCGTGCTCGGCGGAATCTTCGGCGCCCTCGGCGGCGTCGTGTACGCGCTGCCATCATCGGTGAACCCCGGCGTCTATGTGACCTCGCTGACCTTCTTCGTATGGACCGCGCTGCTGCTCGGTGGCGCGGCAACGGTGTTCGGTCCAATCCTCGGCTCGGCCATCTTCTGGGTAGTTCAGTCACTGCTCAGCAACATCCTGCCCGCCTTGGTCAGCTCCGGCGTGCTGCCCTTCATGTCGACGACCCAGGCGCAGACCCTGCGCTTCATCATCGTCGGCATCGCTCTGATGCTCCTTGTCATATTCATGCCGCAGGGCATCCTCGGAAACAAGAAGGAGCTGACCTTTGTCAAGTAACACGGTCCCTCCCACCCCTCGAGCTAAGACGACCGGGCTGCACAAAGGGGACTTTGTTCCCGGCGTTCCCAAGGTCGACCCGATCCTGGTCGCCGACAATGTCACCCGCGCCTTCGGTGGCCTGACGGCCGTCGACGTCGAGCACGTCGAAATCCCCCGCAACGCCATCACCGCATTGATCGGGCCGAACGGGGCGGGCAAGACCACGCTGTTCAACCTGCTCACCGGTTTCGACAAGCCTGACTCGGGCAAGTGGGAATACGACGGCACTTCGCTGTCTGGCATCCCCTCGTTCAAGGTGTCACGGCTCGGCCAGGTGCGCACGTTCCAGCTGACCAAGGTGCTCTCTCTGCTCACCGTGCTCGAGAACGTGAAGCTCGGTGCCCGCAACCAGACCGGTGAGAAGTTCTTCGCAAGCCTGTTCCCCGCCTTCTGGCGCAAGCAGGAGGGCGACATCGAGGAGAAGGCGATCGAGATTCTCACGCGCTTCACGCTGGAAGCCAAGCAGGATGATTTCGCGGCCAGCCTGTCCGGCGGACAGCGCAAGCTGCTGGAGATGGCTCGCGCCCTGATGTCCGACCCACAGCTGGTGATGCTGGATGAGCCGATGGCAGGCGTCAACCCGGCACTCACGCAGTCGTTGCTCGACCACATCCTCAATCTCAAGGACGAGGGGATGACGGTGCTGTTCATCGAACACGACATGAACATGGTGCGCCACATCGCCGACTGGGTCATCGTCATGGCCGAGGGCCGAATCGTCGCCGAGGGGCCACCGCAGATCGTCATGAAGGACGCGGCTGTGATCGACGCCTACCTCGGCGCCCACCAGGACGTCGACCTCGGCGTCGTCACCGGCCGGGTGAAGGGCGAAATGACCGAGGCGGCCGAGACCCTGCTGGCCGACGTCGAGGACGTCGTCACGCGCGGAGAATCAGACGAAACGGAGGCCAACAAATGACCAGTACAGCCCCAGCCGCCGCCACGCCGGTGGCGCCGACCGGCACCCCTGTCATTGAGGCGACCGGGATCGTCGCCGGCTATCTGCCCGGCGTGAACATTCTGAGGGGCGCGAACCTCGTCGCCCACAAGGGCGAGTTGATCGGGATCATCGGCCCGAACGGCGCCGGCAAGTCCACTCTGCTGAAGGCTATTTTCGGCCAGGTGAAGGTGCACGAGGGATCTGTCACGCTGAACGGCGACGACATCACCGGGCTGAAGGCCAACAAGCTCGTCGCCCGCGGCGTCGGATTCGTGCCGCAGAACAACAACGTGTTCCCGAGTCTCACCATCGAGGAGAACCTGCAGATGGGGCTGTACCAACGCCCCAAGGCGTACAAGGAACAGCTGGAGTTCGTGGTCGGGATCTTCGCCGAGATCGGCAAGCGCCTCGGTCAGCGCGCCGGTTCGTTGTCCGGTGGTGAACGCCAGATGGTGGCCATGTCGCGGGCTCTGATGATGAACCCCGAGGTGTTGCTGCTCGACGAGCCCTCTGCGGGTCTGTCGCCGGTGCGTCAGGATGAGGCGTTCATCCGGGTCTCAGAAATCAACAACGCTGGCGTCACGACCATCATGGTCGAGCAGAACGCCCGGCGCTGCCTGCAGATCTGCGACCGCGGTTACGTACTCGACCAGGGCCGCGACGCGTACCACGGCACCGGCCGGGAACTGCTGAACGACCCGAAGGTCATCGGCCTGTACCTGGGCACGCTCGGCGAAGAGCACTAGCCACACCGACTTGAGGGCCTCGGCGAGTACGCCGGGGCCCTCTTGATGTGCGGGGTGCCGGACGTCCGGTCCGGATGCCGCGTTCCGGCTGCCGCAAAGGGAAGGGCCCCGGCTTCTGCCGGGGCCCCTCGTGGTGCGTTGGACTACTCCGCCGCGGTGTAGTTGTTGTCAGGACCGAACTGGTAGATGCCGATACTGGCCTCGGTCGGGTCGCCGACCTCGTCGAAGGTGATCGGACCCGAGAGACCGTCATAGTCGGCAACACCGCCGTCGAGGATGATCTGCGCGCACTGCTCGTAGGTGGTGCACGTCTCACCGTCGCCGGAACCGCCGGAGACCTCCTGCAGCTTGCCGGCGATGTCGGCGGACTCGGTGGAGTTCGCCGCCAGGGCGGCCAGCGCCAGCAGAATCACCGCGTCGAACGACTCGGCCGCGTAGGTGTACTCGTTATTGAGCGAGGGATTGCCCTCACCCGTCCAGAACGCTTCCAGATCCGTGGTGAAGCTGCCGAGGTCTTCGACGTTCAGACCGGGGTAGGTGCCCTTGGCACCCTCCAGCGCTCCCGCCGGCAACTGATCGCCGAACTGCGTGAGGTTGCCGTCGACGAAATACAGGTTCTCGGCGGGGAACGAGCCGATCAGGTTCGGCAGCATGGTCTTCACCTCTTCGAACGTGATCAGGGCGATCGCGTCCGGGTCGGCGGCCAGCACCTCGCTGATCTGCGAGTCGAAGCTGGTGTCACCGGTGTTGTACATCGGCTGTGCGACGACCTCTCCGCCCGCTGCCTCAAATGCTTCCTGCGTGTATTTGGCGAGGCCGGTGCCATAGGAGTCGTTCAGCACGATCATGCCGAGCGTCTGGTGGCCGTCCTCTGCGATGAGGTTTCCGAGAACCTCGCCCTGCAGCACGTCCGACGGGGCCGTACGGAAGTACAGATTGTTGTCCTCGTACGAGGTGAACGCGTCCGACGTGTTCGCGGGCGAGAACATGATCACACCCTCGCCGACGACTTGGTCGATGAACTGCAGCGAAGTTCCCGACGAGGCCGCACCGATGATTGCGGCGACATCCTCACCCAGCAGACGCGGGATCTCGGTCTCGTACGCCTTGTTGTCGGTGTCTCCGGAGTCACCCACGGTGACCTCGAGGGTAACGCCGAGATCAGCCTCGTTGACCATGGACACGGCGTAGGCGACGCCAGCGTTCTCAGGTGGTCCGAGGAAGGCCAGGTTCCCGGTCTGCGGCAGCGCCGTCCCGATGTGAAGGCTCAGGTCGCGGGCGCCGGTGTCACCCGACGGTTCATCTCCCTCGTCCGCGGCGGCACAGCCGCTGAGGACGAGAGCGCTGGCTCCCACGAGGGCGATACCGACAAGGCCAGCCTTCCGGGTGCGTGAGCGGGAGGCGAATGCCTTAGCGAAAGCGCTCATGTTGCTCCTTGCAGTCAATAGATCACAGGTCACGCCAGCACAAGCCGCACTGCCGTTCTGCCAAGTTATTGACAAAGCGCGTCGGGCACAATACAAAGCGGTTACGTACGTGTAACACCCGCACAATCGTTACAATCCGTGATCTTCAGCAGCGGCATCCGTGCATCTGACGCGTAATGATTGCGGATTTCGTCGGTTTGACGCGCGAATCAGTGCGCAAGCGTGTACGTGATCGAGAAGCCGTCGGCGAGGGCGGCGCTGCATTCGCCGAAGCTGCTGCATTCGGTGCTGCCTGCGCTCACCGCGTCCAGCCCGAACCGCAGCGACTCGGCGCCGTCATCGCCCACGACAACCGCGGCGAGCGCCGCGCGCACGGTCTGGTGGTACGACTCGACCGCGCCGGTGAAGTCGGACACGCCAGGGTCGATCTGCGCGAGCCGGGCGGCCAGCTCATCGTCCGGTGTCTCTGACGGTTCAACCGCGATCAGCAGCACGTCCGCAGCGGCCACGCCGGGCCCGGCCAGGATGACGTCGGCGCCTTTCACGACGAGGTCGGCCGTCGCGGTTTCGGCCACCCCGCGGTGGAACAGCACCACCTGCGCGCCGTTCACCCCGCCCGCCAGGTTGATCTCACGAACGGCCAGTTCGGCGCCGGCGACGATCGCTCCCCCGCCCGCGGCCGCATCGGTCTGGGTGCCGATCCGCAGCACGCCATCGCCGGATGCCGCGGGCGCCGTCTGCGACGGCGTTGGCGTCGGGGTGGCCGACGGCGTGGGCGCCGGCCCAGACGTGCAGGCTGACAGGAGGGCCGCAACCGCAGCGGCGACCACGATAACGCGGATCATGGGCTTGGAGGGCATCCGGAACCTTTCAGTGCACAGGGGACATTTGAACCCTAACGAGAGCTCAGGTCAGTTTTCGCGAGGCTCGGCGGGAACGGGCCGAGAGGAACATGTCGATGGTGAGCACGATGATCGCCACCCAGACCAGCGCGAACCCGAACCATCGCTCCGGCGGCATGTCCTCGCCCAACACGAACACGCCGATTGCGAACTGCAATACCGGAGCCAGGTACTGGGCGAGCCCGATCCACGACAGGGGCAGCCGGCGGGCCGCGGCGGCGAACAGCAGCAGCGGCACCGCCGTGATGATGCCCGCGCTCGCCAGCAGCACGGTGTGCAGCGCACCGTTGGCGCCGAGGGTGATGCCGCCGGTCGACGCGATGACCGCGAGTGCGACGATCGCCGGCACGGTCAACCATGCCGTTTCGAGGGTCAGCCCGGCCACGGCGTCGACCTGGCCACCGACCTTCTTCTTGACGAGGCCGTAGATCGCGAAGGTCACGGCAAGGATCAGCGCGATCCAGGGCACCGAGCCGTAGCCGACCCCGATCACGAGCACCGCGACCGCAACCAGGCCGACCGACACCCACTGAAGCGGGCGCAGCCGCTCAGCGAACACGAACACACCGAGCAGCACCGTCACGACGGGATTGATGAAGTAGCCGAGGGCGGTCTCGACCACCTGGCCGCTGAGGGTCGCGTACACGTAGGTCAGCCAGTTGACGAGGATGAGCGCACCGGCGAGCGCCATCGCGATGGTCAGCCGCGGGTTTTGCGCGATCGCCGCGAACGCCCGCCAGCCGCGCGTGACGGTCAGCAGCACGGCGCAGAAGATCAGCGACAGCACGATCCGCCAGGCGACGATCTCGACCGGGCCGCTCGGGGCGAGGGCGATGAAGTACACCGGCATGATGCCCCAGAGCCCGTATGCGCCGATCGCGTAGGCCAACCCTCCGCGCCGGTGTCCTGCGGCTACGGAAGGGGAGATCACCGACCTAGCCTAGTGCGGGCATAAAAGAAGGCCCGGTGGCGAACCACCGGGCCTTCCTTAGAGCTTTGCTACCTAGCGGACGACGACCGCGAGAACGTCGCGGGCCGACAGCACGAGGAGGTCCTCGCCGCCGTACTTGACTTCGGTTCCGCCGTACTTGGAGTAGATCACCTTGTCGCCGACGGCAACGTCAAGCGGGATGCGGTTTCCGTTGTCGTCGATGCGGCCGGGGCCGACCGCCACAACTTCGCCCTCCTGGGGCTTTTCCTTGGCAGTGTCAGGGATAACGAGACCGGAAGCAGTGGTCTGCTCCGCCTCGACCTGGCGAATGACAATGCGATCCTCGAGCGGCTTGATGGAGACCGACACGGTTGACCTCTTCTTTCTGGAAATCCGGGGTTAGCACTCTCACAGCGAGTGTGCCAGCACCCAGTGTATGTGGTGCGCTGGCACTCGTGCAACGTGAGTGCCAGCGCCCGCCGCTGGTCGAGCCTGTCCCCGCTGGTCGAGCCTGTCGAGACCGAGTGACAGGATGGCCTCATGGATGTCGGCGAACTGCGCGAACTGTTATCGCTTGACGGCTTGCGGCTGCTCGACGAGCTACCGCCGTACGAGAGCGCCGGCGATGTCGTTCGCACCGTCGCGGATCTTCGTCGAGCCGGCCACTCCCCCGGCCTGGTCGCGGCCGTGCTCAGCCAGTCACGGCTCCGCGCCCGCGCCCGCGTCAAGTTCGGTGAATTCACCGACCGGATGCTGTTCACCGAGGCCGGGCTGGAGCAGGCAACCCGGCTGCAGGTCGCCGCCCGGCACGCCGGTCGATTCCAGCGGGCCGGGGTGCACTGGGTCGCCGATCTCGGCTGCGGAATCGGCGCCGACGCCATGGCCCTCGCCGCGCTCGACATCGACGTGACCGCGGTAGAGCGCGACGAGGTAACCGCGGCAATCGCCGCGTACAACCTCGCCCCGTTCACCGGCGCCAGGGTGGAGCACGCCTCGGTCGAGGACGTCGACCTGAGCGGCGTCGGCGGCGTGTATCTCGATCCGGCGCGCCGGTCAGAGAAGGGCCGGCTGAAAGACCCAGCGGACTGGTCGCCCTCGCTCACCTTCGCGTTCGGGCTGGCCGAGCGGTTCCCCACCGGCATCAAGCTCGGGCCCGGAATCGACCGCGACCTGATCCCGGCAGGCGCCGAGGCGCAATGGGTGTCGGTAGACCGCGAGGTCGTCGAACTCGGGCTGTGGTTCGGCGCCGTGGCCACCCCCGGCGTCGCCCGCTCGGCGCTGGTGATCGGGCATCACGGCAGCGCGGAACTCACGGCTGCCGCGGACAGTGAGGATGTGGAGGCCGGGCCGCTCGGCGAGTACCTGTACGAGCCGGACGGCGCTGTCATCCGGGCACGCCTCATCGGTGACCTAGCCCGGCAGCTCGGCGCCAGGATGCTGCATCCGACCATCGCCTATCTCACCGCCGACAGCGCCATCGAGACGCCGTTCGCCACCCGGTTCCGAGTGCGCGAGACCCTGCCGTTCGACGTGCGCAGCTTGAAAAAGGAGCTCGCCGCCCGCGACATCGGAACGCTCGAGATCAAGAAGCGCGGCATCGACATCGACCCCGCCGCGCTGCGCACGAAGCTGTCGCTGAAGGGAAAGCAAAACGCCACCCTCATCATCACCCGGCTGGGCGAGAAGAGGGTGGCGCTGCTGGCGGATCGGGACTAGAAGCTGCTGCTCGGCACCGTCGAGAAGATCCAGATCGGCAGGATCAACAGCAGGAACGTGAAGAGCAGTCCCATCAGGATGCCGACGTAGCCGGTGATCAGGCCGGTCAGCCAGAACGGCTTGGCCTGCGGCTCGCGACCCTGTGCCATGTGACCGGTGATCACCGCGGCGACCGAGGCGAGGAAGCCGAGGATCGGCACCCAGCTGAAGATGATGCCGGCGATACCGGCGATCATCGACACCAGGCTGAGGGTCTGCGGCTTCGACGCGGTCGGCGCACCATACGCCGACTGCGCGTAGCCGGGCTGACCGTATGGCTGCTGGGTCGATCCGGGCTGGCTATAGGGCTGGTCGTATGGCTGAGTCGGCTGGGTCGATCCGGGCAGCGTGCCCGGGATGGCTCCCCCGGTCGGCGGCGGTGAGTACGGCTGGGCCGGCGGCGCATACGGCGGCGCCGGTGGCGCGGACGGCTCGGCCGGGGTGGCACCGTGCGGGGCGTACGGCTGGGACGGAACGTCAGCCGGCGGCACAGGAGACTCCGGGGGCAGGTTGTCCGCCGGGTCGTTGTCGCCTGTCGGTGCGGCGGGAGGCGGGGGAACGTTGGACATGGAGAGTTCCTGTTCTAGTAGCGGCTCGGCGGCAGTTGGTCGATGATGGTGGGCAAGTACGAGAGCGTCCAGATGACGGCGATGATCGAAAGTACGAGCCCGACATAGCCGATGATGGTGCCGGCGATTGCCATGCCCCGGCCTGACTCGCCGGTTCGCTTGATCTGGCTGAGCGCGATGTGGCCGCAGATGATTCCGGCGAGCGAGATCCCGATGATGGATGTCACCAGTGAGATGATCGCGAGAACGTTGTACTTTTGGCCGACCGGCTGCTGTTGTTGTGGGTATTCGTACGGCGGCGGTGCGGCAGGGGGCATTGACATGTGACGGAACTCCTTGCTGTTGCGCCAATCGTCCCACCGTCGTCACGAGGGTGTCAACGAAAGTGAGCCGCGTGTCACGCCCGGTCAGGCTTGGATGCTGGTCACCGGCAGGGTGGAGTCGGCGCCGAATGAGAGCCCGGACGGCGGACGGCCGGCCTGGATCAACTGCGCCCCGAGAGCGGCGATCATGGCGCCGTTGTCTGTGCACAGCGACAGCGGTGGGATGCGCAACGCGATGCCCGCGGCATCCGCTCGCTCGGTCGCGACCTGACGCAGTCGCGCGTTGGCGACCACGCCGCCGCCGAGCAGTAGACGCGGCACTCCGAGGTCACGGCAGGCGGCGATGGCCTTGGTCACCAGCACGTCAACCACCGCCTCACGGAAGCTCGCCGCGACATCCGCCACCGGCACGGTCTCGCCGGCATCCTGCTTCTGCTCCACCCAGCGGGCGACAGCGGTCTTCAGCCCGGAGAAGGAGAAGTCGTAGCGGTGCTTCGCCATGTCTTTCGGCAGGCTGAGCCCGCGCGGGAAACGGATGGCTGTGGGGTCACCGACGAGGGCAGCCCGGTCGATCTCGGGTCCGCCGGGGTATGGCAGGTCGAGCAGTCGGGCGACCTTGTCGAAGGCCTCCCCGGCGGCGTCGTCGATGGTCTCGCCGAGCAGTTCCACGTCGCTGACCAGGTCGCGCACGAGCAGCAGCGAGGTGTGCCCGCCGGAGACGAGCAGCGCCACCGTCGGGTACTCGACGTCGTCACCGGAGAGGATGTCGGCGCCGACGTGGCCGACGAGGTGGTTGACGGCGTAGAGCGGCTTGCCGAGGGACAGGGCGAGGGCCTTCGCCGCGCCCACCCCCACCATGAGCGCGCCGGAGAGCCCTGGACCGCTGGTCACGGCGACGGCGTCCACGTCGGCCAGGGTGATGCCGGCATCGCTGAGCGCACTGGCCAGGGTCGGGGTCATCGCCTCCAAGTGGGCGCGCGCGGCCACCTCTGGCACGACGCCGCCGTAGCGGGCGTGCTGGTCCATTGACGAGGCGATCGAATTGGCCAGCAGCGTGGTGCCGCGCACGATGCCGATGCCGGTCTCGTCGCAGCTGGTCTCGATGCCGAGCACGATTGGTTCCGTCATCCGTCGCTCCGTCCGGTGAATTGCGACACCGGGTCGGGCACGATGAGCCGCATGACCAGCGCATCCACCCCGTCGGGTTCGTAGTACTTCGGCCGTACCGCGATCTCGCGGAATCCGAGCTCCTCGTACAGTTTCTGCGCGCCGGGGTTGTCGGCGCGCACCTCCAGGAACACCTCGTGCGCTCCCCTGGCCCGTGCCTCACCGATCAGCGCGAGCATCAGGGTGCGGCCAAGCCCTTGGCGGCGGGCGGCGGGGACGACGGCGATGGTCTGGATGTCGGCCTGCGGCGAGTTGTGCGGGGATAGCAGCCCGGCGTATCCGTCGATCGTGCCGGTTTCGGACTCCGCGACGAGGTAGTAGCGGTGAGGGCCGGTGATCTCGCTGAGCATGCCCTCGCGCGACCAGGCGTCGGTGGTGAAGGTGCTCGTCTCCATGCTCATGATGGCGTCGAGGTCGGCGGCGGTGGCACGGCGGAGCAGCCAGGTCATGCGGTCACCCGCTTTCGGCCGGTGGACAGGGTGACATCCGGTGAGCGCAGGTACAGCGGCTGGCTGCCGGCGAACTCGCGCTTGTTGGCGAACAGGGTCTCGGCGAGCATGCCGAGCGCTCCGGCGGAGACCGTGGCTGCGTCGAGCCTGCGGTAGGTGGCGAACTCGGGCACCTCGGCTTCCAGCTCCGCTGGCTTGATCAGGCCTGGCCCGTGGGTGCGGTGTGGCAGGCCCGCGGCATCCGGTCTGTCATATGCCGACCAGTACACCTCGTGACGGCGCGCGTCGGTGACCACCAGCACCGGCTCGCTCTGACCCCAGGCGATCGCGTCGTGGCTGACCACGCGCACCACCGGCTTGCCCGCGCCAAAGGCGAAGGTCTCGGCGGCGGCGATCCCGACCCGCAGCCCGGTGAACGGGCCGGGCCCCATGCCGACGGCGACACCGGACAGGGCGGTTACCGCCGTGCCGGACTCGGTCAGGCAGCGGGAGATCAGGTCGCCGATCACCTCGGCGTGGCTGCGGGTGTCGAGCACGGAGTGTTCGGAGAGGATGCCGCCGTCCCGGTCGACAACGGCGACGCTGGTGCCGGCGGAGGTATCGATCGCGAGAAGCACCCCTCAAGCTTAGGCGCGCGGCCCGCCGCGGTTCGCGCAGCGAGCGCACCACCCGCCGGTGCAGGTCGCTCGGGCGGAGAACGCGGGCTCGGGAGGACGTATCTTGGCTAAAGCGTCCTTCCGAGGGCGTTATTACCGACCGAGCAGCCAGCCGAGGTCGGCCCAGCGCGACCCGTGACCGGTGACGGTGACCTCCCGCGGCTCCACGCCCTCCTCGGATTCCACGCCGCCGATCGGCCGCACGATGTCGAGCTCGAGCCAGGAGTCGCTGATGCCGTCGAGCAGGCCGGCGCCCCACTCCACGACGGCGATGGAATGCTCGAAGTCGATGTCGAGGTCGTCGAGTTCGATGGCGCTGGACAGCCGGTAGGCGTCGACGTGCACGAGCGGCGCGCCGGTTTCCCGCGGGTGGGTGCGGGCGAGCACGAAGGTAGGGCTGGTGACCGCGCCGCGCACGCCGAGTTCGGCGCCGAGGCCACGGGTGAACGTGGTCTTGCCCGCGCCGAGTTCTCCGTTCAGGGCGATCAGGTCGCCGGCGCGCAGTTGGCGGGCGATCAGGGCACCGAGCGCTTCCATCGCGTCGGGAGTGTCGATGACCAGCCTCATGAGCGGTAGCTGCGCGTCACTCTGGCGCCGATGCGGGTGACGATCTCGTAGTTGATGGTGTCGCAGGCGGCGGCCCAGTCGTCGGCCGAGGGCACGCCCTCGGCGGGGTCGCCGAACAGCACCGCCGCGTCGCCGACCGACACCGGGGCGTCGCCGACATCCACTACGAACTGGTCCATCGCTACCCGGCCGGCGATCCGGTATGTGCGGCCGTTGATCGACACCGGCGCCCGGTTCGACGCGTGCCGTGGCACGCCGTCGGCGTAGCCGAGCGGCACCAGGGCGAGCGTGGTGGGTGCGGCGGTACGGAAGGTGTACCCGTAGGAGACGCCCTGGCCGGCGGGCACCCGCTTCACCGACGCGACCACCGCGGACAGCCGCATCGCCGGGCGCAGCCCGAGGGCGGTGGAGGTTGTGTCGGTGAACGGGGACAGGCCGTAGATGCCCAGTCCGAGCCGCACCATGCCGAGGCGCGCGGCCGGCAGGCTGAGCGCGCCGGCGGTCGCGGCGAGGTGGGTGAATTCGGGGTCGAGTCCGGCGGCGCGGGCTGCGGCAAGCTGCTGCTCGAACACGGCCAGCTGAGCGGTGTCGTCGTCGACGCTGGCGTTGGAGAGGTGGCTGAACAGCCCGCGCACTCGGATCCGGCCCAGGTGTTGCAGGTCGGCGGCGCGCCGGAAGACGGCTTCCGCGTCATCCGATTGGATGCCGTTGCGGCCAAGCCCGGTGTCCAGCTTCAGCTGCACGGCCGCGGGTCCTGCGGCGGCGACCTCCTCGAGCTGGGCGGCAGAGCTGACGCCGAGGTCGATCCCCGCCTCGATCGCCGAGGCGAAGTCAGCGCCGGGCGCGTGCAGCCAGGCAAGTAGAGGCGCGGTGATACCGGCGTCGCGCAGCCGCAGCGCTTCGGCGATGTCGGCGACGCCGAGCCAGTTCGCCCCGCCGTCCAGCGCGGCGTGAGCGGCGGGGATAGCGCCGTGGCCGTAGCCGTCGGCCTTCACCACCGCCATCACGGTGGAGGTCGCCACGCTGGCCCGAAGCGCCCGCACATTCTCGGTGATCGCGCCGAGGTCGACGAGCGCCTCGCGGAACGGCGCGCTCACGACTCGGCCACCACGTAGGCGATGGCAACCCCGGCGTCGTGCGCCATGGACAGGTGGATGCGGCCGATGCCCCGTCGCTCGGCAATCTCGGAGGCCACGCCACCAAGCCGGAACGACGGGTTGCCCTCGTCGTCGGAAACCACTTCCATGTCGTGCCAGCGGATGTTGGCGGTCTCGCCGAGGGCTTTCATCAGGGCTTCCTTGGCGGCGAACCGCCCGGCGAGCGAGCGCAGCGGCAGCGCGCGTTCGCTCTCGGCGAACAAACGCTCGACGAGTCCGGGGGTTCGTCGCACGGCCCGCTCGAATCGGGCGAGGTCGACAATGTCCACGCCGATGCCGACGATCACCTGGCCACCGCCTATTCGACGGTGACGGACTTCGCGAGGTTGCGCGGCTGGTCGACGTCGAGGCCCTTGGCCGCGGCCAGCTCCATGCCGAAGATGTGCAGCGGCACCACGGAGAGCAGCGGTTCGAACATGCGACCGGCCAGCGGGATGGGAATCACCTCGTCGGCGTGCGGCAACACGGCGGCATCCCCCTGTTCGGCGATCGCGATCACCCGGGCACCGCGGGCGCGGATCTCCTGGATGTTCGACACCACCTTCGGGTGAAGCGATCCCTGACGCGGGCTGGGGACGACCACGAAGACAACCTGGCCCGGCTCGATCAGCGCGATCGGGCCGTGCTTGAGCTCTCCGGCGGCGAAGCCCTCCGCGTGAATGTAGGCCAGCTCCTTGAGCTTCAGCGCACCCTCGAGCGCGACCGGGTACCCGACGTGGCGGCCAAGGAACAGCACCGAGCGGGTGTTTGCCATCCAGTGCGCCAACTCGGCGATCTTGCCGCTGGTCTCGAGCACCTGCTCGAGCTTGCCGGGGATGTTGGACAGTTCGGTCACGTTCTCGGCAATCTCGGCCGCGTCGAGAGTGCCGCGCAACTCAGCCAGCTTCAGGCCGAACAGGTAGAGCGCGGTGATCTGCGCGACGAACGCCTTGGTGGATGCCACAGCCACTTCTGGCCCGGCGTGCGTGTAGATCACGGCATCGGACTCGCGCGGGATGCTGGCGCCCTGGGTGTTGCAGATCGACAGGGTGTGCGCGCCCTGCTCTCGCGCGTACTTCACCGCCATCATCGTGTCCATGGTCTCGCCGGACTGGCTGATTGAGATCACGAGGGTGCGCTCGGTCAGCACGGGGTCGCGGTAGCGGAACTCATGGGACAGCTCGACGTCGACGGGCACGCGCGCCCACTGCTCGATCGCGTACTTGCCGACCATGCCGGCGTATGCGGCGGTGCCGCAGGCGACGATGGCGATGCGGTCGATGCCCTTCAGCACGTCGTCGCCGATCGGGGTGAGCTCGTCGAGCACGACGGCGCCGTCGTGCACCCGGCCGAGGAGGGTCTTCGCGACAGCTTCCGGCTCTTCGCTGATCTCCTTCTTCATGAAGCTCGACCAGCCGCCCTTGTCGGCGGCGGAGGCATCCCAGGAGATCTCGAACTCCTTGAGATCGACGGGCGCGCCGGCGAAGTCGGTCACGGTCACCGAGTCCTGGCGGATGGTGACGATCTGGTCCTGGCCGATCTCGGCTGCCCGACGGGTGAACTCAACGAAGGCTGCGACATCCGAGCCCAGGAAGTTCTCGCCATCGCCGAGGCCGATCACCAGCGGTGAGTTGCGGCGAGCGCCGACGACCACGCCTGGCTCGTTCTCGTGCATGACGAGCAGGGTGAAGGCGCCCTCGAGACGGTTGACCACCACGCGCAGCGACTCGTACAGGCTGCCGGACTCACGGTAGGCGCGACCGACCATGATTGCGGCGACCTCGGTGTCAGTCTCGCTGAAGAAGGTCTCGCCGGCGTCGAGCAGCTCCTGCTTGAGCTCGTGGAAGTTCTCGATGATGCCGTTGTGAATGAGCGCCAACTTGCCGTCATCACCCAGGTGCGGATGCGCGTTGCCGTCGGTCGGTCCGCCGTGCGTGGCCCAGCGGGTGTGGCCGATGCCGGTGGCGCCGTTGGCGAGCGGACGCTCGGCCAGTTCGTCGACCAGCATCTGCAGCTTGCCTGCACGTTTTCTGGTGTCGATGTGACCTGCCGTGTCGATCACGGCGACGCCGGCGGAGTCGTACCCGCGGTACTCCAGACGGCGCAGGCCGCCCATCAAGACCTCGATGCTCTTGTCAGCACCGACATAACCCACGATTCCACACATGGCGTCGATTCTACGGTGAGGCGGTCGGGAGTTCGCTGCGCGGTACTGTGGAGGCGATGTCCGCCCATGATGCCGCGCACGGCAATAGCACCCCGTTTGTCGAAATCGACCGTGCCCGGTGGGCAGCGCTCGCGCCGGCGACCCCGCAACCGCTCAGCGAAACCGAGGTGGTGCAGCTGCGCGGTCTCGGCGACATGCTGAGCCTCGCCGAGGTGCGCGAGGTCTACCTTCCGCTCAGCCGGCTGCTCAATCTCTACGTGGCGGGATCGCGGCAGCTGCACCGCCAGACCAGTGCGTTCCTCGGTGAGCACGCGGAGACGACGCCGTTCGTGATCGGGGTCGCCGGGTCGGTCGCGGTGGGTAAATCCACCATCGCGCGACTGTTGCGTGAGCTGCTGGCACGCTGGGAGGACACGCCCCGCGTCGAGCTGGTGACCACCGATGGCTTCCTGCTGCCCAACGCGGAGCTGGAGCGTCGCGGGTTGATGGAGCGCAAGGGTTTCCCCGAGAGCTACGACCGGCGGGCGCTGCTGCGCTTCGTCTCGAAGGTGAAGAGCGGGGCGCCGGAGGTGCGCGCACCGTTCTACTCCCACTTGAGCTACGACATCATGCCGGATGCCGAGATCGTGGTGCGCCGCCCGGACGTGCTCATCGTGGAGGGGCTGAACGTGCTGCAGCCGCCGACCACGCAGCGCGGGCTCGCGGTGAGTGACCTGTTCGACTTCTCCATCTACGTGGACGCCCGAACCAGCGACATCGAAAAGTGGTACATCGAGCGGTTCCTGAAGCTGCAGCGCGGCGCGTTCACCAACCCGAAGTCGTTCTTCCACCGCTTCGCGGAGCTCACCGAGGACGAGGCGATCGTTCGCGCCAAGGAGATCTGGCACAGCATCAACGAGCCGAACCTGCTGCAGAACGTGCTGCCGACCCGTCCGCGGGCGTCGCTGGTACTGCGGAAGAGCTCCGAGCACGCCGTGTCGAGCGTGCTGCTGCGCAAGATCTAATCCCGCAATGCCGAACCATGCGGGGTTTCTCACACCATGCGGAGCTACATAGCACCGCATTGAGTGAGGAACCCCGCATTGCTTGCAGCGGCTTCTAAGCGCGGGCGAGGACCGCCCGAGCGTGCCGCAGCAGGGGTTCATCGACCATGCGCCCGCGGAAGCGGAACACCCCGGGCTCGGCGGCCGCCGCCTCCAGTAACGCGCGGGCGTCCGCGACATCCTGCTCACTCGGCCGATAGGAATCGCGGATGACGGCCACCTGACTGGGGTGGATGCAGGCCGTTGCCCCGAATCCGCTGGCCACGGCGTCGGTGGCCTCCGCCGCCAGTCCCGCGGTGTCGGCGATATCGAGGAACACGGTGTCAATCGCCGTCTTGCCGTGCGCGCCGGCGGCCAGCAGCACCGTCGAGCGGGCGTGCCGGGCGACCGCCCGGTATGTGCCATCCGGATGTCGCGATGAGCTGCCGCCGAGCGAAGCGACCAGATCCTCCGCACCCCACATCAGCGCGACCACGTTCGGCACCGCGGCGAGTTCGGCGGCCGCCAGCACCCCGCGGGCGCTCTCGCACAGGGCGATCACCTCGTACTCCTCGAGCCGGCCGAGCTGCGCCACGGTTTCCGCTTTCGGCAGCATGACGGTGTCGTACTCGGTGGCGGCGAGCGCGGCGATGTCGGCGAGGAAGTCGGCGGTGTCGGCCTGGTTCACCCGCACAATGGTGCGCTCCGGATCCAGCGGGTGCTCGACCAGCGCCGCGCGGGCGGCGGCGCGCTGCTCCGGGCGCACCGCATCCTCGAGGTCGAGGATCACGGCATCCGCTCGTTCGGCCGCCTTGTCGTACCGGTCGGGCCGGTCGGCGGGGCAGAACAGCAGCGCCGGCCCCAGGCTGAACCCGCTCATGGCTGGGCCTCCCGGCACCAGACCAGCACCGAGCGAACGGCGGTGGCGACCACCACGTCGTGCTGATTGCGCCCGGTGTGCTCGAGCGTGACGATCCCCTGCCCCGGGCGGGAGGCGGAGAGCCGTTTGCCGGTGACGATGGTCTCGGAGTACAGGGTGTCACCGTGGTACAGCGGGTGTGGGAATGCCACCGTCTCGAAGCCGAGGTTGGCGACGATGGTGCCCTGGGTCAGCTGCGTCACCGACGCCCCGACCAGGGTGGCGAGGGTGAACATCGAGTTGACCAGCCGCTGCCCGAACGGTTGGGTGGCAGCCCAGGCAGCATCCAGGTGCAGCGCCTGCGAGTTCATGGTGAGCGTGCTGAACAGAACATTGTCGGCTTCGGTGACCGTGCGGCCCGGGCTGTGCCGGTACAGGGTGTGCTCGTCGAACTCCTCGAAGTACAGGCCGCGCTGCACCTCAATCTTGCGGTCGTCGTCGCGAGGCTCGTCGGTCATCTCAGGCCTCGAATCCGAGGGCGCGGGAGATGACCATCAGCTGCACCTCGCTGGTGCCCTCGCCGATCTCGAGGATCTTCGAGTCGCGATAGTGCCGGGCCACCGGGCTCTCGTTCAGGAAGCCGTAGCCGCCGAAGATCTGGGTGGCGTCGCGGGCGTTGTCCATCGCCGCTTCGCTGCCGACGAGCTTCGCGATGGACGCCTCCATCTTGAACGGCTGGCCCGCCGCCATCAGCTCGGCCGCCGCGTAGTATGCCAGGCGCGCGGTGTGCACCCTCGCCTGCATCCGCGCCAATTTGAACGCGATGTGCTGGTTCGAGCCGAGTGGGTGACCGAACACGTTGCGGGTGCGCGCGTACCGGGTGGCCTCCTCCAGACAGCCCTGGGCGGCGCCGGTGCAGAGCGCGGCGAACGCGATGCGGCCCTCGTCGAGGGTCTGCACGAAGTTGGCGTAGCCGCGGCCGCGCTCGCCGAGCAGGTTCGCCTCCGGCACGCGCACGTTGTGCAGGGTGAGCGGGTGGGTGTCGGAGGTGTGCCAGCCCACCTTGTCGTAGGACGGTTCGACGGTGAACCCGTCGATCGGGGTGGGCACGAGAATCGCGGACAGTTCCTTCTTCACCGAGCCGTCGGCGCGGGTGGACACCCCCGTCACCGCGGTGATCGTCACCAGCCTTGTGATCTCGGTGCCGGAGTTGGTGATGAACTGCTTGCTGCCGTTGAGCACCCATTCGCCGTTCTCGAGCACCGCGGTGGTCTTGGTGCCCGCGGCATCCGACCCGGCATCCGCCTCGGTCAGCCCGAACCCGGCGAGCGCCCCACCCGAAGCCAGCTGCGGCAGCCACTCGAGCTTCTGCTCCTCGGTTCCGCTGCGGAACACCGGCATCGCGCCGAGCCCCACCCCGGCCTCGAGCGTGACCCCGATCGACTGGTCCACCCGGCCGAGCTGTTCCACGGCGAGGCACAGCGACAGGTAGTCCTTGCCCTGCCCGCCGTACTCGGTGGGGAACGGCAGCCCGAACAGCCCCATCTCACCCATCTGGGCGATGATGTCGTACGGCAGCGACCGCTTGGTGTCGTATTCGTATGCGGCGGGCGCGACCACGGTGTCGGCGAAGTCGCGCACGGTGTCGACGAGTCTCTGGTGCTCGTCGCTGAGTTGGTAGCTCATGATTCCCCTGCCGGTGAGTCGGGTGCGGTGATGGTGGCGACCAGTTGGTCGGCCTTGACGAGGTCGCCGACGGCGACCGAGAGACGCAGGTGGCCGGCGACCGGCGCGAGCAACTTGTGCTCCATCTTCATGGCCTCGACGCTGACCAGTGCCTGGCCGACCTGAACCATGTCGCCGGATGTCGCGGTGACCGCGGTGACCGTGCCCGGCATCGGCGAGCGCACCTCGGGTATCACCGGATGCTCCTCGCGCTCGCGGGCCGCGAGTTCGGCGGCGAGCTGTGCCCCGCGACTGTGCCGCACCAGATGGAAGGCGGCGCCGTCCGAGCCGATCCACACGTCGTCGCCGTCGCGGGCCAGGGCGAGGCACCGGGTTGCGCCGTCGAATTCGAGCATGCCGGCGGTACTTTCGGCGTCGAGCGTCAGCCGGGCAGCGTGGGTCTGGCCGTCGATGGTGACGGATGTCGCCTCCGGAGCCCCGGCGACCAGCACCGTCCTCGCCACCCGCACCGTCGCCGGCGTGCGCTCCGCCAGGAACCGATACTCGCTCGGCCGGTGTTCGCCGAGCCGCCAGCCGGACGGCCGGGTCCACAGAGTATCGGCCGCGGTCCACCGCTCCGCATGCAGCAACAGGGCGGCCGCGGTGAGGATGGCGGCATCCGGCTGCCGGAACACCAGGTGCTCGAGTAGCCGGTCGATCAGGGTGGTGTCCAGCCGGGCGGCCCGCACCGCCGGGTCGGCAATCAGGGCCCGCAGGTATTCGATGTTGGTGTGCACGCCGAGCACGACGGTGTCGGCCAGCGCCCGATCGAGGCGGGCGAGCGCCTGGTCGCGGTCGACGCCGGTGGCGATCACCTTGGCGAGCAGCGGATCGTAGTGGGAGCTGATCTCCAGCCCCGCCTGAAGGGAGCTGTCGACGCGGATGCCCTCCCCCGCCGGTTCCCGCACGGCCAGCACGGTGCCGCTGCTCGGCAGGAAGCCGCCGTCCGGCCGCTCGGCGTAGACGCGCGCTTCGATCGCGTGCCCGGTCAGCCGCACATCCGCCTGGGCGAGAGTCAGCGCCTCACCGGCGGCGATCCGCACCTGCCACTCGACCAGATCGAGGCCGGTGACCTGCTCGGTGACCGGATGCTCCACCTGCAGCCGGGTGTTCATCTCCATGAAGAAGAACTCCTCGGGCGCGTCATCCGAGGCCAGGAACTCGATCGTGCCGGCGCCGCGGTACCCCACGCTCCGCGCGACGGTGCAGGCGGCGTCGCCGATTCTCGCCCGGGTGCTGTCGTCGAGCAGCGCCGATGGGGCCTCCTCGATCACCTTCTGGTGCCGGCGCTGCAGCGAGCATTCGCGTTCGCCCAGGTGGATGACCGCGCCGTGGTTGTCGGCGAGCACCTGCACCTCGATGTGCCGTGGCCGGGTGATCAGCCGTTCCAGCAGCAGGGTGTCGTCACCGAACGCGGATGTCGCGATGCGGCGGGCTGCGGCGAGCGCGGCGGGCAGCTCGCCCGGGTGCTCAGCGATCTGCATGCCCTTGCCGCCGCCGCCGGCCGACGGCTTGACCAGCAGTGGGAAGCCAATGTCGGCGGCCGCGGCGATCAGCTGGGCGTCATCGAGGCTGGGCTCGGAGGTGCCGGGGATCACCGGTACGCCGCGCTCGGCGACGTGCCGTTTGGCGCGGATCTTGTCACCCATTACGGTGAGCGCGTCGATGCCCGGTCCGATGAACACGATGCCGGCGTCGGCGCAGGCGGCGGCGAGAGTGGGGCTCTCCGACAGGAAGCCATACCCGGGGTGCACGGCTTGCGCGCCGCTGCGCCGGGCGGCCTCGACGATCGCCGCCGAATCGAGATAGCTCTCGGTGGCGGCGGCCGGTCCGATCCGCACGGCGACGTCGGCCTCGAACACGTGCCTGGCGTGCCGGTCGGCGTCGCTGTACACGGCGACCGAGCGGATACCGAGGCGCCGCAGGGTGCGGATCACCCGGCAGGCGATCTCCCCGCGGTTGGCGACCAGCACGGTGTTGAACAACGCGGCGTCGAACAACGCGGCATCCGATCTACGGGTGTCGGACAGGGCGACCTCAGGCTGCGACATCCGTCACATCCTGAACAGGCCGAAGCCGGGCTCTGGCATGAGGGTGCGGGAGCAGACGTCCAGGGCGAGGCCGAGCACGGTGCGGGTGTCTGCCGGGTCGATGATGCCGTCGTCCCAGAGCCGGGCGGTGGAGTAGTACGGGTTGCCTTGCGCCTCGTACTGCTCTCGGATCGGCGCCTGGAACGCGGCCTCGTCATCGGCCGACCACTGCTCGCCACGGGTGTCGAATTGCTCCCTGCGGATCGTGGCGAGCACGGATGCCGCCTGCGGGCCGCCCATCACTGAGATTCGCGCTGCGGGCCACATCCAGAGGAACCGCGGCGCGTATGCCCGGCCGCACATCGAATAGTTGCCGGCGCCGAAGGATCCGCCGATCACCACGGTCAGTTTCGGCACCCGGGTGGTGGCGACCGCGGTCACCATCTTCGCGCCGTGCTTGGCGATGCCGCCGGCCTCGTAGTCCCGGCCGACCATGAACCCCGAGATGTTCTGCAGGAACAGCAATGGGATGCCACGCTGGTCGCACAGCTCGATGAAGTGCGCCCCCTTCTGCGCCGACTCGCTGAACAGCACACCGTTGTTGGCGACGATGCCGACCGGATGCCCGTGCAGCCGCGCGAAGCCGGTGACCAGGGTCGCCCCGTAGCGCGCCTTGAACTCGTGGAACTCGCTGCCGTCGACCAGCCGGGCGATCACCTCGTGCACGTCGTACTGGCCCTGCACGTCCACCGGCACCACGCCGTACAGTTCGTCGGGCGAGGCGGTGGGCTCGCGGCTGGGCTGCACCTCCCAGACCGGGTCGGCGGGCTTCGGCAGGGTGCGGATGATGCCACGCACCAGCTGCAACGCGTGCTCGTCGTTCTCGGCCAGGTGGTCGGCGACCCCCGAGACGCGGGTGTGCAGGTCGCCGCCGCCGAGGTCCTCGGCGGTGACGATCTCGCCGATCGCGGCCTTCACGAGCGGCGGGCCACCGAGGAAGATGGTGCCCTGGTCGCGCACGATCACGGTTTCGTCGCTCATCGCTGGCACGTAGGCGCCGCCGGCGGTACAGGATCCCAGCACCGCCGCGATCTGCGGGATCTGCTCCGCCGACATCCGCGCCTGGTTGTAGAAGATGCGCCCAAAGTGCTCGGCGTCGGGGAATACCTCGTCCTGCATCGGCAGGTATGCCCCGCCGGAGTCGACCAGATAGATGCAGGGGAGCCGGTTCTCGCGGGCGATCTGCTGGGCCCGCAGATGTTTCTTGACCGTGATCGGAAAGTACGTGC
This sequence comes from Salinibacterium sp. ZJ450, assembly GCF_011751885.2. Classification (NCBI taxonomy): domain Bacteria; kingdom Bacillati; phylum Actinomycetota; class Actinomycetes; order Micrococcales; family Microbacteriaceae; genus Ruicaihuangia; species Ruicaihuangia jiafui. Next base: position 3,009,460 of record NZ_CP061771.1, read on the forward strand.
CGCCTTTCACCGTGGCGTCGTTGGAGATGACCAGCACGGCCCTGCCGTGCACGTAGCCGATCCCGGCGATGACCCCGGCAGACGGGCACTCGTCGTCGTACATGCCGTTCGCGGCGAGCGGCGCGATCTCGAGGAACGGGCTGCCGTCATCGAGCAGCCGGTCGATCCGGTCGCGGGGCAGCAGCTTGCCTCGGGCGAGGTGCCGCTCGCGGGAACTCTCCGGCCCGCCGAGGGCGGTGGTCGCAAGCCGCTGCCGCAGTTCAGCGGCCAGCGCGCGCTGGGCCTGGTCGTTCGCGCGGAACGCGTCATCCGTTTCGCTGAGTGCACTATCGAGCGTCTGCATGGTTTGTCCCCATCGACATCCAGTTAGTAGCTGCTAACTCGGTTCAGGTTAGCCGTCATTAACCGGATTGTCTATAGTGGGTGGATCGTTCGGAGGGAGCCGCGGTGACCGAGGTAGTGACGCCGCCGGGCACCCGGCGTGGCAGGGCGAAGGCCGACCGCCGCGTGGCGCTGCTGAGTGCTGCCGCGGCGCTGTTCGCCGAGCGCGGCTTCAACGGCGTGTCGATCGAGGACCTGGGCGCGGCCGCCGGCGTCAGCGGGCCGGCGCTGTACCGCCACTTCAGCAGCAAACAGGCGGTGCTCGCCGCGCTGCTGGTCGGCGTCAGCGAGAACCTGCTGTCCGGCGGACAGGCGGTGATCGAGCGATCGGCGGATGCCGCGACGGCGCTGACTGAACTCGTGGCCTTCCACGTCGACTTCGCTCTCGGCAATCCCGAGGTTATCCGGGTGCAGGACCGCGACCTCGACAGCCTCGACGACACCGAGCGTCGCACCGTGCGCGCCCTGCAACGCCAGTACGTGGAGCTGTGGGTCGAGGTGCTCGGCCGGCTGCACCCTGGCGTGGATGCCGCGCTGCTGCGGATCCGGGCGCAGGCGACGTTCGGCCTGATCAACTCGACGCCGCACAGCGCCACCTTTGAGGGCAGTCGGGCCCGCCGCGCGAAGGCGATCCCGATCGGCACCGTGCGTGCCCTGCTCGAGGAGATGGCGCTGGCGGCCCTGTCCCCGCGCTGAGCCGCATCCGCTCACACCATCGTCAGGGCAACGCCCGGGTCGCGCAGGATCGCGCCGACATCGGCGAGGAAGCGTGACCCCTGCTCGCCGTCGATCAGCCGGTGGTCGAACGAGAGCGTCAGCGTCAGCACGCTGCGCAGCGCGATCTCGCCGCGGTGCTCCCACGGCTGCCGGCGTACCGCGCCGACCGCCAGGATCGCCGCCTCCCCCGGGTTCAGGATCGGGATGCCGGAGTCCACGCCGAACACCCCGATGTTGGTCAGCGTGATCGTGCCCCCGGAGAACTCCGCCGGGGTGCTCGTGCCCGCCCGCGCCGACTCCACAACCGCGCTCACGGCGCGCGCCAGGTCGGCCAGGTTCAGCGACTCGGCGCTCTTCACGTTCGGCACCACGAGCCCGCGTTCGGTCGCCGCCGCGATCCCGAGGTTCACGTGCCGGAAGGTCACGATCTCGCCGGCCGCCTCGTCCCAGCGCGAGTTGATCGAGGGGTTGCGCGCCACCGCCAGACACAGCGCCTTGGCCACCAGCGTCATGATGGTGAGCCGGATGTCGCGGAACTCACGTGTGCTGGCGAGCGACTCCATCAGTTCCTCGGTTGCCGTGACGTCGACGGTGAGCTGGGCCGCCGCGTGCGGAGCGGTGAAGGCGCTCTGCACCATCGCCGCCGCGGTGCGTTTGCGCACTCCGGCGATGGGCACGCGGGTCTCGTCCGCCCGGTCGGCCAGCTCGGGTCGCGGCGTCGTGGCTGCGCCGGGCGGCAGGGAGGCGGCGCCGTCCTGTCGGGGTGCCGCCGCATCCACGTCTTCCCGGGTGATCAGTCCGTGCTCGCCGGTGCCGGTGAGCGTGGCCAGGTCAATGCCAAGGTCGCGGGCGTGCTTGCGCACCGGCGGGGTGGAACGTTGCTGCTCAGTCGCTGGTTCGGTGGCGACGGGTGCCGGTGCCTCAGCTGCGGGCGCGGGCGCAGCATCCGCCGCGGGCTCGGGCGCGGTCGCAGCTGTTACCGCCGCGGATTCGCCACCGGCGGCAGCGGGAGCCGTCGCAGGTTCCGGCGGCGCCCCGCCGCTGCGTCTCGCGCGGCGTCGGGGTGGCTCGCCACTGGCCACGGCTGGTCCGTAGCCCACCAGTACGCTCTCCCGCTTTGGCGCCGAGGCGGCCTCCCCGGTGGCGTCGGCGTCCGCGACATCCGGTGCCGACTGCTGTTCCGCGCCTTCGTCGTCGCCGATCTCGAAGGCGACGATCGGCGCGCCTACCGCGACCGTGGCCCCCGGCTCGGCGTAGAGCTTGCTGATGATGCCGCTGTATGGGGAGGGCAGCTCGACCAGTGCCTTGGCGGTTTCGACCTCGGCGATCACCTGGTTCAGTTCCACGGTGTCGCCGACCGCGACCCGCCAGGCCACCAGCTCCGACTCTGTCAGGCCCTCGCCGAGATCCGGCAGGGCGAAGTCCTTGACGCTCATTCGTCGGCCTTCCAGTCGGTCAGCGAGTTTGGCTTGCGCAGCGCGCGGTCCACACCGTCGAGCATGCGGTCCAGATCGGGCAGGAAGTGATCCTCGAGCGCCGATGGCGGGTACGGGGTGTCGAACCCGGTGACGCGAACGGGCGCGTGGTCGAGGTAGTCGAAGCAGCGTTCGGTAACGCTGGCCGCGATCTCGGCGCCGAGGCCCGCGAACTGCTGAGCCTCATGGCTGATCACCAGCCGGCCGGTCTTCTTCACCGACCGTTCCACGGTGTCGAAGTCGATCGGCGACAGCGAGCGCAGGTCGATCACCTCGATCGAGACGCCGTCCTCGGCCGCGGCGAGCGCCGCATCTTTGGCGACGGCGACCAGGGCACCGTAGGTGACGAGGGTCACGTCGGCTCCCTCCGCCACCACGGCGGCATGCTCGATGTCGCCGGGGGCATCTTCGTCGACCGCACCCTTGACCCAGTAGCGGCGCTTCGGTTCGAAGAACAGCACCGGATCATCGGAGGCGATCGCGGCGCGCAGCATCGAGTGCGCGTCCTGCGGGTTCGAGGGAGCCACCACGCGCAGCCCCGAGGTGTGCGCGAAGTACGCCTCCGGCGACTCGGAGTGGTGTTCCACGGCGCCGATCCCGCCGCCGAACGGCACCCGGATCGTGATCGGCATCCGCACGGCGCCCTGCGTGCGATAGTGCAGCTTGGCCACCTGGGCGACGATCTGGTCGAAGCCGGGGTAGATGAATCCGTCGAACTGGATCTCGCAAACGGGGCGGTAGCCACGGTAGGCGAGCCCCACTGCGGTGCCGATGATGCCGGACTCGGCGAGCGGCGCATCCATCACCCGGTCGCTGCCGAAGTCAGCCTGAAGCCCATCGGTGACCCGGAACACTCCGCCGAGCTTGCCGATGTCCTCGCCGAGCAGCAGCACCTTGTCGTCCTCCTGCAGCGCTCGGCGCAGCGCCGAGTTGATGGCCTGGCCCAGCGTGAGCTGGCGTGTCGAGGTCTGCAGCATCATGCCTCCCCGTCGAACTGGGCGAGGTAGGCCGCGTACTGGCTGCGCTGCCGGTCGAGCCAGGAGTGGGCGCCGGTGTACACGTTGTCGAACACGCTGAGCGGTTCGGGTGCCGTGAGTGCGAGGCAGCCGGCCCGGAGCGCCCGCGCGGTCTCGTCGGCCTTGGTGGTGACGGCGCGGTCAAGCGCGTCGACATCGACGTCGAGGCTCTGCAGCAGCAGGCCAAGCCGGGCGATCGGGTCGCGGCCCTGCCAGGTCGCCAGCTCGTCCGGGTCGCGATAGCGGGTCGGGTCGTCGGAGGTGGTGTGCGGACCCATCCGGTAGGTGACCGCCTCGATGAAGGTGGGGCCTCCGCCGCTGCGGGCGCGCTGCAGGGCCACCCTGGTCGCGGCGTGCACGGCCAGCACGTCGTTGCCGTCAACCCGCAGGCTCGGGATGCCGAATCCCGGCGCCCGGTCGGCGATGTGGTTTCTGGCCTGCACCCGCACCGGTTCGGAGATCGCCCACTGGTTGTTCTCGCAGAAGAAGATCACCGGGGCCTGGAAGCTCGCGGCGAACACCATGGCCTCGTTCACGTCACCTTCGCTGGTGGCTCCGTCACCGAAGTAGGCGATGGCGATGGTGTCGACGCCGTCTTTCTGGCAGCCGAGCGCGTAGCCGGTGGCGTGCAGCGTCTGCGCGCCGATGATGATCGCCGGGGTCGCCACGCCGACGTCATACGGGTTCCAGCCGGAGGCGGAGGTGCCACGCCACATGCGCAGCAGGTCGGGCAGGGCGACGCCGCGGCACCAGGCAACGGCGTGCTCGCGGTAGCTGGTGAAGGCGAAGTCATCGGCGCGAAGCGCCCTGGCCGAGCCGATCTGCGCCGCTTCCTGGCCGAGCAGGGGTGGCCACAGCCCGAGTTCCCCCTGCCGCTGCAGCGCGGTGGCTTCCGTGTCGATCCGGCGCACCAGCACCATGTCCTCGTAGAACGAGGCAAGCTGGTCGGGTCCGACATCCTCGACCCACGGATCGAAGGTGGGGTTGGCGACCCGCACTCCCGCGGGGGTCACAAGTTGTACGACATCCTCTTGCCGAATGTGTGATTCGGTCAGGCGAAAATCTTTGGACACAGTTGTCGGCATCATCGTCTCCCACTGATGAACCGTCGCGGCTTGTGGCCACTGACGACTCCCTCAGCACCATTGCTGAAGTCACTGTGAGGCTACGCGGAACACCTGAGAATTGACAAGCACCCGGGGCAGAGGGCGCGGGTGAGGCCGCGCCGCCGAGCACTCCTCAAGTCCGCCGATCGGTTGTTCCGAACCCCGACGGAGGGCCAAACGCCAGACCTCACCCTGTGCCTAGCTCGCCGCGAGTGCCGACTTCCCCTCAAGTCGGGCATTCGGCCCTTCCCGCCGCGAACAAAGAACGAAACGCCAGACTTCACCCGGGAGTGAGGTCCACCAAACGCCAGACCTCACCGCAGGAGGGAGGACTAAAACGCCGGACCTCACCCGCGAGAGGGAGTCCGGGGTCGTGCGAGCTGACCTACAGAGCCAGCCGGGCGCTCACCACGGCGGCAAGCTCGTGCGCGATGCGGTCGGCGGTGGGCTGGTCGACGGCCTCCACCATGACCCGCACCATCGGCTCGGTGCCCGACGGGCGCAGCAGCACGCGTCCGCTGTCGCCGAGTTCCGCAGATGCCGCGGCCACGGCCTCGGCGATCGGGACATCAGCGTGCAGCGCGTGGTGGTTCACGCCGCGTACGTTCACCAGCACCTGCGGCAGCACGGACATGACCGAGGCCAGCTCGGCCAGGCTCTTGCCGGTGCGGGCCATCTCGGCGACCAGGTGCAGCCCGGTCAGGATGCCGTCGCCGGTGGTGGCGAACTCGGTCATGATGACGTGCCCGGACTGTTCGCCGCCCAACGAGTATCCGTTGGCGTTGAGTTCTTCCAGCACGTATCGGTCGCCGACCTTGGTCTCGACCATGCTGATGCCGTGGGCGGCCATCGCCTGGCGCAGTCCGAGGTTGCTCATCACCGTGGCGACCAGGGTGCGGTCGGCGAGCCCACCGCGTTCGGCCATGGAGAGGGCGAGGATGGCCATGATCTGGTCACCGTCGACGATGTTGCCCTCGCGGTCGACCGCGAGGCAGCGGTCGGCATCGCCGTCGTGGGCGATGCCCACGTCGGCGCCGTGCTCGAGAACAGCCTTGGCCAGGTTGTCGAGGTGAGTGGAGCCGACACCGTCATTGATGTTCATGCCGTCAGGATCGGCGCCGATCACGGTAATGCGAGCGCCAGCGTCGGTGAAGACCTGCGGAGAGATTCCGGCCGCAGCGCCATGGGCGCAGTCGAGCACCACGTGGATGCCGTCGAGGCGGTTGGGCAGCGTCGACAGCAGGTGGATCACGTAGCGGTCCTCGGCATCCGCGAAGCGCGTGATGCGCCCGACGCCCGCGCCGGTGGGAGCGAGTTTGGTGTCGTGGAGGGCCGCTTCGATGCGGTCTTCGACGAGGTCGGGAAGCTTGGTGCCGCCGGTGGCGAAGAATTTGATGCCGTTGTCCGGCGCCGGGTTGTGCGAGGCGGAGATCATCACGCCGAAGTCGGCGTCGATGTCGCCGATCAGAAACGCGGCCGCGGGAGTGGGGATGACGCCGGCGTCGAGCACGTCGACGCCAGAGCTGGCGAGTCCTGCCGCCACGGCGGCGGTGAGGAACTCACCGGAGACGCGCGGGTCGCGGGCGACAACCGCGATCGGCCGTCTGCCGTTGGCGCGGCGTGCCTCGGCCTGTCGGCCCTGGGTGAGGACGACGGCGCTGGCCTGGGCGAGGCCCAGGGCCAGGTCAGCGGTGAGATCACCGTTGGCCAGGCCCCGGACTCCGTCAGTTCCGAATAGTCGAGGCATAGAACCTGCTCGGGAGAGCAGCGACTAGCGCTTCGAGAACTGGGACGCCTTGCGGGCCTTCTTGAGACCGGCCTTCTTGCGCTCGATGACGCGGGCGTCACGAGAGAGGAAGCCAGCCTTCTTGAGGATGGCACGGTTGTTGTCGCGGTCGATCTCGTTCAGCGCGCGAGCAATGGCCAGACGCAGTGCGCCTGCCTGGCCCGAGGGGCCGCCGCCGGTGATCTTGGCGACCACGTCGTAGCCGCCGAGCAGGTCGAGAACCTTGAACGGGTCGTTGATCAGCTGCTGGTGCAGCTTGTTCGGGAAGTACTCCTCGAACGTGCGGCCGTTGATCGTGGTGGTGCCGCTGCCGGGGACGAGGCGCGCGCGGGCGATGGCCTGCTTGCGGCGGCCGACGGCCGAACCGGAAACGTTGAGCACGGCGCGGGGAGCCTTGGGGGCCTCTTCCGCGGGCGTCTCAGTGGTGAAGCTCTCGGGAGCCTGGTCGATGGAGTCTGCGATGTTCGCCATGATGGGAATCCTTATACCTAATCCGGCGCGCTTACTGGGCGACCTGGTCGAGGGTGTACGTCTTGGGCTGCTGCGCGGCGTGCGGGTGCTCAGCGCCCGCGTATACCTTCAGCTTCTTCAGCTGGGCACGGCCGATGGAGTTCTTCGGCAGCATTCCACGAACGGCCTTCTCGACGGTGCGCACGGGCTGCTTCTCGAGCATCTCGGCGTAGGTCGTGGCGCGCAGTCCGCCCGGGTAACCCGAGTGGCGGTAGGCCTTCTTCTGCTCGAGCTTGGCGCCGGTGAGGGCAACCTTCTCGGCGTTGATGATGATGACGAAGTCGCCCATGTCCATGTGAGGGGCAAAGGTCGGCTTGTGCTTGCCGCGCAGCAGGGCTGCGGTGTGGCTCGCCAGGCGGCCGAGAACGACGTCGGCTGCGTCAATGATGACCCACTCGCGCTGAACATCAGCGGGCTTGGGAGTAAAGGTGCGCGTCACAGTAGTGGCTGCTTTCTCTATTCGAACGGAGGTGTTCGTGAATCCCGCTCCGGGTGTGTTCCTGAGGAGGAACACGGATGGTGGAGGGCTCACGTTCGCGTGTCGCAGCACGGGCTGCGGACACCAAGGGTCTATCTTAGGCGATCCGCGTCATCCCGGTCAATTCGAATCCGCTAGCCCACCTGATTGCGGCGACTCGCTCAGCACCCGCAGCCCGCGGGTGCGCTCCGCCCGCTCGGCGAGCTCCGCGTCGGGTGGGTACCCGACCGCCATCAGCGTGAGGCCCTTCGCCGGCATCACCTTGAAGTCGTTGGTGCGCACGCGAGCGTCCCGGATGGCGGCCGGGTCTGCCGCGGGCAGCTTGGCCTCGCCGACCGCGACGCAGGCGCCGACCAGGGCGCGCACCATGTTGTGGCAAAACGCGTCGGCGACCACCGTGGCGGTGAGCACGCCGTCGTTATCGCGCTGCCAGCTGAACTCCTGCAGCATGCGAATAGTGGTGGCACCCTCGCGCGGCTTGCAATACGACGCCCAGTCGTGCAGGCCGAGCAGTGACTGCGCCGTGGCATCCATCGTGTCGACGTTCAGCTCGGCCGGGTACCAGAGCGTGTGGTTCTGCAGCAGCGGGTTGCGGGCCGCCACCGTGTCGGCGATGCGGTACTGGTAGCGGCGCCAGATCGCCGAGAACCGGGCGTCGAATCCGGCAGGAGCCAACCGAATGTGGGAGATATAGAGGTCGGCGCCGAGACCGGCGATGCCGTTCAGCCGTTTCTGTAGCGCGGCCGGTGCCGGCCGGGGCGCCTCGTGCTGGCCCTGGCGCGGACGCTCCAGGCTCACGAGCTGGGCGGTCGTCAGGTCGACGTGCGCGACCTGGGCAACGGCGTGCACACCGACATCCGTTCGTCCGGCCACCGTGATGCGCGGCGCGGGCGGGTTGCGGCGGAAGATCGTGGCGAGCGCCGCCTCGAGCTCGCCCTGCACGGTGCGGCGGTCCGGCTGCTTCGCCCATCCGGAGAAGCGGGTTCCGTCATACGCGATGTCGAGTCGGAGGCGATGCATCGGCTGGTGCGGTTCCACCTCGAAAGTGTACCGAGCCTGAACGGGCCGACGCGGCGAGTCCAGCACGGACGAAACGCGGACTGGTCGGACACTCGGAGGTACCAGCCGTCTGGCGGTCAGGCCGCCGGAGGCCACATCCCTCGTCGATTAGGCTTGTCGCGCATTTCTTAGTTATGACTGATCCCACGAAACCGCCCGCATCTGCGCCGGAGGTCTCGGCGTCGCAGGCGTCGACGTCGCGGATCCCGGGGCTCGACGGCCTGCGGGCGATCGCCGTCACGGCGGTGCTGATCTTCCACCTCATGCCGGGCCTTCTGCCGGGCGGGTACATCGGCGTCGACGTCTTCTTCGTGATCAGCGGGTTCCTGATCACGACACTGCTGCTGCGCGAGCATCAGCGCACCGGACGGATCGCGCTCGGCAGCTTCTGGCAGCGTCGCGCCAGGCGGCTGCTGCCGGCCATCGGCGTGCTCGTCATCAGTTGCGGCGCCGCCGCCTGGCTGGTGGGTGGCGACATCCTGGTCAACCTCGGCTGGCAGGTAGCCGGTGCGCTCAGCTTCAGCTTCAACTGGCTGTCGATCGCCGACGGCACCAGCTACTTCGATCACACCACCCCGGAGCTGTTCCGCAACCTCTGGTCGCTGGCCGTGGAGGAACAGTTTTACCTGCTGTGGCCGCTGCTGGTGCTGGCACTGTTGACCATCCCCCGCTGGCGCGTCCGGCTCGCCGTGGTCGCCACCCTCGCGGCCGTGTCGGCGCTCGCCATGGCCGTGCTGGTCGTCCCGGGGCAGGACGTGACCAGGGTCTACTTCGGCACGGACACCCACAGTTTCGGCCTGACGATCGGGGCCGCGCTGGCACTCGCGATCGCCCGCTGGCCGGCCGGCCAGTCGGCATGGCCAAGACGGGTGCGGATGTCGCTCGCCCCACTGGGCTGGATGGCGATCGTCGGCATCGGGGCGATCGCCATGCTGATGCCGTCGGCCGGCGCGGCGCCGTACCGCGGCGGATTGGTGCTGGTGGCGCTGCTCGCCGCTCTGGTGATCGCCGCTGCCAGCGTGCCCGGCGCCGCACTTGGCCGGCTGCTTGACAACGCCCCGATGCGCTGGGTCGGCGAGCGCAGCTACGGTCTGTACCTCTGGCATTGGCCGGTGTGGGTGATACTCGCCGCAGCGCTGCCAACCTGGCAGGCATCCGACGCCGGCGAATGGGCGCTCGGTGGGCTCGCCCTAACGATCGCTGTCGTCGCGGCGACCGCCTCGTACCGCTTCATCGAGCAGCCCATCCGCCGCAAGGGGCTGCGCGCCACCCTGGTGGCATACACCCGGTGGTGGCGGCAGCCCCGATGGCGCGTGGTCGCCGCGGCCTCGGTCACCGTCTTCATCGGCGCGACGAGCACCGCCACGCTGGCCGCCATCGCCGAAGACCCGGGCGAGGGCAGCGCACAGCACGAGATTGAACGCGGTCAGGCGGCTTTGGCACTGCCCAGTCCGGAGCCGACGCCGGAGGCACCCGCCGTATTGCCCGGCGGCGACCAGATCACCGCGGTCGGCGACTCGGTGATGCTCGCGGTGGTGCCAGAGCTGCAACAGAACTTCCCAGGTATCAGCGTCGACGCGGTGGTGTCCCGGCAGATGCGAACGGCGCCCGACCTGCTGCGCGCGCAGCGGGATGCCGGCACGCTGCGATCCACCGTGGTGCTCGGCCTCGGCACCAACGGGCCGATCTCGACCCAGACGCTGGACGAGGTGCGGCAGATCATCGGTTCCGACCGCCAGTTGGTGATTGTGAACGTGCAGGCGCCCCGCGGCTGGACCGATGAGGTGAACGCCACCCTGCACGAGTTCGCAGACCGGTATCGGGATGTCGAACTGGCGAACTGGCAGGGTGCCATCCAGCCCCAACTGCACCTGCTCGCCGGTGACCAGATCCACGCCACCAGCGCCGGCGGTGTGGTCTACGCCGATGCCTTGCGCGGTGCGTTGCAGCGTCTGGCCGAGCTGCCTCCGGTGCTCGATCTCGCCGACTACGGCCTCGCCGATCTGCCGCAGTAGACGTCACAAAGCGCGCCACGCACGACGAAGCGCCCCAACCGACCGGTCGAGGCGCTTCGCGGAGTGGCTCACAGAGGCGGGGTCGTCGTTCCGCCGCTGGAGCTTGGGCCGCCGGAACCCATGGTTCCTTTGGCCTTGTCCTGCACATCACTCGCGGCCGATGTGGTTTCCTGCTTCACGGTGTCGCCCGCGTCTGTGGCGGCATCCTTCACCGCGGTCGCGGCCTCCTGGGCAGGTTCCTTCAGGTTGCCGGCCATTTCCTTGGCGACATCCGCCACCTCGTCGGTGAGCGGTTCTGCCTTCTCCTTGATTGTTCCGGCGAGCTCCTTCTCCTTCTCGCTCGCCGGGATGAGCGACGCCACGAGCAAGCCGGCGCCGAACGCGATCAGCCCGACGGCCATGGGGTTGCCCTGCGCCTTCTGCGCGACAACCTGCGGCGCGTGCGCAATGCTCTCGCCGGCGCTGTCACGGGCGTCAGACGCGGCGCCCATCACTCGGTCCTTCACGCTTCTGATGCTTTGCCTGGCCCGGCTGGTCTGGCGTTGCACCATCTTCGAGGGCGTGACCTTATCAGCGAGAGCATCGACGTCGTAGCCAAGGTCAGCTCTCGTCCGTTCGATGTCTGCGCGGAGTTCATTGGGATCGTTAGTCATTGGACTTCATCGTTTCTCGTGAGGGTTTCCGGAATCTTCTTGAGTGAGTCGACCGTCTTGGGCATTCCCTTGACGGACTGCATCGCCTTCTTCGCCCGCGTGTACAGGATCAGGCCGATAATCGCCCAGATCACCGCCACGACCAGCGCCGACCAGGCGTTGCCGATGAGGTACCCGAGCCCCCACCAGAGCGCGATGGAGACGAACAACAGCGTCATGACGCCCGCCACGCCGGCCCCGCCGTACAGTCCTGCGCCTTTGCCCGCGCGGGTTGCGGATTGCTGCAGCTCAGCCTTCGCGAGCTCGACCTCCTGACGCATCAGCGTCGAGATGTCTCGGGTGACCTCACCCAGCAGATCACCGAGCGAGGTGCTCGCCGCTTTCTGCTCGGGGTCCGGAGGCGGAGCCGCCGCGGGAGGAACGTAGCTCATCAGCCTGCACCGCCCATTCGTCCGCCCAAGGTACCCGGCGTCTCTGGCGGAAGCAGGTCCGGATCCGTGCCAGTCCGTGGCATCCCTGTGGCGCTAACGGGCGCGGCGGCCTGGGTGGGCGGCACGCCGGTGGTCGTGGTGGGTGGCACGTATGCCGACGGCGGGGTGGTGGTTCCGTATGTGGAGGTGGTGTCACCCGACCGCTCCGACTCGTCCTTGGCCTCGCTCACCATCGCGCGGGTGAGGCGTCCGGCCACGAGACCGGCGCCGACCGCGACGGCGATGAACACTCCGGGCCGACGCCGGGCGAATTGCTTGACTTCGTCGAGCAGCGAGCCTGGGTCGCGCTGGCCCAGCCAATCGGCTACCGCGCCAGTCCGGTCGGCCGCCTGACGAACGAGGTCGCGCGCCATCCCGCTCTGCTCGGAGTTGTCGCCCATCTGTCGCAGTTCGTCGCTCATCGAGCGCAGTCCGCTCGCGACGCGCTGCTGCTGGGTGGAGGCCTGATCGGTCAGTTCGCCCCGAGCCTGATGGTAAAGCTGACGCGCCTGGGTGCCCGCTTCTTCGGCGACGCGCCCGGCTTGGTCTTTGGCGACTCCGGCGACGTGTTGGCCCTTGTTTGCGGCTTCGTGGCCCAACTGGCCCGCCTGCTCCTTCCGTCCAGCATCGCTCGACACGTTTCCGGTGCTTCCGACCGCGTTCGGCGGTGCTCCGGTCCCCGTGGGCACTCCGGTGCCATAAGTGTCCGTCATCATGTTTCCCTCTCGTCAGTCGAGTGCGTACCCGCGGCGCGAGCCGTGCGGTCGCTCCCGGGCACAGGCCATCCAAGTTGACCCCCGAATGAGGGTCAAGCCCCTTGCCACAGCGCGCGGTATGTGTAAGCTGCGCGTGCCGATCAGCCCTAGAAACCCAGCTAGTTCCCGGCTGTTTCCCGGCTCGTTTCCGGCGAGTTCCCGGCTTGCTCCCGGTCGCGGCTAGTGCCCATGGTCCGGCTCGACGGCCGGCCGCTGCTCCCCGTGCGGCCGGGCATAATCACCCGGCGGGGCAGCCGCCAGCGCGGGGGTCACCAGCATCGCGACGAGCGCAGCGGTGCCGAACAGCCAGGCGAACCACCGCCCGGTCGACGGCCTGCCGAGGTGCTCCGACATCCGACGCCCCATGATGAGGAGCACGGCGATTCCCGCGTTGAGCGCGGCCGCCACCCCGATCGGCAGCGGCCGGAGCATCGGCTCGAGACCCGGCGTGACCGACGACAGCATCAGCAACAGTGGCCAACACAGGATGACCGCTACCGCGACCGTGATGGTCAGGGCTGGCATGCGCACCCGGTCACCGCTCAACAGCCACACCGCCCAGCCCAGGTGAGCTGCTCCGAGCGCGACGAACACTCCCCCGACCACGAGCGGGCCCCCGGAGCCGATCGCGATCTCCACCAGGCCGGCGCCGATCGCCGCCAGGGCAGGCAGCAGGCACGCCAACGAGCCGGTTCTCGCGTCGGCGTGAACCGGCTCGTGAACCGGCCGAGCGGCGCGGCGCGCCCCCGGCGCGTCAGGCTCGGGCAACGCCGCCTTGCGGCACGCGCTCTGCGGCGAAACCGACCGCGAGCAGAACGATGGCGCTCACCAAGTGCAGGAAGTGGTCTGCCGTGTTCAGCGCGAGAATGTTCGCCGGAGTGTCGACGATGAAGAACCCGACGATTCCGAGCAGCAGGTAGATGACTCCCACAGTGATGTTCGCCGACTTCGACGCGCGCACGCTGGTCAGTCCGGCTGTCAGCAGCGCGGCTCCGATGATCAGGTGAGCGATGTTGTGCAGCGGGTTCACCTCGAAGATACCCAGCAGCAGGCCGCCTTCTGGGCCCACGAAGGCCACGCGTCCGGTGGCGAGGAACCCGAGGAGTCCCACGACCAGGTAGATGGCTCCGAAGATGGTCGCCACCAGTCGGTTGGGTGAGGAGGGAATGGATGAGGTTGCCTTGCTTGATGAGGGATTGCTCGACATTGTCGTCTCCTTTGAACGGCCGCCCCGCCGTTGTCAGCACCGGAAGCGGGCCACACTCGATCAAGTGGCTGCCACTGTAGTCCCGTCATTCATCGCTCGTAAAGGGGTGGCGTTAACGACGAAAGCCCCACTCAATGAGTGGGGCTTTCGTCGTACGAGTTGACTACTTCTTGCTGTCGTCCTCGGCTGCGGCCTCGTCAGCGGCAGGCGCTTCCTCGGTCGCGTCAGCGGCGGTCTCGGTCTCGGTCTCTTCGACCTCGGCCTCGTCAGCAGCGGGAGCTTCCTCGACGGGAGCAGCGGCAGGCTTCTCAGCCTTCTGGGTGCTCTTCGTCTTCGGGGTCACGGGCTCGAGAACGAGCTCGATCTGCACCATGGGGGCGTTGTCGCCCTTGCGGAAGCCGAGCTTGGTGATGCGGGTGTAGCCGCCGTCACGCTCCGCGACGAGCGGCGCGATCTCGGTGAAGAGCTCGTGCACGACGCTCTTGTCGCCGATGATGCCGAGCACGCGACGGCGCGCGTGCAGGTCGCCGCGCTTCGCGAACGTGATGAGGCGCTCGGCCACGGGACGCAGGCGCTTGGCCTTGGTCTCGGTGGTCTTGATGCTCTTGTGCGTGAAGAGCGCCGCGGCGAGGTTGGCGAGCATCAGGCGCTCGTGAGCCGGTCCGCCTCCGAGGCGGGGTCCCTTAGTGGGTGTAGGCATTGTTTCTGTTCTCCGTTGTCAAAAGGTCGTCGTGGCGAACGACGTGATCAGTTGGTCTCGTCGTCGTAGCCGCCGTAGAAGTGGGCGCCGTCGAAGCCGGGAACGGCATCCTTCAGGGAAAGACCCATTTCAACCAGCTTGTCCTTGACCTCATCCACCGACTTCTGGCCGAAGTTGCGGATGTTCATGAGCTGGGTTTCCGACAGGGCGACGAGCTCGCTGACGGTGTTGATGCCCTCGCGCTTCAGGCAGTTGTAGCTGCGCACCGACAGGTCGAGGTCTTCGATCGGCATGCTGAGCTCGCTGGAGAGAACGGCGTCGACCGGCGCGGGGCCGATCTCGATGCCCTCGGCCGCGGAGTTGAGCTCGCGGGCCAGTCCGAACAGCTCGACCAGGGTCTTGCCGGCGGATGCGATGGCGTCGCGGGGGCTGATCGCGTTCTTGGTCTCGACGTCAACCACCAGGCGGTCGAAGTCGGTGCGCTCACCCGCACGGGTGGCCTCCACCTTGTAGGTGACCTTGAGCACGGGCGAGTAGATCGAGTCGACCGGGATCTGGCCGGCTTCGCTGAACTCGCTGCGGTTCTGGGTCGCCGACACGTAGCCGCGGCCACGCTCGATGGTCAGTTCGAGTTCGAACTTGGCCTTGTCGTTGAGGGTCGCGATGACCAGGTCGGCGTTGTGGATCTCCACACCGGCCGGCGCCGAGATGTCGGCAGCGGTGACCTCGCCCGCACCCTGCTTGCGCAGGTACGCGGTGATCGGCTCATCGTGCTCGCTCGACACCACGAGCTGCTTGATGTTCAGGATGATCTCGGTGACATCTTCCTTGACACCGGGGACGGTGCTGAACTCGTGCAGCACGCCATCGATGCGGATGCTGGTAACCGCGGCGCCGGGAATCGACGACAGCAGGGTACGACGCAGCGAGTTACCGAGGGTGTATCCGAAGCCAGGCTCGAGCGGCTCAATGATGAACCGTGACCGGAATTCTGAGATGTTCTCTTCGGTGAGAGTGGGACGCTGTGCAATGAGCACTAGTTATTCCTTTCGGCAAAGTGTCCGCTATATGACACTGAGTAGGGTCGACCGGGTGTCTGGCCCGTCGGTTCTTATTGAGTTGTTCACCACGGGTTGAGTTGTGCGCTACGGGGCAAGCCCGCCCCGTCCTCGTCGGCGCGACGAAGGTCGGGGCGGGCCAGCCACGTGGCTAGAAGTGCTGCTTAAACGCGACGACGCTTCGGCGGGCGGCATCCGTTGTGCGCCTGCGGGGTGACGTCGTTGATCGAACCAACCTCGAGGCCTGCGGCCTGAAGCGAGCGGATCGCGGTCTCGCGTCCGGAGCCGGGGCCCTTGACGAAGACGTCGACCTTCTTCATGCCGTGCTCCTGCGCCTGGCGGGCGGCCGACTCGGCTGCCAGCTGTGCGGCGTAGGGGGTCGACTTACGCGAACCCTTGAAGCCGACTCCACCGGACGAAGCCCAGCTGATGACCGCTCCGGTCGGGTCGGTGATCGAAACGATCGTGTTGTTGAACGTCGACTTGATGTGGGCCTGGCCCACTGCGATGTTCTTCTTTTCCTTACGGCGGGGCTTACGCGCGGCCGTCTTAGGTGCTGCCATGGTCTACTCCTGAAATCCTGGGGAGCGCGGGCCGAGGCCTAGCGCGCCTTCTTCTTGCCGGCGACGGTGCGCTTCGGTCCCTTGCGGGTGCGCGCATTGGTCTTCGTGCGCTGTCCGCGCACAGGGAGGCCGCGACGGTGGCGGATTCCTTCGTAGCTGCCGATCTCGACCTTGCGGCGGATGTCGGCGGCAACCTCACGGCGGAGGTCACCCTCAACCTTGTAGTTACCTTCGATGTGGTCGCGCAGTGCAACCAGCTGGTCGTCGGTCAGATCCTTGACGCGGATGTTTCCATCGATTGCGGTGTCGCTGAGGGTCTGAAGTGCCCGAGTGCGGCCAACACCGTAGATGTATGTCAGTGCGACTTCCACGCGCTTTTCGCGCGGGATGTCTACGCCGGCAAGACGTGCCATGGTGGCTTCTCCTGTTAATGAGTGGAGGTCTGTAGCAACATCGGTGCCTGAGCCTCCAACCCAGGGTGTCCACATCCGTATCCGGATGCTTCTGACGTTGCTATGTAGTTGTATTCAGTTGCGGTCCCGGCGACCCGATTACTCGAGCACCGGATGCTGCTAACCCTGGCGCTGCTTGTGGCGCGGGTTCTGGCAGATGACCATGACGTTGCCGTGACGACGAATGACCTTGCACTTGTCGCAGATCGGCTTAACGCTGGGCTTGACCTTCATTGTTGTTTCCTTAGTTCGCTGGCGTCGTGCTCAAGCTTTCGCTCGAGTCGTTCCTTATCCAGCAGTCACTACTTGTAGCGGTAAACGATCCGGCCGCGGGTCAGGTCGTAAGGACTCAGCTCCACAATCACGCGGTCCTCGGGGAGGATGCGGATGTAGTGCTGTCGCATTTTGCCCGAAATGTGGGCAAGCACTCGGTGACCGTTGGCTAGCTCAACGCGGAACATTGCGTTGGGCAGAGCTTCGATCACAGAGCCTTCGATCTCGATGACGCCGTCTTTTTTGGCCATAGCCTCACTGTCACTAATAGTCGTACTGCTGGTCGTGCGGATGGATTGTGGTGAAAAAGGCACAGCCGATGGCAGGCACGAGACACCAAAGAACAAGCTTAGGTTAATATCGCCTCTCGCGCCAGTCGACGGCTATACTCCCCCGTCGCGTCGGGGTCTCGGGCAGTGAGCGCCGCCGAAACTGACGAGCGCCGCTGCGATATCCGCGGCGCTCGTGGGTTTCTACGGCGCTCGCCCGCGGGGTGCTGCACCGAACACGAGCGCGGCCGTTTCGGCCGAGCGAGGGCGCCGCGGCGGCAGCTCTCAGCCGTTTTGGCCGCGATCGCCGCACGGCACGGCGCGGGGGCCGGCTACGCGATGGGCGTCGGCGTGACGCCGAAGGGCGCCAGACCCGCCGCTCCGCCGTCCTCGGCGGTGAGTACCCAGATGCCATCGGCGTGCACCGCGACCGAGTGCTCGAAGTGGGCACCGGCGCTGCCGTCGGTGGTGACGACTGTCCAGTCGTCGTCGAGTACTCGGGTCTCGTTACTGCCGAGCGTCACCATCGGCTCGATCGCGACCACCAGCCCAGGCTTCACCGCAGGACCGTTGTGCCGCACTCGGTAATTGAACACCGGTGGCTCCTCGTGCATCGACCGGCCGATGCCGTGCCCGATGTACTCCTCCAGGATCCCGAACTCGCCGCGGGACTCGATGGCGTCTTCGACCGCCGCGCCAACCTCGTTGAGGTGCCGGGCGGTGGACAGCGCGGCGATGCCCGCCCAGAGCGAGTGCTCCGTGACATCCGCAAGCCGCTGCCTGTCAGCGACGATCTCGGGACGGGTGGGGTCGGGGATCACCACGGTGATGGCGGAGTCGCCGTTCCAGCCGCCCACGTCGGCGCCGCTGTCAACCGAGACGATGTCACCGGGTTGCAGCACACGGTCGCCGGGGATGCCGTGCACCACTTCCTCGTTCACCGAGACGCACAGCGTGTGGTGATAGCCGGGCACCATCGCGAAGTTCGGCTCGCCGCCGAGCGACCGAATGGTTTCTTCGGCGATCCGGTCGAGCTCGATCGTGGCGACACCGGCGCGGATCGCGGCCCGAACGGCGGCGAGCGATGCGGCGGTGACCGCGCCGGGGCGCAGCATTAGGCGGAGTTCCGCCGGGGTCTTGTACAGCCCCCGGGATGTGAAGCGCACGGGATCCGCTAGGCGGCGGTCCCGAGCCCGCGCCCGGTGAGCGCGGAGACGATGCGGTCGGTGACCTCGTCAACACTGCCGATCGCGTCGATCGGCACGAGCACGTCGCGAGAGCCGTAGACCCCGATCAGCGGCTCGGTCTGCTCGCGGTACACCTCGAGGCGGTGACGCACGACGTCGTCGGTGTCGTCGGCGCGGGACTGCTCCACGGCGCGCTTGCGCAGACGTTCGACCACGATCTCCGGGTCCGCCTGCAGCTCGACCACGGCGTCCAGCGCCGTGCCGTTGCCGGCGAGGTACTCGTCGAGTTCCCGAACCTGGTCGGTGGTACGCGGGTACCCGTCGAGCAGGAAGCCGTTCGCGGCATCCGATTCACCCAGACGATCGCGGATGAGGGCGTTGGTCAGGCTGTCCGGCACGTTGTCGCCGGCGTCCATGTACGCCTTGGCCGCGAGGCCGAGCTCGGTTTCGTTCTTCACGTTGAAGCGGAAGATGTCGCCGGTGGAGATGGCCGGGATGCCGTAGCGCTCGGCCAGGCGCACAGCCTGGGTGCCCTTACCGGCGCCGGGCGGGCCGATCAGCAGAAGTCGTGGGCCACGGGTCATCGGAGAAGTCCCTCATAGTGACGCTGCTGCAGCTGCGAGTCGATCTGCTTGACCGTCTCGAGACCGACACCAACGATGATCAGAATGCTGGCGCCACCGAAGGGGAAGTTCTGGTTAGCACCCACTGTTGCCAGCGCGATGAGCGGGATAAGCGCGACGATGCCGAGATACAGCGATCCGGGCAGGGTGACGCGGGTGAGTACGTAGTCGAGGTACTCGGCGGTCGGCCGTCCGGCACGGATGCCCGGGATGAAGCCGCCGTACTTCTTCATGTTGTCGGCAACCTCTTCGGGGTTGAACGTGATCGCCACGTAGAAGTAGGTGAAGCCGACGATGAGCAGGAAGTACACCGCCATGTAGAGCGGGTTGTCACCGGAGGTGAAGTTGTCGGTGATCCACACCACCCAGTCGGCGGGAACCTGTCCGGCCGGCGGCTGGTTGAACTGCGCGATCAGTGCCGGCAGGTAGAGCAGCGATGACGCGAAGATGACGGGCACGACGCCGGCCATGTTCACCTTGATCGGGATGTAGGTGTTGTTGCCGCCATAGGTGCGGCGGCCGACCATTCGCTTCGCGTACTGGACCGGGATGCGACGCTGCGACTGCTCGACGAAGACGACGGCGGCCATGATCAGCAGGCCGATCGCGATGACGATCAGGAACAGGTCGAAGCCTTCGGAGACCTGGATGGCCCAGAGCGACGACGGGAAGGTCGCGGCGATCGACGTGAAGATGAGCAGCGACATGCCGTTGCCGATGCCGCGCTCGGTGATGAGCTCGCCCATCCACATGATGAGGCCGGTACCGGCGGTCATGGTGATGACCATCAGCAGGATGGCGTACCAGGACGAGTCGGTGATCAGCTGCGTGCACTCAGCGACGCCGGTGGAGCCGAACAGGGCACCGCTGCGGGCGACGGTGATCAGCGTGGTGGACTGCAGCACACCGAGCGCGATGGTGAGGTAGCGCGTGTACTGGGTCAGCTTGGCCTGGCCAGACTGACCTTCCTTGTACAGCGACTCGAAGTGAGGGATGACCACGCGCAGCAACTGCACGATGATCGAGGCCGTGATGTACGGCATGATGCCGAGCGCAAACACTGACAGCTGGAGCAGTGCTCCACCGCTGAACAGGTTGACGAGCTCGTAGAGGCCCGACGTGTTCGCGTTGCCGGAAAGGCAGCTCTGCACGTTGCCGTAATCGACGAATGGTGCTGGAACGAACGAGCCTAGGCGGAACAGCGCAACAATGCCGAGAGTGAACCCGATCTTCCTGCGAAGGTCAGGCGTGCGAAAGATTCGCGCGACCGCACGGAACACGGGGCCTCCTGTTAGTGAACGGGTTTTTGTGGGGGTGGCCCGTGTGGGCCACCCCCGAACGACTACTTGACGGAGCCGCCGGCTGCGACGATCTTCTGCTCAGCAGAGCTTGAGACTTTGTCGACAGCAACAGTCAGCTTAACGTCAATGTCACCCTGGCCAAGAACCTTGACCTTTTCATTCTTGCGCACTGCGCCCTTGGCGACGAGGTCACTGATGGTGACCTCCCCTCCCTTGGGGTACAGCTCGACGAGCTTCTCCAGGTTGACAACCTGGTACTCGACGCGGAACGGGTTCTTGAACCCGCGCAGCTTCGGCGTACGCATGACCATGTTCAGCTGGCCACCCTGGAAGCCGGGGCGCACAGAGTAGCGCGCCTTGGTTCCCTTGGTACCGCGTCCGGCCGTCTTACCCTTCGAGCCTTCACCGCGTCCAACACGGGTCTTGGCCTTCTTGGAACCGGCGGCGGGGCGCAGGTGGTGCACCTTCAGAACCTGGGCGCGAGCCTCAGTCTCTTCAGCCTTCTTGGCCGGAGCCTTCTTGGCTGCGGGTGCCTTGGTTGCAGCCTTGTCAGATGCCGCGGCATCCGTCTTGGCGGCAGCCTTCGCGGGCGCCTTCGCAGGTGCCTTGGCGGGCGCCTTCTCAGCGGCGGCCGGCTTGTCAGCAGCGGTTTTGGCCGCAGGCTTCTTGGCCGGAGCCTTGTCGGCAGCGGCCTTAGCCGGTGCCTTCTTGGTGGCTTCTTCCTCAGCCATTAGTCAATCTCCTCCACCTTCACCAGGTGAGCGACAGTGCGAACGTAACCGCGGTTCTGCGCGTTGTCTTCGCGAACCGTGACGTCGCCGATGCGCTTCA
Organism: Salinibacterium sp. ZJ450; assembly: GCF_011751885.2. Taxonomy (NCBI): domain Bacteria; kingdom Bacillati; phylum Actinomycetota; class Actinomycetes; order Micrococcales; family Microbacteriaceae; genus Ruicaihuangia; species Ruicaihuangia jiafui. The sequence continues at coordinate 3,030,345 of NZ_CP061771.1, forward strand.
GCCCAAGGCTGCGCAGCGTGTCGCGCTGGTTCTGCTTCTCACTAATCTTGCCCTTGATCTGCGTAACCTTCAGGTTCGCCATCAGACACCTGCCTTCGCGTCGGCCTCGGCGCGCACCAGGCGAGCCGGGGCGACATCTTCGAAGTCGAGGCCACGACGTGCGGCAACCGCGCGAGGCTCCTCGAGGCTCTTCAGAGCGGCAACGGTCGCGTGCACGATGTTGATCGTGTTCGATGAACCGAGCGATTTGCTGAGCACATCGTGGATGCCGGCGCACTCGAGTACGGCGCGCACCGGGCCACCGGCGATAACACCGGTACCAGCAGCGGCCGGACGCAGCAGCACAACGCCGGCTGCGGCCTCACCCTGAACGGGGTGCGGGATCGTCTTCAGCACGCGGGGAACGCGGAAGAAGTTCTTCTTCGCTTCCTCGACGCCCTTGGAGATCGCCGTCGGCACCTCGCGGGCCTTGCCGTATCCAACGCCGACCAGGCCGTTGCCGTCACCGACGACTACGAGAGCGGTGAAGCTGAAGCGACGACCACCCTTGACGACCTTGGACACGCGGTTGATGGTGACGACGCGCTCGAGGAACTGGCTCTTGTCAGCGTCACGGCTACCGCGGTCACGGTTGGGGTTGCGCTCACGGCTGCCACGACGGGCCTCGCGAGGCTCGGTCGACGGCTCGGAAGACGCTGCGGTCTCCACGGGTGCCTCAGCGACCACTTCTTGTTCCTTCTTGATTTCGCTCATAGGTTCAATCCGCCCTCTCGAGCTCCCTCGGCGATAGCAGCAACGCGACCCGCGTACTTGCTACCTCCACGGTCAAATACGACGGCCTCAATTCCGGCCTTCTTCGCACGCTCGGCGACGAGTTCGCCTACCTTGCGCGACTTGGCCGTCTTGTCGCCGTCGAAGCCGCGCATGTCGGCTTCCATGGTCGACGCCGACGCGAGGGTGATGCCCTGCGCGTCGTCAACGACCTGCACGAACACGTGACGTGCCGAGCGGGTGACGACCAAACGGGGACGCTCCGCGCTGCCGACGATCTTCTTGCGAAGGCGGGCGTGGCGACGGCCCTTGGCTGCGGACTTGCTCTTGCCTCTAGTTCCGAGACCCATGGTTACTTACCAGCCTTTCCGGCCTTGCGGCGGACAACTTCGCCGGCGTACCGAACACCCTTGCCCTTGTAGGGTTCGGGCTTGCGGATCTTCCGGATGTTGGCAGCAGCTTCGCCAACGGCCTGCTTGTCGATACCGCTGACGGTGATCTTGTTGTTGCCCTCGACCGTGAAGCTGATGCCGGCGGGCGGCTCAACCGTGACCGAGTGCGAGAAGCCGAGTGCCAGCTCCAGTGAGCTGCCCTTGGCAGCGACACGGTAACCGGTTCCGACGACCTCGAGGCCCTTGGTGTAACCCTCGGTGACACCGATGATCTGGTTGGCGATGAGAGTACGGGTGAGGCCGTGCAGCGAACGCGATTCGCGCTCGTCGTTCGGGCGAGTGACCAGAACCTGGCCGTCCTCGATCTTGACCTCAATGGGGTTCGCAGCAGTGAGCGTCAGCTCGCCCTTCGGCCCCTTGACGGTGACGACGGAGCCGTCAACCTTGACGTCGACCCCAGAAGGGATCGGGATGGGAAGTCGTCCAATACGTGACATGTTGGGTTACCACACGTAGGCGAGGACTTCCCCACCCACGCCCTTCTTCGTAGCCTGGCGGTCGGTCAGAAGACCCGACGAGGTCGACAGGATGGCAACGCCGAGCCCGCCGAGAACCGTGGGGATCTCCGTCGACTTTGCGTACACGCGGAGACCGGGCTTCGACACGCGCTTGATGCCCACAATGGAGCGCTCGCGGTTCGGGCCGTACTTGAGGCTGAGCGTGAGGGTCTGACCGACGCGGGCGTCTTCGACCTTCCACTCTGCGATGTAACCCTCACGCTTGAGGATTTCGGCAATGTGCGACTTGAGCTTGCTGTTCGGCAGTGACACGGAGTCGTGGTGTGCCGAGTTTGCGTTGCGCAGTCTGGTCAGCAGGTCTGCGACCGGATCTGTCATCGTCATACGATGTATTTCCTTTTCTCGTCTGGTTTCGACATCCGTTACGCGAATGACGACCTTGACGACTAGCCGGCCAACAGAGTTGAAGGCCGAACGTGATCATACCCGGTCTGCGGAACGAGCCGAGACCGGGTACCCGGTGGTCAGGTTCAAGTCGAACCCGACCACCGCTTTTTGTACGTTGTTTAGTTGTTCTCGTCCGACTTGAACGGGAAGCCGAGCGCCTTGAGCAGCGCGCGTCCTTCGTCGTCAGTCTTCGCGGTGGTCACGACGGTGATGTCGAAACCGCGAACGCGGTCGATCTTGTCCTGGTCGATCTCGTGGAAGACCGACTGCTCCTGCAGACCGAACGTGTAGTTGCCGTTGCCGTCGAACTGCTTCGGCGACAGGCCACGGAAGTCGCGGATGCGGGGAAGCGCGAGCGTGATCAGGCGGTCCATGAACTCCCAGGCACGGTCACCGCGGAGGGTGACATGGGCGCCGATGGGCATTCCTTCACGCAGTTTGAACTGCGCGATCGACTTGCGGGCCTTGGTGACCTGCGGCTTCTGACCGGTGATCGCGGTGAGGTCCTTGACGGCCCCATCGATGACCTTGCCGTCGCGGGCTGCCTCGCCGACACCGGTGTTCACGACGATCTTGACGAGACCGGGAACCTGGTGCACGTTGGTGAACCCGAACTCCTCAGTCAGCGCCGCAATGATCTCGCTGCGGTACTTCTGCTTGAGGCGCGGCTGGATTTTGCCAGCCACTGCAGTGTTGTCACTCATTAAAGGTTCTCACCTGACTTCTTGGCGTAACGGACGCGAACGGTCTTGCTGACGCCGTTCTTCTCCGCCGTCTCCGTGCGGAAGCCAACACGTGTCGGCTTCTTGGTCTTGGGGTCGACCACGGCGACGTTCGAGATGTGGATGGACGCCTCGTGCGTCTCAATGCCACCGGTCTTGGTGCCGCGCTGGGTCTGGCCGACGCGAACGTGCTTGGTGACGAAGTTGACACCCTCCACGATCACGCGGTTCTTCTCCACGAGCACCTCGATGACGCGTCCCTGCTTGCCGCGGTCTCCGCCGCGTTCCTGGGTTGCGCCGCTGATGACCTGAACCAGGTCACCCTTCTTGATCTTTGCCATGACTAAATGACCTCCGGGGCCAGCGAGATGATCTTCATGAACTTCTTGTCACGGAGCTCACGGCCAACCGGGCCGAAGATACGGGTGCCGCGGGGGTCACCATCGTTCTTCAGGATCACGGCGGCGTTCTCGTCAAACTTGATGTACGAGCCATCCGGGCGACGGGTCTCTTTCTTCGTGCGAACGATGACCGCCTTGACGACGTCACCCTTCTTCACGTTGCCGCCAGGGATTGCGTCCTTGACGGTGGCGACGATGACGTCGCCGAGGCCCGCGTAGCGACGGCCAGAGCCGCCGAGCACGCGAATGGTCAGAATCTCCTTGGCGCCGGTGTTGTCGGCAACCTTGAGTCGGGATTCCTGCTGAATCACTTCTGTCTCCTTTTACGCAAAGTAAGCGCGGGGCTTACTTGGCCTTCTCGACGATTTCGACGAGGCGCCAGCGCTTCGAAGCGGACAGGGGACGGGTCTCGCTGATGATGACCAGGTCGCCGACGCCAGCAGTGTTCTGCTCGTCGTGTGCCTTCACCTTGGAGGTGCGGCGGATGACCTTGCCGTACAGCGGGTGCTTCACGCGGTCTTCAACCTCGACGACGATGGTCTTGTCCATCTTGTCGCTGCTGACATAACCACGGAGCGTCTTGCGGTGACCGCGCACGGGAGCCTCGGCGGCGACCTTCTCTTCGGCCTTAGCCATTACTTGGCCTCCTCGGGCTCGGTTGCCTCAGGCGCTGCTTCCGCGGCATCCTTCTTGGCCTTGGTCTTCTTCTCGGCCTTGGCAGGAGCCTCGACCGGTGCGGGGGTGGCGCGAATGCCCAGCTCACGTTCACGGATGACCGTGTAGATGCGGGCAATGTCGCGCTTGACCGCACGCAGGCGGCCGTGTGACTCGAGCTGACCCGTTGCCGACTGGAAGCGCAGGTTGAACAGCTCTTCCTTTGCCTTCTTCAGCTCGTCAACGAGTCGTTCGTCTTCAAAAGTGTCGAGCTCGACGGGGCTGAGCTCCTTGGAACCGATCGCCATTATGCGTCGCCCTCCTCGCGCTTGATGATGCGTGCCTTGAGGGGCAGCTTGTGGATTGCTCGGGTCAGTGCTTCACGAGCGAGTTCTTCGCTCACACCGGCGACCTCGAAGAGGACGCGTCCCGGCTTGACGTTCGCGACCCACCACTCGGGCGAACCCTTACCGGAACCCATGCGGGTTTCGGCCGGCTTCTTGGTGAGCGGACGGTCGGGGTAGATGTTGATCCACACCTTTCCGCCACGCTTGATGTGACGCGTCATGGCGATACGAGCGGACTCGATCTGACGGTTGGTCACGTAAGCGGGCGTCAGGGCCTGGATACCGAACTCACCGAAGCTGACCTTGGTGCCACCAGTGGCCTGGCCGCTACGGCCGGGGTGGTGCTGCTTGCGGTGCTTGACTCGACGGGGAATAAGCATTGTTACGCCTCAACTCCTGCGGTGACGGGCGCCTCGGCGCGCGGGGCGCGACGACGGTCTCCGTCACGACGCTCGGGGCGCGACGACTTCTGGTTCGCCTGCTCGCGAGCGAGTTCCTTGTTGGTGATTTCACCCTTGTAGATCCACACCTTCACGCCGATGCGGCCGAAGGTGGTGCGGGCCTCGTAGAAGCCGTAGTCGATGTTCGCGCGCAACGTGTGCAGCGGAACGCGACCCTCGCGGTAGAACTCGGAACGGCTCATTTCAGCGCCACCCAGACGACCCGACACCTGGATGCGAACACCCTTGGCGCCGGCGCGCTGGGCACCCTGCAGGCCCTTGCGCATTGCGCGGCGGAATGCCACACGTGCGCTGAGCTGCTCGGCGATGCCCTGGGCAACCAGCTGAGCGTCCTGCTCGGGGTTCTTGACCTCGAGGATGTTCAGCTGGATCTGCTTGGCGGTGAGCTTCTCGAGGTCGGTGCGGATGCGCTCGGCCTCTGCTCCACGACGGCCGATGACGATACCGGGACGAGCGGTGTGAATGTCCACGCGGACACGGTCACGGGTGCGCTCGATCTCGATCTTCGACACGCCTGCGCGGTCGAGGCTCGTCTTCAGCAGGTTGCGGATCTTGATGTCTTCGGTCACGTAGTCGCTGTAGCGCTGACCGGGCTTCGTCGAGTCAGAGAACCAACGCGACACGTGGTCGGTGGTAATGCCCAGACGGAAGCCGTACGGGTTTACTTTCTGTCCCATTACTTCGTACCCTCCTCAGGAGTGGCGAGCACAACAGTGATGTGGCTGGTGCGCTTCAGGATCTGGAATGCGCGACCCTGTGCACGCGGCTGGAAACGCTTGAGGGTTGCGCCCTCATCAACGAATGCCTTGGCGATGTACAGGTCCTGCTCATCCAGGTAAGTGTTCGATGCATCCGCCTTGACTCGCGCATTGGCGATAGCGGAAGCGACGAGCTTGTACACCGGCTCGCTCGCGCTCTGCGGCGCGAACTTCAGGATTGCCAGGGCCTCAGTAGCCTGCTTGCCGCGGATCAGGTTGACGACGCGACGAGCCTTCTGAGGCGTAACGCGGATGTGACGCACACGTGCGATCGACTCCACCATATTTCTCTCCTCCTTGCGTCCCCGCGTTAGCGGCGACGACCCTTCTTGTCGTCCTTCACGTGTCCACGGAAGGTGCGGGTGGGGGCAAACTCGCCGAGCTTGTGCCCGACCATCGTTTCGGTGACGAACACCGGGATGTGCTTGCGACCGTCGTGCACCGCGATGGTGTGACCCAGCATTGCCGGGATGATCATCGAGCGGCGCGACCAGGTCTTGATTACGTTCTTGCTGTTGGCCTCGTTCGCGGTGACAACCTTGCGGAGCAAGTGGTCATCGACGAAGGGGCCCTTCTTCAGACTGCGTGGCATCTTCTACAACTCCTACTTGCGCTTCTTGCCGACATTGCGACGACGAACGATCAGCTTGTCGCTCTCGAGGTTCCGCTTGCGGGTGCGGCCTTCCTTCTGGCCCCACGGGCTAACCGGGTGACGTCCACCGGAGGTCTTACCCTCACCACCACCGTGCGGGTGGTCGACCGGGTTCATCGCGACACCACGGACGGTCGGGCGAACGCCCTTCCACCGCATACGGCCGGCCTTACCCCAGTTGATGTTCGACTGCTCGGCGTTGCCGACCTCGCCGATCGTTGCGCGGCAGCGCGCGTCGACGTTGCGGATTTCGCCGGACGGCATACGCAGCTGGGCGTACGGGCCGTCCTTGGCAACCAGACGAACGGATGCACCGGCCGAGCGGGCGATCTTCGCGCCGCCACCGGGCTTCAGCTCGATCGCGTGGATAACCGTACCGACGGGGATGTTCTTCAGCGGCAGGTTGTTGCCCGGCTTGATGTCAGCCGAGGCACCCTGCTCGATGATGTCGCCCTGCTTCAGCTTGTTGGGAGCCAGGATGTAGCGCTTGGTTCCGTCAACGAAGTGCAGCAACGCGATCCGCGCGGTGCGGTTGGGGTCGTACTCGATGTGAGCAACCTTGGCGTTCACGCCGTCCTTGTCGTTACGACGGAAGTCGATAACGCGGTACTGGCGCTTGTGGCCACCACCGATGTGACGGGTCGTGATACGTCCGGAGCTGTTGCGGCCACCGGTCTTCGGCAGCGGGCGGACCAGCGACTTCTCTGGCGTCGATCGGGTGATCTCAGCGAAGTCGGCGACCGATGAACCGCGGCGACCTGGGGTCGTGGGCTTGTACTTGCGAATAGCCATGTCTTATTCCTCTGGTCCCTAGCCGACAGCCGTGAAGATGTCGATTGAACCGGACTTGAGCGTCACGATGGCGCGCTTGGTGTCCTTGCGCTTGCCGGTACCGAACTTGGTACGACGCGTCTTGCCTGCACGGTTCAGCGTGTTCACCGATGCAACCCGAACGTTGAAGATCTTTTCAATAGCGAGCTTGATCTCGATCTTGTTGGCGCGCGGGTCGACGACGAAGGTGTACTTGCCGTCATCGATCAAGCTGTAGCTCTTCTCGCTGACGACGGGCGCGATGATGATGTCGCGCGGGTCCTTGTTGAGAGCGGCGGTCATGCGCTGACCTCTTCCTTCTTGGCCTTGGAAGCAACGAACGCGTCGAAGGCTGACTTGGTGAAGACGATGTCGTCGCTGACGAGCACGTCGTAGGCGTTGAGCTGGTCTGCGGCCAGGACGTGCACGGTCGGCAGGTTGCGAACGCTCTTGGCGGCGATGTCGTTGTCGCGCTCCAGAACGATCAGCACGTGCTTCGACGTGGCGATGCCCGACAGCAGGTCGATGACGCCCTTGGTCGACGGCGTGGTGCCCTCGACGAGCGACTCCACAACGTGCAGACGGTCGCCGCGAGCGCGGTCAGACAGTGCACCGAGCAGGGCTGCGGCGATCATCTTCTTGGGGGTGCGCTGCGAGTAGTTGCGCGGCACTGGTCCGTGGACGATGCCACCACCGGTCATCTGAGGGGCGCGGATCGAGCCCTGACGAGCGCGACCGGTTCCCTTCTGTTTGAACGGCTTGCGGCCTGCGCCGGAAACTTCACCGCGACGCTTGGTCTTGTGAGTTCCCTGACGAGCTGCAGCGAGCTGTGCAACAACGACCTGGTGGATGAGCGGAACGTTAGTCGTAACGTCGAAGAGCTCGGCGGGCAGCTCAACGGAGCCGGCCTTCTTGCCCTTGGCGTCGATGACGTCGATCGAGGTAGCCATGAGAACTACGCTCCCTTCACGGCGTTGCGGACGAATACGAGGCGGCCACGAGCGCCGGGAACGGCACCCTTGACGAGGATCAGGCCCTTCTCGGTGTCAACCGAGTGCACCTTGAGGTTCAGAACGGTGACACGGTCGCCACCCATACGACCGGCCATGCGCATGCCCTTGAAGACACGGCTCGGGGTCGAGGAAGCACCGATCGAGCCGGGCTTGCGGTGGTTGCGGTGCGCACCGTGCGATGCGGAAACACCCTTGAAGTTGTGACGCTTCATAACACCGGCGAAGCCCTTGCCCTTGCTGGTGCCGACAACGTCGACCAGCTGGCCTGCCTCGAAGATGTCAACCGTGATCTCCTGGCCGAGCGTGTACTCGGAGGCGTCAGGGGTGCGAACCTCGGTGAGGCTGCGGCGCGGCGTTACGCCGGCTGCGTCGAAGTGACCGGCCTCGGGCTTGTTGACCTTGCGCGGGTCGATGGCGCCGGAAGCGATCTGCACGGCGGCGTAGCCGTCGCGCTCGGGGGTGCGAACCTGAGTCACCACGTTGGGAGCGATCTCCACAACGGTGACCGGAACGAGCTTGTTGTTCTCGTCCCACACCTGGGTCATACCGAGCTTCTTGCCCAGCAGGCCCTTTGTCGTCTTGGTAGCAGACATTGGATCCCCCTTAGAGCTTGATCTCGATGTTGACGTCGGCGGGCAGGTCGAGACGCATGAGCGAGTCGACGGCCTTCGGCGTCGGGTCAATGATGTCGATCAGACGCTTGTGGGTGCGCTTCTCGAAGTGCTCGCGGCTGTCCTTGTACTTGTGAGGAGAACGGATCACAACGACCACGTTCTTCTCAGTGGGCAGCGGCACCGGGCCAACCACGGTCGCGCCGGCACGGGTAACCGTGTCCACAATCTTGCGCGCCGAGCTGTCGATGACCTCATGGTCATACGACTTCAGTCGAATGCGGATTTTTTGTCCCGCCATTTCTGACTCTCTCTCTGATCAAGGCGTCATACATCCCGGGAGGCTGCATTGGACGCCGTAGTAGCACTACGTGTGTCGCACCACTGTTCTTCTGTCAAAAACTCGCCGACTTCCGCGCCTCAGGGCGGCGTGCGGTCCGGGCTGGCCGGGGCACACACGTCTCCCCTGAAGAGTGGAGTTCGATTTAAGTCTTGTTCTGCTACCCGCGGCCTAGATCTGGAATCTATGCACTGCCTGGCAGTGATTCGCCGCTCGAGGGGCGAAATATTGAACTAGACGAGTTTGCCACATCCCGGCTATTGCTGCAACCCGGGCGTGTCGCATCCGTCGATCCCGGGCGTGTCGCGGGATCGCGATGCGCGAGTTCCGGGGCTCGATTCGGTGTGTGGCAGGTGCCAATCCGGCGCGCTGCGGGCTCGATTCGGGCTATCGCGGGGCTTGGGGCCGAGTTTACGCGGGCATTTGCGGCACGTCGGGGTGCTCGCGGTGCGGTTGAGCCAGTTTGTCGCGGTTGAGCCACGGCGCGGTGGCTCAACCACGACAAACTGGATCAGAACTCAAGCCGAGAGGCCCGGTATGCGGGACGTAACCGGGAGTTGACGTCATCCCACCGTCAAATGCAGTTCAATCGCGGATGCCGCTAGCCCAGGGCACCCCGAACGGCAAGCCCGCCGCGGCGAGATGCGCACGTAGCCTGCCCGGTCGCACGGCGATCTTCCATCGCCATCGGGCGAACCTGCGTGGCAGGGCACGGAGCCGGTCCTCGCGATCTTTCTCGTCGAGCATCACCTGTTCAACGGTGCGTCCGCTGCGATACGCCGCGTCCAGGTATTTGCGGTCACCATCGGCCTCACCGAGCGTGGCGTAGTCCCGCCACTCGAAGTCGGTCTCGCCGATGAAGCCGTCCCGATCACTGAACGGGCTCTGCAGCAGGGGCCTGGGACATCCGATCACCAGCATGTTGACGCGACTGACCGATTCGATCGGCGTCTCCGCCCGGGTTTCGGCGAAGGTGAACACGCGGTCGATTTTGCGGTGCGAGCGCAGCGGCCGAGAGTGCTCGAACTGCTCGGCCAGGTCGGTTCTGGTCAGGAGCGGCGGGATGCGTCCGAAGCGGTCGATGTGCAGCACGTGGTCCGCCATCGTGACCGCCACCATGAAGGTGGCCGTTGCTGCCATGTCGAGCACGGTGCGCGCGAGGCTGGTGACGAGGAGCCCGTTGAGCTCGACCACGTCGTCGTCGGCCAGTCTCGCGGCGTGAGCAACGATCCCGTTCCGGTTGCGGCCACCGGCGGCCGGCCGAACCGTGATGTGCACGGCATCCGGCCAGTCGCCGACGATCGGCAGCCCATGCACGGCGGCGGCCGACCAGTGCGACAGCACGGGCTGGTTTCGTCGCGTGCCCGCTACCGCGTACACCCGCGCGACGTACCGTTCGTCGGCGTCGAGCGCGGCCCAGGCCACCGTGCTCAGGTAGACACCGCGAGCGACTCGCACTTGGGTTCCTCGCGCGGCAGCCACAGCGAACTGCCGCCGGTCGGCGTCGATGCCCAGGTCGTGCATGTAGGTCAGGCGGCGGGTGGTGTCGGCCATGACGTGAGTGTTGCGCAGCGGGCACCCTGTGGCGCTCTTCTGCAGCGCCTGGTGGAGGCGTAGGGGCGGTAGAGGGATGGATCGAGCGGTACGCATCGGTTGGGCCAGCGGGTGAGCCACTCCGGGATAAGCCACCGCCGGGTTGGCCATTGCTGGGTTGGGGCGCAGAACGGTTTGAGCCACCCTGTCGGGGTTGAGCCACGGCGCGGTGGCTCAACCCCGACAAAGTGGATCAAACGCCGGCTCGCGCGGAGTGGCCGGGCCTACGGGCGGGCCGCACACGGCGGCTGGGGTGTGCGGCGGGGTCCTGCGGCGTGGCGGGGTCCTGCGGCGTGCTGGGACGGTCGATTCGTACGAGGCGAGGCTACGCGGCGGCCGCACCGCGGCGCTGGCGCGCCGAACGCGACGTGACCACGATGGTGAACGCGCCGGCGAGGTAGACCGCCACGCTTGCCACCATCGCGGCGGGGCCGCCCAGCCAGCCGATCACTCCAGCACCGACGACGGCACCGAGGCCCATGGCAACCACCGCGAGCAGCCTCTGCACCCAGGGTTGGTTACGGCCGCCGCCGAGCCGGCTGTCGCGGGCGAGGTTCGCCACGGTGTTCGTCACCACGATGGTGGTGATCTCGCTGTTGCCGATCGGTTTCACCGCCGACACCTGCCCGCCCATGACCGCGGCGAGCAGGAAGGTGATCGCGAGCAACGCTGGTTCGGGCAGTTCGCCGATGAGCAGCCACACGACCGCGAGCATGATCGCGATCGCCGCGCCGTACCCGAGCACCCAGGCCGCCGACCGCGGCAGGGTTCCGTCGTCCTCGCCGTGTCCGATGATCCGCCCGCTCACCATCGAGCCGACGATGAAGCCCGCGAGCGCTACGAGATTGTTCAGGAACGGTATGCCCTCGATGCCGATCGCGGCGAAGCCGAGGAAGAGCACGTTGCCGGTCATGTTGCCGGTGAAGACGCGGTCCAGGGCGAGGTAGCTGACGGCGTCGAATGCGCCGGTGGACGCGGTGAGCAGCAGCAATCCGGTGGTGTACTTGCGGACATGGTGGGGAGACATCGGATTTCACGTTACCGCCCGGCGGCGCCCGGTCACGCACACCCCTACTCGCGCCGACCACTCCAGCAACTACTCGAACAGCATGGCGCGCAGCTCCGACTCCGCAGACCCCAGCCGCTTTGGGTCGATGGTCTGCCCGGTGAGGTAGGCGTCGACCACCCTCGGGTTTCACGTAGCTCTTGCGCGCAATCGCCGGCGTGTTGCCGAGCACGTCCGCGGTATCCCGCATCGCCTGCACAATCGCGGCAGACCGTCGGCGCTCCGTGCTTTTCGGCCCCTGCTCCGCCAGGCTCGACGCGGCGGCGATCGTGCCGCGCAGGGTGCGGAAGTCCTTTGCTGTGAAGTCTCCCCCGGTGCGCTCGCGCACGTAGTAGTTGATTTCCGCCGGCCGCAGCGGATGCCACGCCCTGTCGTTGCGGTAGGCGAGCAGCCGGGCGCGGGGTCCTCTCCGCTTCAACCCGAGCACCACCGAGGCGAGGTCCTCGTCGGTGATCTCGGACGCCCACTCCTGCCCGCTCTTGCCGGGGAACTCGAGCGCCACCGTGTTCCGCTGACGTGGGCGTGCGCACACAGCAGGGTGCACAGCCCGATGCTGCTGTGCGCGGCCGCGTACTGCTCGGAGCCGATCCGCAGCGAACCGGTGTCGAGCATCCGGAACGCGGTGGCCAGCGCCCGCTGCCGGTCGGGTTCGTCGCGGCGCAGGTCGATCGTCACCAGGCGCCGCGCGGTCGGCAGCGACTCGGCCAGCGCCAGGGTGCGGTCGAACTTCGTGCGGTCCTGCTTCGCACGCCAGCCCGGGTGGTACAGGTACTGCCGTCGCCCCGCGGCATCCAGCCCGGTCGCCTGGATGTGACCGTTCGGCCAGGGGCAGATCCAGACGTCGGTCCACGCCGGTGGAATCGCAAACGCCTCGATGCGGGCCCGGATGTCGGGATCGGAGACGGTGTCGCCGTGCTCGTCGCGATAAGTGAACCCGCGCCCGGACCGGACGCGGGTCAGCCCCACCCCTGCGGCGTCACTGCGCCGAAGCCGCGGCACTTACTGGTCGCCCACGTGCTTGTCTGCCTGCTCGCGGGCGTTCTCGATCTGCTCGTCGAACTTGCCGCCGGTCACTTTCTGCGCGGCATCCGCGACGCCGTCGAGAATCTTGTCGCTGACGTCCTCGGCCTTCTCGCTCTTCAGCGCATCCTTGACCTTGTCGTCGTCGAGGAAGTCCTTCGCCTTCTTGGTGATGTCATCCAATCCCACGGTCTTCTCCTTCGCTCCTGGTCGGCAACGCTGCCGGACGTTCGCCAATCTATGCCGGGATTCTGCGAGTCACAAGGAAGTGGGCGAATCGACGAGCGGATGCCGCGGAACAAGGCGTCCGCGCCCGGGAACGACAAAGGGGCCGAGCCTTTCGGCTCGACCCCTTGTCTAGCTGCGGGTTTCGAGACGGCCGTGAACGGCGCCTCAACCAGCGAGCGGGTTACTACTTGATGATCTTCGTGACCGTTCCGGCACCCACGGTGCGTCCACCCTCACGGATGGCGAAGCCGAGGCCGTCTTCCATGGCGATCGGCTGGATCAGCGCGACAGTCATTTCGACGGTGTCGCCGGGCATGACCATCTCGGTGCCCTCGGGCAGCGTGATGACGCCGGTGACGTCGGTGGTGCGGAAGTAGAACTGCGGACGGTAGTTCGCGTAGAACGGGTTGTGACGGCCGCCCTCTTCCTTGGACAGGATGTAGGCGGTGCCCTCGAAGTCCGTGTGGGGCGTAACCGAACCCGGCTTCACGACAACCTGGCCGCGCTCAACGTCTTCACGCTTGGTACCGCGGAGCAGCAGGCCACAGTTCTCGCCGGCCCATGCCTCGTCGAGCTGCTTGTGGAACATCTCGATACCGGTGACCGTGGTCTTCTGCGTCGGGCGGATGCCGACGATCTCGACCTCGGAGTTGATCTTGAGGGTTCCACGCTCGGCGCGGCCGGTGACGACGGTTCCACGACCGGTGATCGTGAAGACGTCCTCGATCGGCATCAGGAACGGCTTGTCGCGGTCACGCACGGGGTCGGGGATGTTGTCATCCGCGGCCTGCATGAGGTCGAGAACCGACTGGACCCACTTCTCGTCGCCCTCGAGCGCCTTGAGGCCAGACACGCGAACGACGGGAGCGTCGTCGCCGGGGAAGCCCTGGCTGGACAGCAGCTCGCGAACCTCGAGCTCAACGAGCTCCAGGATCTCTTCGTCGTCGACCATGTCGGACTTGTTCAGCGCGACCATGAGGTAGGGAACACCAACCTGCTTGGCGAGCAGAACGTGCTCACGGGTCTGAGCCATCGGGCCGTCAGTAGCGGCAACCACGAGGATCGCGCCGTCCATCTGAGCAGCACCGGTGATCATGTTCTTGATGTAGTCGGCGTGACCAGGAGCATCGACGTGAGCGTAGTGACGCTTGGGCGTCTCGTACTCGACGTGCGAGATGTTGATCGTGATGCCGCGCTGGCGCTCTTCGGGAGCGGAGTCGATCGACGCGAAGTCGCGCTGCACGTTGGTTGCCGACGGGTACTTGTCAGCAAGCACCTTCGAGATGGCGGCGGTAAGGGTGGTCTTACCGTGGTCAACGTGACCGATCGTTCCGATGTTTACGTGCGGCTTGGTCCGCTCGAACTTGGCCTTCGCCACTGTGGGTCCTCCTCAGGACTCGGGGGCTTAGCATCCGGTCGCAAGTGCTGCGACCGGATGCCTCGCTGATTTGTGTGTACTTATGTTACTCGGGCGAGGCTCGCCCTCGTTTTTAAGGGCTATTCGCCCTTGCTCTTCTGAACGATCTCGTCGGCGACAGCCTTCGGGACCTCCGCATACGACTCGAAGGTCATCGAGTACACGGCGCGGCCAGAGGTCTTCGACCTCAGGTCACCCACGTATCCGAACATCTCCGAAAGCGGCACGAAAGCGCGAACGACCTTGACGCCGGTCGCATCCTCCATGGACTGGATCTGACCGCGACGCGAGTTCAGGTCGCCGATGACGTCGCCCATGTATTCCTCAGGGGTGCGCACCTCGACAGCCATCAGCGGCTCGAGCAGAACAGGGTTGGCCTTACGAGCAGCCTCTTTGTAGGCCATCGATCCGGCAATCTTGAACGCCATCTCCGAGGAGTCAACGTCGTGGGCTGCACCATCGATCAGCGCGGCCCGGACACCGACGGTCGGGAAGCCTGCGAGCACGCCGACCTGCATGGCATCCTGGATGCCCGCGTCGACCGAACCGATGTACTCGCGGGGAACGCGGCCACCAGTGACCTTGTTCTCGAACTCGTACGTCTTGTCGGCGGTGATGTCCATCGGCTCGAGAGAGATCTGCACCTTCGCGAACTGACCGGATCCACCGGTCTGCTTCTTGTGGGTGTAGTCGTACTTCTCGACCTTGCGGCGCAGGGTTTCGCGGTAGGCGACCTGCGGCTTGCCGACGTTGGCCTCGACCCTGAACTCGCGCTTCATGCGGTCAACGAGGATGTCGAGGTGAAGCTCACCCATACCCTTGATGACCGTCTGGCCGGTCTCGTGGTTCTGCTCGACGCGGAACGTCGGGTCTTCCTCGGCCAGCTTCTGGATCGCCATGCCCAGCTTTTCCTGGTCAGCCTTGGTCTTCGGCTCGATGGCGACCTCGATCACGGGATCGGGGAAGGTCATCGACTCGAGCACGACCTGGTTGGCCGGGTCGCACAGGGTGTCACCGGTGGTGGTGTCCTTGAGGCCGATGACCGCGTAGATGTGGCCAGCGGTAACGCCGTCAACCGGGTTCTCCTTGTTGGCATACATCTGGAAGATCTTTCCGATGCGCTCCTTCTTGCCCTTGGTGGAGTTGGCAACAGCCGCACCACTCTCAAGCTTTCCGGAGTACACCCGAATGTAGGTCAGACGACCGAAGAACGGGTGCACCGCGACCTTGAAGGCGAGAGCCGCGAAGGGCTCGTCAGCCGACGGCTTGCGCAGGATGACCTTCTCTTCGTCGCGCGGGTCATGAGCCTCGGTGGCGGGCACGTCGAGCGGGCTGGGGAGGTAGTCCACAACCGCGTCGAGCATGGGCTGCACACCGCGGTTCTTGAACGCCGAGCCACAGAGCACCGGGTAGATCTCGCTGTTCACGGTGAGCTTGCGGATCGCGCCCTTGATCTCGGCAACGGTGAGCTCTTCGCCACCGAAGTACCGCTCCATCAGCGCGTCGTCGGTCTCGGCGACGACCTCGAGCAGCGCGGTGCGGTACTCGTTGGCCTTGTCGACGAGGTCGGCCGGGATGGGCTCGATCTCGTACGAGGCGCCGAGGGTGACGTCACCCTTGGAGTCGCCGCGCCAGGTAAGCGCACGCATCTCGACGAGGTCGACGACTCCCTCGAAGTTCGACTCCTCACCGATCGGCAGCTGCAACACCAGCGGCTTGGCGCCGAGGCGCTTCACGATGGTGTCGACGGTGTAGTAGAAGTCGGCTCCGAGCTTGTCCATCTTGTTGACGAAGCAGATGCGGGGCACTTCGTACTTGTCGGCCTGACGCCAGACAGTCTCAGACTGGGGCTCGACGCCCTCCTTGCCGTCGAACACGGCGACGGCACCGTCGAGCACGCGAAGCGAACGCTCCACCTCGACGGTGAAGTCAACGTGACCGGGGGTGTCGATGATGTTGATCTGGTTGTTGGCCCAGAAACAGGTCACCGCAGCAGAGGTAATCGTGATGCCACGTTCCTGCTCCTGCTCCATCCAGTCAGTGGTCGCCGCGCCGTCGTGGGTTTCGCCCAGCTTGCGGTTGACGCCCGTGTAGAACAGGATGCGCTCGGTCGTTGTGGTCTTGCCAGCATCGATGTGAGCCATGATGCCGATGTTGCGGACCTTGTTCAGGTCGGTGAGCACTTCCTGTGCCACAGGTTTCCTCCGTTATTGGTTTGCGATTCGCGAGATCCGGATGCCGGGCTTGTCTACCGCCAGTTGGTGAACAACTGGTGCGACAAGCCCGACCACGGATGCGACTACCAGCGGTAGTGCGCGAACGCCTTGTTCGACTCGGCCATCTTGTGGGTGTCTTCGCGACGCTTGACAGCGGCGCCGAGACCGTTCGATGCGTCGAGGATCTCGTTGGTGAGACGCTCGGTCATCGTCTTCTCGCGGCGCGCCTTGGCGTAGCTCGTGAGCCAGCGGAGGGCGAGGGTGTTGGCGCGGTGAGGCTTGACCTCAACCGGAACCTGGTACGTCGAGCCACCGACACGACGGCTGCGAACCTCAAGCGTGGGGCGCACGTTGTCGAGCGCCTTCTTCAGGGTTACGACGGCGTCCTGGCCGTTCTTGGTCGACACGCCTTCGAGGGCACCGTAGACGATGCGCTCGGCGACGGACTTCTTTCCGTCAAGCAG
Organism: Salinibacterium sp. ZJ450; assembly: GCF_011751885.2. Taxonomy (NCBI): domain Bacteria; kingdom Bacillati; phylum Actinomycetota; class Actinomycetes; order Micrococcales; family Microbacteriaceae; genus Ruicaihuangia; species Ruicaihuangia jiafui. Next base: position 3,047,246 of record NZ_CP061771.1, read on the forward strand.
GATCTTGTTGACGAGCTGGCTGACAATCGGCGCACCGTAAACCGGGTCGGCGACGACGGGGCGCTTAGGAGCTGGTCCCTTGCGAGGCATTACTTCTTCTCCATCTTCGCGCCGTAGCGGCTGCGAGCCTGCTTGCGGTTCTTGACGGCCTGGGTGTCCAGGGCGCCACGAACGATCTTGTAGCGAACACCGGGGAGGTCCTTCACACGACCACCGCGAACGAGCACCATCGAGTGCTCCTGCAGGTTGTGGCCCTCGCCGGGGATGTACGCGGTGACCTCGGTGCCGTTGGACAGCTTGACGCGGGCAACCTTACGAAGCGCCGAGTTCGGCTTCTTCGGTGTGGTGGTGTAAACACGCGTGCAGACGCCGCGCTGCTGGGGGTTGGCCTTCAGGGCGGGCGCCTTGGTCTTGGTGACCTTCGGGCTGCGTCCCTTACGGACCAACTGCTGAATAGTTGGCACTAAAGTTTGCTCCTTATAAGTGCTGCACGGTGACAGCGGGTGATGAAATCAGACCCATCGCGGGCAACGAGTGTTGACCGCTGTGATGATGGATATGCCGTGGGGGCCTCTCGCCACTACTGACGAGCCGACCCAGCTTCGGTGTGTCTTACAGCCTGCGCCATAGCACACACCCGAAGAATAATAGCACCGTACGGGAGGCTCGTGTGCAATGGCCGCCGGGTGGCCTCAGTACTCGTCAGATCGGAGCCGCGGGTCGCGCCACGGCGGTCGCTGCCGGTGCTCGTAGAGCCAGACGCAGACCACGGTGACACCGGACAGCAGCGCCGCAGTGATCGCGAACGGTCCGGATGCGACATCCCCCACTATCACCGGCGCCCCGACCGCGGCCACGACGACCATGGCCAGGTAGGAACAGGCCACCGCGACGACCGCGCGGCCGACCGGACTGCGCATCGTCCTGGCGCCGCGGAGGCTGAAGAACGTGACGACGGATGCCGCGAATGCCATCGCCGGCCCGACGAGGGTTCCGGCATCCCGGTTCTCGATCACATCACGGTCCAGCGCGATGCTGAGCAGCCCCCACGCCGTGATCACCAACGCGAGGTAGGTAACCGTGGCGAGCACGGCGAGAAAGATCGATTTAGGCCGTTCGGGCGTTTGCTCGCTCATATTCGGCCCGCTTCGCATCCTGCTCGCGGTCGAACTCCTCACGCTGCTCGATGTTGCGGGCCTTCACCTTGCGACCGCGCGCACTGATCGCGGCGCCCATCCAGATCGGAACCTCACGCGCGACGATGAACGCCGCGATCGCGAGCGGGTTGAGCCACAGGGCGTTGGTGAACCGGGTGGCGTTCTCGAGGGTGAGGGTCCAGGCCTGGGCGCCGAGCAGTCCGCCGCCGATGAAGGCCAGATAGACGAGTATGGCCACGATGAAGCCGCCGAGCACGTGCGCCCACCAGCCGGCGTTGTTGCTGATCAGCACCAGCAGGATGTATGCGATCGCGAACACGATCACGGGCAACCAGAACGACGGGTTCGTGACGAAACTGAGGTAGTTCTCGAGGAAGTCCTGCCGCGGTGGGATCAGCATGATGAGCAGGGCCGAGACGATGGCGAAGAGCACCGCGAAGACGACCGTGGCGCCGATGGCGAGCAGGGCGCCGAGACCGCGGTTGCTCTTCTTCTTCGGCGGGTTTGGCTCGCTGATGTAGACGATCTGCGGCTGTTCCGGCTGGGGTGCGGATGCCGGGTACACCTGAGTTGCCGGAGCGGCGCCGGCTGCGGCCACCGGGGCAACGATGGGCGCGGAGATTTCGTCGTCTTGAGCGGAGGCGACGGGCTCACGATCCGCGATGGGCTCGCGGTCAACGTGCGCTTCCCGAGCCTCAGCAGCGGCCGGAATCACCGGCGGCGCGAAGGTCGAGCGCTCCGCCGTCGGAGGCTCAACCAGCGCGGGCGTGGCGCTTCGGTCATCGACAACGTCGGCCTGGGTCTCGGCGAACATGGGCTCGTCGGGTGCGGGCTCGGCGACAACCGCCGGGTCATGCTCCTCGTAGGCGGGTGTGCTGGCGGCCGTCGGCTCGACGACCTCGTCGCCTGCGAATTCCGGGTCGGTTCGCGGCGTGCGGTTCTCGTCCTGGTTCGGCACGGTCTTGTCATCGGCCATAGCTACCCACTCCTTCGCCCGTTGTCGGGATCACCTCAGCTTACCGGTGTGCCTCGATCGGGGTACAAACTAGCGGCCCGACGCGTTGGCTGGCTCGGACTCAGCAGAATCGGAATCGGTCGACTCTGGGTCGCTGGTAGCGGCACCCTCGGGCTGTTCCATCACGAAGATGTAGCCTTCGACGGTCGACGTGCTGCCGCTGCCGTCATTGGTGATTTTCACGTTGGTGGCGAGCAGCAGCCGCTTTCCGAACTGCGCGTTCTCGATAAACCCCATCAGTCCGGGCCCGCTGCCCGTGACGGTGACCAAAACGGGAATGGCCACGAAGGTTGATGTTCCGACCGGAATCGGTGCAGCAGGGGCCGCCGGTGTTTCCGGCGCTGATGGTGCTGGCGTGGCGGTATCGGTGCCAGCCTCTGCGGGAGCCACGGGCGCAGCGGCACCCTCCGATGCAGCGAACTCTTCTGGCGTGAGCGCACTGAACGCCGTCAGCTGCATGCCGTTCTGCTCCGCGATCGCGTTCAGCTGCCCCAGCAGCGTCGCGATCGCCGTGTCGGTGGGAAGCGCCTCGCGGAGCCCCGCCAGCTCGGCCTTGAGGTTCGGCAGGTCAGCGTCCAGTTCCTCGAGCTCCCGCAGTGTGGCCTCGTGAATCTCGTTGATCGCCGCGACCGATTTGCGCTCGTCATCGGCTTTGCGAGCCTGATCCATTGCCGGCGCGACGCCCACGAACCAGCCCAGCCCGACGATAACGACGGCCAAGAGCGCCGCGCCAATCATCCACAGTCGTGTCTTGCTCATCAGCCAGCCGCCTCTTCCTCAAACCGCCCGGTGTAGACCTGCTCGTTCACGTGAACCTCGATCTTGACCTGGTAGCCATCCTCGGGAGTTCCCTCGACGGTGACCGGCGGCGCGACACCGGCGAACCCGGTCAGACCCTCCAGATCGTTCAGCCACAGTTCGACGTTCGGAACGGTAAGGCTTGTCGCGTTGATCGTGACCGTGGCAACCCAGTCCTCTTGCAGAGGCACCGCCTCTGCAGCAGGTTCCACCTCCGACGGCGCGGTCGAATCAACCACGATCTCGGTCAGAGAAACGCCGAGCGGAAGGGTCGCCGCAACTTCATCGAGGAAGGCACGCCAGTCGATTTCTGTCGTCGTCGCCAGTCGACGCGCGAGTACGGCCTCATCGACCTGGTTGGCGACCGATCTGGCCTCGGCAAAATTCAGTTGTTGGGCGAGCAGGTCGTCCGTGCGATCACGTTCACTCTGCAGTTCGATCTGGCTGGACACCGAACGGACCACACCGAAGCCCACGCCACCGGCAACGACGATGGCCACCACAACAACCCCGGCGAGCGCCAGTCGGACGGCTTTCTTGCCTCGCTGCAGGTTGCGTACCTCTGGAGGCAGGAGGTCGGCCCGTGGCACGCCTCCGAGAATCAACGGCTGATCTTTGGCACTCATGCTGCACCCCTCATTGCCAGGCCGAGCGCGACCGTCATGGAGTGCTGACGTCCGTTCATCGCGGCGCTGTGCCCACCGGATGCCACCAATACCTTGCCAAAGGGATCGCCGTACTCCACCGGAATCTGCGTTGCCTCACCGAGCACCTGCGCGAAGCCCGGCAAGTGTGATCCGCCGCCGCTGAGCACGATCCGGTCGATGGTGCCGTTGGGACGGGTATTGCCGAAGTAATTGAGTGTGTTGCGCAGACTGTTCAATAGTTCCGAGGTGATCTCGTAGATCAGTGCCGCGACGGGCTGATGCTCCGGTGCGGAAGCGCTTGGCACCATCCCCAGACCGAACTTGAACTGCTCGGCCTCAGGCCGCTCGATATCGAGCCTGGATACCAGGGCGCGAGTCAGGTCATCACCGCCGTTCGGGATGATGCGAACAAACTGGGGAACGCCGGCGGTGACCAGCAGCACGTTGGTCGTGGCCGCGCCGACGTCGATCAGCGCGGTCGTGCCGGTCGATGATCCGAGGGCTCGCTGAAGGGCGAACGGAATCAGGTCCACATCGACAGGGGCGAGCCCCGCCTCCTGGACCGCGCGCACGTTCACCTCGACCGCTGCCTTTACGGCGGCAATCAGCAGGCCAGCGACCGCTGGCCCGTGCTCACCTTCCACCTCGGCGATGGGGTAGAAATCGAGCAGCGCGTCTTCGACAGGCACCGGGATCAGTTCTTGCACCTGAAATGGGAGGGCCTCACGGATACGAGCGATGGGCTGCCTCGCCACAGTCAGGTCACGCGCCAACACCTTCTGGTTGCCGATGCCCAGCACGACATCCTTGCTCTTGAACTTGCCGTCTGTCCACAGCTGCTTCAGCGCTGTCGCGACGGTGTGCACTTCCATCACTTCGCCGCTCCGGACAGCGCCCGCAGGGATGGGGACCTCGTGGTAACGCAAGACAGTGGGCCGCGCTTTCGGTGTGTTCTCCACCTCGACCCCACGTAGCGCTGTTTCGCCGATATCGACTCCGACAATTCGCGTCGCCATTGCTTCCCCCTAGACCAAACCGAACATCGTTAAATATGCGCGTGCGATGGCATCGCCACCCAGCATCCCCACCCATGCCCCCACGATCATCCACGGACCGAACGGAATCGCTGTGCGACGACCAGCCCTGCGGATAATCACGAGTATCACGGCAAACAGGCCGCCGAGCAAGAACGCCGCGAACGCGCCGACCGCGAGCGAGCCCCAGCCGACCCAACCGAGGTACAGCCCAAGCACTCCGGCGAGCTTCACGTCGCCGAATCCCATGCCGCCTGGGTACACAAGTGCCATTACCAGGTACAGCCCGAACAGCGCGCCCGCCCCGACGAGCGCGGGCAGTAGCCGGCCCGGTTCCGAGGCGAGTAGGGCTGCTGCGCCCAGCAGCGCTGCGCCGACCGGGTACGCGGGTAGCACGATCTTGTTTGGGAGCGTGTACGTGTCAATGTCGATGAGCGCGAGAGCAACGCTGATCGCGGCCAGGTACAGGAATGCCACGAGCACCGCGACCGTTGCCATCCAGCCCCATCCGTTTGTCGAGTCTGCCGACAGCAGCCACCACCCGACTACGGCAAAGAACAACGCGGTGCCGAGTTCCACCAACGGATACCGTGCCGAGATCTTGGCGTCGCAGTCCCGGCAGCGCCCGCGCAGCCACAACCACGACACAACGGGGACGTTGTCCCACGGTCGTATGCCGGCACCACACGCCCCGCATGCGCTCGGCGGCGAGACAATCGAGCGTCCCGCGGGCACCCTGAAGATGACGACGTTGAGGAACGACCCGATGAGGGCACCGAATAGACCGGCTCCTGTGGTGAGCACCGCGACCACTCAGTTACCCCAGCTCGCGATAGCTCACGCGATCGCCGAGTAGCGCATCGTCCAAGGCCATGATGGGCGGCAGGCTGGCGTCGAAGTCAACGCCCGGCACCCCGACCGGCACGTAAACGAGTTGCGCCTGCTGCAGGAACTCCATGGTGCCGCCATACAGCTGTCCGCGCCAGTTGTTGCGATCGCTGATCACCTTGCATGGCGTGTATGCCATCGCCGAGATCGTGGCGTCAATGTCTGCTTCGTTGGTGAGCGTGATCGTTCCCGCGTCGCCGGTGCACGTCGGCAGGTCATCGTTCACATTGTCCGGAACCATGAACCACAGGTACCGGGTTGTCGCGTCGTTCGAATCGACGACGAGCTTGTCTACGTGAAATTTCCAGGCGATGAACGACACGTTCGCGCTCAACACGAGGTTGCGAATGTTGTTCTGGAAATTGATACCGGCGGCCCCGCAACTCAACGCGTTCACGACGATGTTGCCCGTTGTCGCAGTCTGCGTGGCAAGGCCGTCCCAGAACGCGTGCGAGTTTCCGACGTTGCAATCGCCGGACCACATCACTTCGGTGTAGCCGCCCCAGCTTGAGGACGGGTACGGGATGTCGGTCCAATCAGGGACGCGAGGTGCCGGAAGGGTGGCGAGCCCCGTCAGGCCGCTTGTTGTCGACCCGTCCACTGTGCCGCTGATGTTGAGGGTTCCACTTGAGACGACGTCACCCATCACCCGACCGCTGCTGTCGACGCGCACTACGTGGCTGGCCGTTCCAGCGAGCGTCACGCCGCCTTTCACGAGGTCTTCTACGCGGATGTTGCCGCCAGCGTGCACGCTGCCCTGCACTTCGCCGATCCCGCTTCGCAACCGCACCACCTCGGCGCCCACTGCGGATCCCTGCCCGAGCGCGATGATGTTGCCTTTTACCACGGTGCCGCTGCCGTCGATGTTGACTGTCTGCGATACGTGGATATCGCCGTTCACATTGCAGCGATCGAGGTCGACGTAACCGTTTGCCAGCACTACCGAGCCGTCGATTGTCGCACCGTTCAGGCAAATCACGTTGCCGTTCTTAATCTGCACATCAGCCTTGATGCTCTCGGCCGAAGAGTTGAGCACGAAGTTCTTGAATGTGCCCTCCATCGTGTGCGCATACACTGCGGGCTCAATCGCCGGCACTTCGACGTAGACGGGAATGTACGCGTAAATCGCCTCGATTTCACGACTGTTGCCCGAGCTCGCACCCGCGACGCCGGGATCTTCCGCGTGGCCAGTGGACACGATCCGCACGAGTTTTGCGTCGTCGGGTGGACAGCCCGGCTGCCACGAGGGCGATACGGAATTCAAGGCGTAGGAGAACACGTATTCATAGCGCGGAGCCGTCAGTGACTGAGAGGTCACCGTGCACGTGTTCTGAAGGTCAACGAGAGCCTGGTCGATGCCCGCTTCCGCGGCGGCGCGGGCCTGCACCGACGCCCGGTTCGAGCTCGTCACGCCGAGCGCATGCACGGTAGACGTCGTCACGGTCACCGCGATGATCGCCGCCACCGCCATTACACCCAATACGGCAATGAGTGCGCTTCCCTGTTCGGACGAGCGTCGTTGCGTCATTCGGGTTAGAAACATAGCGATTCCACTTCGATCGGAATGACATCGGGCTGCCGACTCACGGCGGTGGTCTCGATCAAGACTGGTTGTTCATCGCCCGTGGCGACTTGCACCGTGAGCGCCGCGGTCAGGTCCGACTGAGCGAACACTTGAACTCCCGTGATGGGATCTGCGCCCTCTGCGAGCAGCGTCCAGTCGGCCACGTCAGTCGCGTCGACCGGCAGCGGAATCGCGCTGGAGGAGCGGGTTGTGCGGATCTCGCCCGCGCCGAAATACCACGCCTCACAGTGCGCGGCAGCGGGGCTACTGACCGCGTTGTCGACGATCAATGCCCGCAGCACTTCTGCACCTGCAAAGGGAACCGCCCGTTCCAGCTCTCGAGCGTGGCGAACACCGTGCGTAAAGGACTGGGAGACGAGTTGGGCGCTGCTGCTGGCGTTGGATGCCTCGCGTACTGTCTTGTCCGCATTGATCGAGTTGATGAGTATGCCGCCGACAATGGTCAGGACAACAACTGCCAGCATCGAGTAGATGACCAGTTCGATCAGCGTCATGCCGCGCTCGGACTTCATACGGGTGCTCATGGCGTCGGCGTTTCGAGGTAGATAAGTGTCACGGCTTCGGCCAGCCGATTGGTCTCACCATCTTTGGTGACCCAGGCGGTTACCTTGACGACGCTGGGATAGACCGTCGGATCTGTCGAGCAGGTTGCGACGGTCCTGTGTGGGCGGTATACAGTGCCGCGGTCATCCGTCGTCGTCGCCACGGGAAGATCGTCGAACGCACTGATGTCGGCGCAATTCGCCGGGACGTCACGTGCGGAGTCAAGCTGCTCGTTGACGAGCTGGCTGGCGGTTGCAATCGTGGCATTGGTGACTGTGGTGCGCAGGCCGTTGATCAGCAACGGTAGGAACGCCACGGCGAGCATGGCGATCAGGAACATCGAGACCATGATCTCGATGAGTCCAAAGCCAGACTCATTCGGGTTGGGGTCCGGGTTCGCGTTTTCGTTCACTGTTCGGGCCCCCTTCCGAAATGATTGCGACGCGATGGGAGCGGTGGGGAGACCATTTCTGGGCTCCCCACCGCTGTTGCTACTACGGCGTGGCTACGTTAGCGACACAAGTGCCTTCGATAACGCCGCTGTTGTCATCCGCGGCCCACGAGGCACCCGTCAGATCCGTGTGCGTGCCAGCGACACAGAATGCAGTGCCAGTGCCACCGATAGCGACAGCGACAGGCCCATCACTGAACTGGTCCACAATGGCCGTGATGTCGGCGGCGACTGGGTAGGACCCAGACTCCACCATCTTCGCGACTACCGCTGTCTTCGCGTTGGTGATTGCCGACTCCACCGCGCTTCCCTTGGCCTGCTCCTGCTGGCCAAGGAAGATCGGGATGGCGATGGCGGCCAAGATGCCGATGATGATGACAACGACGAGGAGTTCGATCAGGGTGAAGCCCTTTTCGTCCTTGCCGAGTGCGACGCGCTTGGCTTCAAGCGCCTTGATGAAAGCAGTCATGATTTTTCCGTTCCTGTTCATGTGACTTGCGTGGACAGGTGGCCCCCATTGTGAATAGCCCCCCAAGTGGATTGTGGCAGAAAGGACTGGCGCAATACACGCCCTGACCAGTACTTTTTGCCATTGACGCACCCCCAATGCAGGGGGTGCCGACGCGCTAATCCACGAGCGTGAAGATGTTGAAGATCGGGAGGTACAGGGCGACGATCATTCCACCGAGCACTACGCCCATGAAGGCGATCATCAGCGGCTCGATGAGCGCCGTGAGCTGTTCGGTGGTCGCCTCCACTTCCTGGTCATAGAAGTCAGAGATCTTCTCCAGCATCGTCTCGAGCGACCCCGAGTCTTCACCCACCGAAATCATTTGAGTAACCATGGGCGGGAAGACCGGTTCTTCAGCGAGAGGCGCCGCGATCGACTTTCCTTGGCGCACCGATTCCTGCACCTTGAGGAGAGAGTTCTCAATTACCCAGTTGCCAGATGTCGAACCGACGATCGCGAGCGAGCGCATGATGGGCACACCCGACTTCATCATGGTCGAGAAGTTGCGGGTGAAGCGCGCGACGGCGATCTTCGTCATCAGCGGCCCGAACACAGGTAGCTTCAACTTCCAGGGATCGACGACTTTGCGCACTTTCTCCGTGTGCTTGTTCTTACCCCACCACACGGCAAACACAACAATGATGACGACGAGCGCAGGCCCGAACCAGACCATGATCTCTGACAGCCACACGAGGAACTGTGTTGGCAAGGGAAGCTCGCCGCCCAGTCCCGCGAACATGTCCTCAAATACTGGCACGATGAACAGCAGCATCCCCACTACGCCGAGCAGTGCCATGATCAGTACGACGATTGGATACGTCATCGCGGACTTGATCGTCCCGATCAGCTTAACTTCGGCCTCGTAGTTTTCGGCGATTGCTTCCAGCGACCCCTCGAGGAAGCCCCCCGTCTCACCCGCGCGCACCATGTTGATCATGAGCGGAGGGAATATGATCTCGTGCTTGGCCATCGCGTCAGATAAGGATGAGCCGGCTTCGACGTCCGTCCGCACCCGGTCGAGCGTCTGCGCGAGCTTCGGGTTTTCGCTCTGCTCAGTCAGGATGGTAAGCGTGCGCATGAGCGACAGACCGGATGAGATCATCGTGGCCATCTGGCGGCTCATTACCGCTAGGTCTTTCAGACCAACCTTTTTCCCGAACAGGCCGCCGAGTGTGATCTCCTTGTTGAGGCCCGTGCCTGCGCCACCCTCGGCGATTTGTATCGGCGAGATGCCCATCGTGTGCAGCCGCGCCGCGACCGCCGTCTGCGTCGGGGCGTCTACCGTGCCTTTCACGGTCTTGCCCGAGGCGTCGCGCCCCTTATAGGTGAAGGTGGCTGTTGCCACTTACTTCACCTGGCCTGAAAACGCGTCTCCGAAGTCGATGCCACCGGACATTCCGGCGCCGGACGGGGACTCCTGCCGGTGGATGAGTCGCTTCAAAGTCTCGGGGTCCTGGCACTTCTCGTAGGCAGCCTGCGAGGTGATCTGGCCACTGTTCACGAGATCGGCAAGGTGCTGGTCCAGCGTGTGCATGCCCAGCTCACGGCCGGCCTGCATCATCGATGTGATCTGGTAAGTCTTTCCTTCTCTAATCAAGTTGTTGATGGCCGGGGTCGAAACCAGAACCTCTGTCGCGACAACACGGCCGCGGCCGCCCGCCTTTTTGAGAAGAGTCTGGGTGACGACGCCCTGAAGGGAGGACGCGAGCTGCGAGCGCACCTGCTCCTGCTGGTGCGGCGGGAAGACGTCGATGATGCGGTCGATCGACTGCGCGGCGGACTGCGTGTGCAGGGTGGCAAAGACGAGGTGGCCAGTCTCGGCCGCTGTGAGGGCTACCGAGATCGTCTCCAGGTCGCGGAGCTCGCCGACCAGGATCACGTCTGGGTCCTGACGGAGCACGTGCTTGAGCGCAGCGCCGAAGCTGTGGGTGTCGTGCCCGACCTCGCGCTGGTTCACCAGCGACTTGTGGTTCTGGTGCAGGAACTCGATCGGGTCTTCGACGGTCATGATGTGGTCGGCGCGTGTGCGGTTGACCATGTCGATGATGGCCGCCAGCGTGGTCGACTTGCCGGAACCGGTCGGGCCCGTCACAAGCACCAGACCGCGGGCGAGCTGGGCGAAGCGGGCGACCGACTCTGGGATGCCCAAGTCGTGCAGCTGCTTGATCTCGGTCGGGATGAGACGGAATGCGGCACCCAGGGAGGTGCGCTGCTGGTAGATGTTCACACGGAAGCGCGCGTTGCCCGAAATGGTGTAGGCGAAGTCGAGTTCCAGCTCGGACTCGAACTGCTCGCGCTGGGCGGGCGACATGATGCTGTGCAGTGCGGAGGCGACCTTGTCGCGAGTCCACGAGGTTGCGCCGTCGATCGGGCGCAGGCCGCCGTCGACGCGGATCATCGGGGCCGCGTTCGCGCTGACGTGCAGGTCAGATGCGCCGGACAGCAGCACCTCCTGCAGCGCGGCGATTAGCTCGGCGTCGGCGTTTTCGAGCGACTCGCGCCACTGGTCGGCACCGTCGTCGATGACTGTCGGCACGTACTCGGGCGGCGGCGCGAGCACCGCGGCTGGCGCTAGCACGGTCGGCTCGGTGACCGGGGCGATGTTGTGAGTGGGCACGGCGGCCTCCTGGCTCGACGGAACGGTGTGTACGGGTTCTGCCGCAACGGGCGGCACCGGATACTGCGTTTCGGGTCGGGCTAGGGGGAGGACGGACGTAAGGGTGTCGACCGGAGTGGGTTCAGGGTAGATGGCCGGTGCGACGGGTTCGACGGAGTATGCCGGCTGGGTCGGGATGACCGCCGTTGGCGTTGCGTCGAAGTATGCAGGCTCCGGCACGGCCACAGGAACCTGCTCGGCGCGAGAGCTCGACTGCGAGAGCGACCAGGCAGCACGCGGCGGCTCGACGGGATCGGGAGTGGAAGTCCACGCGGGCTCTGCCGGTTGTTCGGTCCACTGCGCGGGGGTCTCGACAGGCTCGACCAGCGGAGCAGTGGGCTCGACCGGATTGACGGGCTGGAGGTACGCAGCGGGCTCGACGTCTGCGACGGGCTCGACGTACGCGCTGGGCTCAACATAGGCGGCTGGCTCGACGTAGGCGACGGCCTCAACGTAGACGGTGGGCTCGACGTACGCGGTGGGCTCAACGTAGGCGGGTTCCACGGCGGCTGTGGCGAGAGTCTGCCAGGCGGCTTCCAGCGACTCCAGCGACGTCGACGGGGATGCTGCTGGCGCAGGTGCCGGTGCCTGGTAGGAGATCGCCGCCGGCGGGTACGCGTACGCCGGGGTCTCGACGACCGGACGCGATTCGACCACCGGATGCGGCTCGGCCACCGAATTGTACGAAGCGGGCTCCGGAGCGGCCGGCGCTGACGGCACCGTCAGCGGTGCCGGCGGCATCAGGAACTCGGTCGTGGGCGGTCCGGTCGGCGTGTCCTGATACTGGACCGGCTGCGGCGGCGTTGCGCGCGGAAAGTCCGTCGTCACCGGAATCTCGTAAATCGGCTTGTCCATTGTGTTCTCCCCCATTAGAGCGCGGCTCACGCCACGACTCTCAAAACTTCATCGATGCTCGTCAGGCCCAGCTGGACCTTCGCCCAGCCGTCCTGCCGCAGCGTCGACATCCCCTGTGATTCCGCCATCCGTCCGATCTCAGCGCTGGACGCGCGAGCGACAGCCATGCGTTCGATTTCTTCGGTGACGGTCATGACCTCGTGCAGCGCCATGCGCCCGCGGTATCCCGTGTTCGAGCACTGCGAGCAGCCGACCGGCTGGAACAGCTCGGGCACCTCCATGCCGTCTTCGAACCCGAATCGCATGTTCACCAGGTCGCCGGAGTCGGGCGTGTACGCGCCCTTGCACCGTTCGCACAGTCGGCGCGCGAGCCGCTGAGCGACCACACAGTCCAGCGCGGAGCCCACCAGGAACGGTTCGATGTCCATCTCGGTGAGCCGAACAACAGCACTTGGCGCGTCGTTCGTGTGCAGAGTGGACAGCACGAGGTGGCCCGTGAGGGATGCCTCGATCGCGATCTGCGCGGTCTCGTGGTCACGGATCTCACCGAGCAGCACGACGTCGGGGTCGGAGCGCAGGATGGAACGCAGCGCACTAGCGAACGTGAGCCCGGCCTTCGGGTTAACCTGCACCTGGTTGATGCCGGCCATCCGGTACTCCACCGGGTCTTCAACCGTGATCACGTTGATCTCTGGCTTGGAGACCGTGTTCAGCGTCGTGTAGAGGGTGGTCGACTTACCGGAACCGGTCGGTCCGGTGACCAGGATCATGCCGTACGGCTTGGTGTACGACTTCTTGTACGCCTCGTAGTTGCCCTCGAGCAGGTTGAGGTCTTTCAGCGACAGGCTCGTGTTGGTGTTGTCGAGAATACGCATGACCACTTTTTCGCCCCACACCGTGGGCAACGTGGCCACGCGAAGGTCGATCTTGCGGCCACCGTGGCTGATCGACATCCGGCCGTCTTGTGGCTTGCGTCGTTCGGCGATGTCGATGTCCGACATGATCTTCAGCCGCGAGATCACACCGTTCTGGATCGCCTTCGGTGCGCGCTGCATCTCGTGCAGCACGCCGTCGATGCGGTAGCGAACGCGCAGGTCCTTCTCGGCCGGCTCGATGTGGATGTCGGACGCGTGGTCCTGAATGCCCTGGCTGATCAGCAGGTTGACGAACCGCACGATGGGTGCGTCGTCGTCGAGCGCCTCGGTGGTCTCGTCGGAGTCGTTGGCGGCGCTCTCTTCTTCGAGCACGGTGCTCAGGTCGTTCAGTTCGCCGTCGGCGCGGTGGTACTTGTCGAGCGCGGTGAGCAAGTCGGTGCGTTCGACGACCACCGGGTTCACCTTGACCCGGGCGGCGGCACGCACATCGTCGATAGCGAAGACATCGCCGGGGTCGACCATTGCAAGCAGCATCTGGTCGCCGTCCAAGGCAAGCGGCAGCACTTCGTGCCGTCGACAGAGCGCGGCGGGTACCAGCGCGACCGCAGTGCTCTCGACCGGGTAGTCGATGAGCTCCACGAACGGCAGGTTCGCGGCGGCGGCACGCGCAGAGGCGAGTTGCACCGCGGTAATCGTGCCTTCATCAACCAGCGTTCGAGCGGCGTGTTCCTCATCGACACGGTTGCCGGTGAGGTTGTCGAGGCTTTCGATGGGCACTAATCCGCGAAGGATTAAGATTTCCGTGAGGGATGTCATTGGGTGTCTCCTCACCTCGGGTGCGACTCATTCCCCCAAACGAGCCACATGGCAGGACACTAGTTCCAGACTGCAACGCTACTGAGCGGGCCCCCTGCCCGATACCCCACAAACGGGGGCTCATCGGCGTGTCGCGTTGGTAAAGCCCTGTCGAGAGGGCGCTTTTCGGCTCAGATGCCGAGCAGCACCACGATGCCGAGCCCGGCCGCGCCGGTCACCAGCACCACCGTGGCGGCGATCGCGACCAGCGCGGTGGCGGCAGTGCGTCGGTCGGTCTGCCGAGCGCGCTGGTCATCCGGGCCGGGTATCGGGGTGATCGCGACCGAAAAATCTTGGCGCGCGATCGGCGCCTCGGTCGCCAAGGGACGCGGCGCGTAGCCGACGGATGTCCCGACCCCGACTTCCGGGGCACGGTGCATCCGTCCGGTGTCCTCGACGAGCGGGGCGGGCGTCGGCACGTTCACCCGACGGTCGCGCAGCAGCGTGTGTTCCGGCGACGAGTCGTCGGCAAGGGTGGTGCGCTCGGCATCGTCGTCGACCGGTAGCCCGATCACCGTGGGCCTTCGACGATCCGAGATGGTGGTGGCGTCGTCGTCGACCCGGACCATGATGCGTGTGTCGTCGGTGCTTGGACTGAGATCTTTAGAGCTGAGGTCATGCAGTGGCACGTCGACCGCCCCTTCCCGGCAATTCAACCGTGTCGTTCGGACGCAGATCGATCGTGGCACTGTCGGGATCGGCCAGCGTCGAGGTGGCTGCTTCGCTGGAGGCGGCCGCCCCGCCAGCGATCACGTCGACGACGATCACCGACACGTTGTCGCGGCCGCGGCGGCGAGCGCTTGAGCGACGAGCATGTCGGCGGTCTGCTGCGTGGCGCCGCCGAGCGTGAGGCCGGCTCGAATGCTCTCGTCGCTGACCTCGCCGGAGAGCCCGTCCGAGCAGAGCAGCAGCCGTTCACCGGTGACCACCGGGCGCAGCCAGTAGTCGGCAGTCGACGTGCTCGCGCCGATCGCACGGGTGATCACGTTGCGCCGGGCGAACCCGGCCACCTCGTCTGGCTGGAGTTCACCGCGGTCGACAAGTTTTTGAGCGAGCGAGTGGTCGACGGTGAACTATTGCAGGTCAGTGCCGGTCATCCGGTAGACACGCGAGTCGCCGATGTTCACCACCAGCCAGTGCGGCACTCCGTTGCTTTGCAGCAGCACCACCGCGGTGAGCGTGCTACCTGCGCCGCGCTCCAGCGTCGCGGCGAGCCGACGCACCGTCGCGTGCGCACTCTCCACAGCCTGCACCACCTCAGCCGCGGTGATTTCGAGGCGTCCGCCGAGCGGCCTGAACGCCTCAACCACCGCCAGGCTGGCCCGGTCGCCCGCTTCGTGGCCGCCCATGCCGTCGGCGACGAGGAACACGGGCGACTCCGCCAGCACAGCGTCCTCGTTCACTGCGCGGCGTAACCCCACGTCGGAGCGCACGCCGAAGCGCAGTTCGACCGAGCCCGTGCGGGTCGGCGGCGCCGCGACATCCGTCATTCTTCGCCTACCGCGCCGTCGTCAGTCGCAGGTCGAGGTCACCCAGCTGGAAGCGTTCCGCAAGCTCGGTGGACGTCTCGGGCAGGATCTCGCGCTCATCGCCCTCGGCACCGACGACGATGACGCCGTTGGTGGAGTGCAAGTCGGTCACGCTCCAGCCGGCTGGGCCACGGTCGAGTCGCGCGTGGGTCTGCGACACTGTCTTCGCCGGGTCCTCGAGCTTCACCAGTTGAGCATCGGCCGGACCGAACGACGGCTTGGGGTTGCGACCGAGCAGCACCACATCCTGGGTCAGCGTGATGCTCTGACCCGCACCGGTCTGCAGCGACCAGACGGTGCGGCGTGGCACGATGCGTGTTGCTTCGTCGTCTTCAGCGAGAACGGATGTCGCAGCCCCGGTGATGATGGTGGCCTCGGTGTCGAGGTGGGCATCATCGAGCGGCGGGGTTGGCGTGGGCGTTGGCGGCGTGGTGGCCGCGGGCTGGCGGAGCGGGATGCCGGGAACCGTCGTGATCGGCGGGGCCCACGGGTTTGCTGCGGGCGGAGTTGGCGAGGACACGGGTTGCGGTGCTGGTTTCGAGACGCTCGCTGGCGGCGGATTCACGCGGTCAGTGCATCACCGGTTGGTTTCGATGGGTTCGAGAGTAGCCTGTCGAGGACTTCGGCGGGGGTGTGCCAGCCGTGGCGTTTGCGGGGTCGGGCGTTGAGTTCGGCGGCGACGTTCTCGAGGATGCCGGGGCCGTGGACGGAGAGGTCGGTGCTCTTCGGGAAGTATTGGCGCAGCAGCCCGTTGGTGTTCTCGTTCGAGCCGCGCTGCCAGGGTGAGTGCGGGTCGCAGAAGTAGATGTCCATGCTGGTGGCCAGGCTGATCTCCTGGTGCCGGGCCATCTCCGAGCCCTGGTCCCAGGTCAGCGACCGGCGCAGCTGTTCGGGCAGGGACTGCATGGCGGGGATCATCGCGTCGGCGACGGTGCGGGCGGTGTGATCGCCGGGCAGGTGCAGCAGCATCACGAACCCGGTGCTGCGTTCCACCAGGGTGCCGATCGCGCTGTTCGAGGCGGTCGAGCCGATGATCAAATCGCCCTCCCAGTGCCCCGGGACGGCGCGGTCTTCCACCTCGGCGGGGCGTTCGCTGATCATCACCATGTCCTTGATCGGCCCGCCGCGGCTGCCGGAGTCGTGCGGTTTGCGCAACGCCCGACCGGTGCGCAACGCCAACGCCAGCTCGGCGCGCAGGGCGCCGCGGCCCTGGACGTAGATGGTTTGGTAGATCGTCTCGTGGGACACGTGCATCTCCGGGTCATCGGGGAACTCCAGCCGCAACCGGCCGGCGATCTGTTCCGGGCTGTAACGCTTGCGCAGCAACGCCCGAACCTTCCGACGCAAGGGTAACCGGGTCAGCTTCCGCGGCTTCGGCCGCCGGCCACGCCGGTCGGTCAGCGACTGGGCAACGGTGGCCCGGTAGCCCTGACCGGTCCGGTTCCGGGCCAGTTCCCGGGAGATCGTCGACGGGTCACGGCCCAACACGGCCGCGATCTCCCGGCCGCTCTGCCCAGCGGCGTTCCGGACCGCGATCTCCTCCCGCTCCTGGAACGTCAGCCGGGCACGGGGCACTGGCGCTGTCCGCGCCGATTCGGGGATCACCCCGCCAGCCTCCCGGAACCAGCGGTATCCGGTCGGCCGGGACACGCCGACGCCGAGCGCCGCATTGGTCACCGACAGCCCGGACCGCACCCCTTTCCAGAACAAGCTCCGCACCTGAAACGGGTAGCCGGGACGAGCCATCACAACACCTCACAAGTTCGAGGTGATGCACTGACCGCTTGAGCTCAAGGGCGCTCGCTCCTCAGCCAGCGGTTGGACTTGAGCCGGCGCCGGAGCCACGGCCACAAGCGGGGCGACCAGCGGGGCCGCCACCGGAGCGGCCGTGGCGGCCGCCTGCGGCCAGGCCGCACCGGCCAGTCGCTCGCCGCCGACCGGGCGCACACTCTCGACCCGCGGCGCATCCTGCACCGGGCGGGCACCCTCGACCGGACGGGTCGCGCCGTAGCCGAGCACACTCACCCAGATCGGGTAGAGCAGGATCGCAAGCACCGTGAAGCCGCCGCCCTTGCCGAACCGGCGGTTCACTCGATGCACGGCCAGGTAGAACACCACCCAAGTGGGAATGTTCAGCACGGGGACCACGTTTCCGAACACCCACCACCACGGATATCCGCCGAGCCGCAGCAGCATCGCGATGTTGAGGAACGGCACCCACGCCTTCCACGGCTCCTCGCCCAGCTTGCCGAACACCTTGCTCAGGGCGTGGGAGAGCCAGACGTACACGCCGATCCAGACCGCGACGGCAATCAGCAGGATGCCGAGCAGGGCCGCTGCGTTGACCACTATGGCGTCATTGCTCATGACTGTGTGGCGCCGGGCACAGGCCGGCGCACTCCCCCATTCCGGAATTCACAAGACACCCTACTGTTCACGCGGCACTGAGGCGGCTCCTCGCCGGACTGCCAGAGGCGCAATGACAGGAGTGATGGGCAGTCCTACCCATCGCCCAGTTGAGTTGACGTCACCTAGTGTGTTGGAAGCAGGGGGCCGATCATGTCACCTCCTCATCACGAACATCAAGGAGAAGTAAATGGCATCGTTCATCGGTCAGATCCCCGAAGAAGTCGACGCGCTTGCGACGGACTTCGACGCCAAGGCTGGCGACATTGACACGCTGATCTCGGCGCTCAGCAGCAAGCTCGGCTCGACCACCTGGGTCGGTAGCGACCGCACCCGGTTCGAGGGCGACTGGAACTCGACCCTCACCACCAGCCTGCGCAACGTCGCCGGCTCGCTGCGCGACGCAGCGGTGCTCGCCCGCGGCAACGCCCAGCAGCAGCGCGACGCATCCGCGTAAGCCCACACCAAACCAGTCACGCCGGCTGGGCGCACGTCGCTCCTGGCCGGCGTACTCGTGACAAACCGGAGCCAGCATGTCTGTTTCGAAGTGGCAAGTGGCGCAAGCCGCCCAAGACATCCGCACCGCCGAGGTCGGCCTGACCCGGATCGTGCAGGAATTGCAAGACGCCGGCGTCTGGTCGGGCGCCGACGCCGACCGCTTCCAACGGGAATGGAACGACCTCGTGCGCGGCCGGCTGCTCTCCGCCGCGGCCAAACTCGACGCCGTCTCCTTCATCACCATCTAGCTGCATGATCACCCGCGAGCGCATCGGCACGCTCAGCCTTGCGGAATGGGCGACAGCGGCAAGCACGATAGTGCCCGGTGAGAAAATGCGGTTCGGCCACCAGAGCTGGAACACCGTGGAAGGGTCGCTGCTCATCGAGCTCGTGCTCACGGGGCGGATCACGGTCAGCGACATCCATCCGCGACATCCCGAGAAATCGCTGGTACGCACGCTCGATGCTGCGCCGATCGGGTCCGTGGGTGCCGACGCGGTGCTCGCCGGGCTTGGGGCAGCCTCCGGAAAGAGCCTCAACCACTGGCTCGCTCGGGTCTACAAGCACGGCGGGCCACCGGTGAACGACCGCCTGGAGACGCTCGGGCTCATCCGGCGCAAGCGACGATTGCTGGTTTCCAAGGAGTTCGCCGCGGAGGTCGACCCCGCTGTGCGTGCCGCCGTGCGGAACCCAGCCGATGCACGCTATCAGGCCACCCTCACGATCGCCGGCTTCGTCGGGCGAAAACGAGGCTTCTATGACTTCATCAGTGGCTCGTCGTACGAGGGCGGCCCGGATGTCGCGTGGCTGGACGCCCACCAACGCGCCAACCTCGAATGGGCCCCCGAATCCACGCGCCCGGCCATCAGCGCCATCCTCGACGCCCTGTTCGTCTTCTCCTCACCGGACAACTCAGTACAAGGCAACGGCTGAGATGCACAAGGCAACGGCTGAGAGGCGCCGAATGCTTCCTGCTCTGACTGTTGCCGCAGCACTGCTGCTAACCGGATGCGCGAGCGGCACCGAACCCGGCGACCGCTCGTTCACGCTTCGCGGCACCAGCACGCCGACGCTCACACCGAGCTCTCCCGCGGACGCGACCGAATCGGATGCCGCCACCGCAGTTCCCGCGCCGGAGCAGTCTGCGCCGCCCGCTCCCGCACCCGCACCAGCACCAGCACCAGCACCGGCACCCCCAAACGCCGCCCCGCGCACCGCGAACACCGTGGTTCCGGCGCCGCAGAACCAACCGAAGCCGCAAGTCACGGGCATCGACGCCGCGTACGACCTGTTCCTGATTCACTTCGATCTCATCGCCCGCGGCGACTACCAAGGAGCCTGTTCGCTCTATGCGGTGGCCGCACCCGACTGCGCGAACACCCTCAAGACCCGTTTCGCCGACAGCATTGCCGCCGTCGACAAAGTCGAGGCGATCGGCGAGGTGCTGCTCACGCCGTACTACTTCGTGCCGTCGGCGATCTCCGTTGACCGAGCTCGGTTCGAGCAGGACTCGCCGACCGATGTCTATCTGCCGTCCACGATCGTGCGGAGCCTCGACACGACCGCGTTCCGTGACGGGGCGGGCGTGACGCCGGGCTGGCTGGCGATCTCGAACACCGCGCAGCGCGGCGCTGACGGTGTCTGGCGGTTCAGCAAGTCCGTCATCCGCTGACCCGGGCCCGTCTACCGCGCGGACGGGAGGCTTTCGCACGCTTGGGAGGCCGAACCGGCGGGATTCTGGCCGCCCGTCCGCGCGTTCTCCTCCGCTCGATGCGAGGCTACGACTTAGGTGTCTCGTCCACCTCGACCGAGACGGCGTAGTCGGTCCCTTCGCCCTCGTACTCGATGGCGACCGTCGACCCGTAGACCGCGCCCGAGGCGGGATCGGTCAGGTCGCACTCCAGGGTGGTGCCGTCGACGAGGTCCACGGCGTCATCGCCGCAATCCATCTCGGGGCGCTCGCCCACGCTCTGCTCGAGCGCATCTGCCGCCGTCTCGGCGACCGACGCTGCCGGAACCGTGAGGTTGGCCGAAACGCTGCAACCGGCCAGCGCCAGCGAGGACGTGGCCGCGAGTCCGACAACGAGCATGGACATTTTCAGACGCCGAGAGATCATTGACCGACTTTCGAGGGAGGTGGTTTTGGTCGCCACCACCCTACCTGCCACATGGGAACTCCTCATGAAATCTGGCATGGGTAGTCCTCCCCGTTGAGACCGCGTCACCCCGCCCGTTAGCCTTGGGGCGTTCGCGAAAGTTGAATATCTCTTCGCGCATCATCACAGCTTGCAGACGAAGAGGAACCATGGGCAGTGCACTCGGGATGGATCCCACTACCGTCACCAGTCGGGCGTCGGCGCTGCGGGCGAACGCCGCCCAGTTGGCGTCGGCCGCCGACGCGGTAGACCGGCTCGCCCTGGCCTCGCTGAACCCGCTGAGCAACGGCCTGCAGCCGGGCGATCTCATCATCGCCCCGTGGGCGATCGCCGGCACGATGTCAGCCGCGCGCCAGGTGCGCCAGGCACAGTCCGCTGTCGACGACCTGCTCAGCCGGCTCAGCGCCGAAGTACTGGCACAGCAACTCGCGAGCGAAACCGACTTCTCGGCCGTGTGCGTGGTTCCGCCGGCGGGCGATGCGAAAGGCGGCTCCGAGGTCAAGGCCGAGGCCGCGGCGAAAGCCGGCGCCGGCGCGGAGGGGAAGGTCGACACGAAGGTCGGCGACGTCGACCTCGCTGCCGAGGGAGAGGCGTTCGCCGGGGCGAAGGCCACCGCCGAAGCCAGCGCGTCCATCGGAGACGAGGGCATGAACGCTGAGGCGAAGGCCGAGGCCAGTGCCGGGGCCGGCGCCAGCGGCAAGACCTCGGCATCCGTCGGCGATAACCTCTCGGTCGGCGCCGAGGGCGACGCGTTCGGAGGCGCGAAAGCCAGCGCTGAGGCCGACGCCCACATCGGGCCGGGCGGCGCCAGCGCCAAGGCCGGTGCCGAGGCGATGGCCGGAGCCGAAGCCGCCGCCAAGGTCACCAGCGAGATGAGTGTGCTGTCGTCGGAGATTGCCGGCGAGGCATTCGCCGGTGCCAAGGCGGGAGCCGACGCGGAAGCGCAGGTCGGGCCGTACGGCGCGTCGGCCAAGGCGGGCGTCTCGGCGTTCGCGGGGGCCAGCGCTGAAGTGAGCGGAACCACCGAGCTGATGGGTGCCGAGGTCAAGGGTGGCGTCGGAGTCACCGCAGGCGCCGGCGTGGAAGCCGAGGCAACTGCCGACTTCACCGCAGAGAAGGTCGGCGTGAGTGCCGAGGTGAAGATCGCTGTCGGAGTCGGCGTCTCGTTCGACGTCGGCATCTCGTTCAGCCCGAAAGAGTTGTCAGAAGACATCGCCAGCTTGTGGCCGTTCTAGCATTGAACCGGCCAGCGCTACCGAAGAATCAGGGGTAAATCCGTGTCACAGTTCGTTTCATACCCGAGCGCGGCCTTCCCGGCGCCGCCCGCCCTGGGCGTCGACGCTCCCGACGGGTGGTCTGCCCTGGTGGTGGAGAACACCGTGCTCGCGGTCGGACTCCCCAGCGAGCCGGGCGTCTTCACGCCGAACGTCTGCGTGTCGGTGTCGCGGGTTCCCGGCATCCACGAGCTCGATGAGTCGGTTCACTCCGTTGTCAGCGCCTACGAAGCGCTCGATGACTTCGCGGAGATCGGCCGGGAGTCGCGCGAGGTGTTCGGTCGGCCGGGCTTTCGCATCGAGGGCTCATTCGGCATGCCCAGCGTGGGCGCCGTATACCAGGCCGCCCACCTGACGGTCGTGCAGCAGGGAACGGTGACGCACGTGATCAACGCGGTCGCGACCTGCGCTGCTCCGCAGGCGCCCGAGCTGGTACCCGTGCTGCGCGCGATCCTGGATAGCCTGCGCGGTGTAGACGAGCGCGGTGTAGACGAGCCCGGTCTCGACGAGCCCGGCGCAGAGGAGCCCGTCAGTGCCTAATCTCACCACCACGATCGCCGCGCTGCAGACGCTGGCGACGGATCCGAACATCACGGTCTCCGTCGACGGCGCCCGCGTTACCGTCACCCAGGAGTACCGCGACACCAGCGACCTGTACGCGGGCCGCGGCGAGCAGAAGGCCTGGTTCGCCGTCGATGTCACCCTCGATGCCTCCACCGGCGAGTACTCGAAGACGTTCACCCAGAGCAGCACGGCCAGCGGGGCGAACAGCGGCGGAGTATTCGGATCCAGCGAGACGAAGATGAGCTCGGGATACGTGCGCACCATCCGCAAGGAGAAGGGCGTCAGCTTCACCGACGGCGCCTTCGACACCAGCTTCGACTCGAAGCAGGTGGAGACCACCGTCGAACGCGTGCTCGCTGAGCACGGGTGGACGAAGAAGCGCGGATTCTGGGACCGCCTGTTCGGCCGCTGACCGTCCTCAGGGTCATGACTACGCATCCCTCAGATTAGGGTGTTGGGGGCGGTCGGTTTCCGCCCAGCAAAGGGGACTCAATGCGACTGAAACTGACACTGACCCGCGCGTCTGGCGTCAGCGACGACATTGTCGTCTCGACTGATGCCACGGCAACGGTCGGCGAAGTCGCTGAGGCTCTGCTGCGCAGCGACCCGCGCGCCGCCGAACTGGCGCACGGCACCGGCCCGTTCACGCTGCGGGCCGTCGAGCCCGGCAGCACCGGCGGCCGCACCCTCGACCAAGCCACCCCGATCGGCGAAGCCCGTGTGTCATCCGGTTCCTCGATCAGCGTCGTCTCCAGCCGGCCGCGCGATGTCAGCGGGGCCCCGCTGGCCGTGCTGCGCGCACTGGACGGCCCACTCGCCGGCCAGACCTTCTCCGTGCCGGCCGGCACCAGCATCCTCGGCCGCGACAAAGACTGCGACGTCGTGCTCGATGACCCGCAGGTCTCCAAACGCCACCTGCGCATCGAAGCCGGCGCCTCGCTCGAGCTGATCGACCTGAACTCGGCCAACGGCATCATCGTCGACGGCGGGCTGGTCAACCGGCTCACCCTGCAGACCGGCCAGTCCGTGCTGATCGGCAGCACCACCCTGCGGGTCGACACCATCATCGACCAGCCCCCCTCCTCCGAGGGTGAGCTGGTCGGACCGGTGCACTTCAACCGGTCGCCGCGGGTCGAGGTGCGCTACCCGGGCGAGGAGTACGAGGGCCCGACCATCCCGCAGGAGATCGAACCGGTCATCTTCCCGTGGCTGGCGATGCTGGCCCCGCTGATCCTCGGTGCGGTGCTGTACGCCGTCACCCGGAACCCGCTGTCGGTGGTGTTTGTCGCGCTGTCCCCGATCCTGATGATCGGCACCTGGACCACCCAGTTCCTCGCCAACCGCGCCAAGCTGAAGCGGGCGATCAAGAAGTTCGAGGGTCAGCTGGAACGGCTCGATTCCAAGCTCGCCACCGAGGCCGTCACCGAGCGTGCGGTGCGGCTGGCCGAGGCGCCGTCGACCGAAGAGGCGATGGCGGATGCCGTCGGCCGCGGCACCCTGCTCTGGACCCGTCGCCCCGAACACTGGTCGTTCCTGAACCTGCGGCTCGGTGTCGGTACCGCCCCCAGCCGCAATACGATCAAGGTCGTCAACAACTCCAACGGACTGCCCGAGTTTTCCGAGCGGTCCGAAGCGCTGACCGACAAGTTCCGGTTCATCGAGGGCGTTCCCCTGGTCGACAACCTGGCCGACGCCGGCGCGATCGGCATCGCCGGCCTCGAGGGGCAGGCCGCCCCGGTGACGCACGCGCTGCTGGCGCAGCTCGCCAGCCTGCACTCGCCGGCCGAACTCGCCTTCTCCGCCATCGTCAGCCCTTACTGGTCGGCCGAGTTCGAATGGCTGAAGTGGCTGCCGCACACCGGGTCGGCGCAGAGCCCGCTGCCCGGCGTGCAGCTGGCCGACAGCACCGCCACCGGGCTGGCCGTGCTCGCCGCGCTCGAGGAACTGATCGAGGTGCGCCTGGCCAGCCGTCGGTCGTCGGATGTCCCGAACCTGCGGGAGGCGGTCAGCTACGACGCCTCCGCGATGAACCGCGGCGCCACGGTCGGCGACGAGGCGCTCGATACCGAGAACCTGCCGATCACCCCCTGCCTGGTGGTGCTCATCTCCGACGACGCCCCGGTCGACCGGGCGCGACTGGTGCAGCTGGCTGAGCGGGCGGCATCCGCCGGTGTGCTGCCGATCTGGATCGCCCGCAGCGTGGCGGCACTGCCGGCCGCCTGCCGCACCAACATCGACGTCACCGCGCCCGCAGAGACTGCCACCGTGAACTACGTGCGACTCGGTCTCTCGATTCCCAATGTTCAGGTCAGCCGGGTTCCGGCGCAGACCGCGATGGCATTCGCGCTGCGAGTGGCACCGGTGGTCGACGCCGGCGCGCTGATCGCCGACGAAAGCGACATCCCGCAGTCGGTGTCGTTCCTGCAGCTGCTCGGCACCGACCTCGCCACTTCGGGTGACGCCGTGGTCGACCGCTGGCGGCAGAACGACTCGATCCACGACCGCACGCCCGGGGCTCCCCTGCGCAAGCGCCGCGGCGGCAAGCTGCGCGCGCTGGTCGGCCAGTCGAACGTCGACGCGCTGCACCTGGACCTGCGCACGCAGGGGCCGCACGCGCTCGTCGGCGGCACCACCGGCTCGGGTAAGAGCGAGTTCCTGCAGGCCTGGGTGCTCGGCATGGCGGCCGAATACAGCCCCGACCGGGTCACCTTCCTGTTCGTCGACTACAAGGGCGGCTCCGCGTTCGCCGACTGCGTCAGCCTGCCGCACACCGTGGGCCTGGTCACCGACCTCAGCCCGCACCTGGTGCGCCGGGCGCTGACCAGCCTGCGCGCGGAACTGCACCACCGCGAGCACCTGTTCAACCGCAAGAAGGCGAAAGACCTGATCGAGCTGGAGAAGCGCGGCGACCCGGAGGCCCCGCCGGCGCTCGTGCTCGTGATCGACGAGTTCGCTGCGCTGGTCAACGAGGTGCCCGAGTTCGTCGACGGCGTCGTCGACATTGCCCAGCGCGGCCGGTCGCTCGGCATCCACCTGATCATGGCCACCCAGCGTCCCGCCGGAGTGATCAAAGACAACCTGCGCGCCAACACCAACCTGCGGGTCGCGCTGCGGATGGCAGACGAGGCGGATTCAACGGATGTCGTGGGCGCAGCGATCGCGGCTGGCTTCGACCCTGGCGCGCCAGGGCGTGCCGTCGCGAAGACCGGCCCCGGGCGCCTCACCCACTTCCAGACCGGCTACGCCGGCGGCTGGACCACCGACACGCCGGCCCGCGCTGCCGTGCAGATCATGGAACTCGCTTACGGCCACGACAAGAAGTGGGAAGACGTCACCTCGGAGGTCGAAGACCTGCAGGCCGACCTCGGTCCCAACGACACCGCGAGGCTGGTGGCATCCATGACCGCCGCGGCGCGTCTCGCGGCCCTGCCGGCCCCCCGCAAACCGTGGCTCGACGAGCTGGCCACCGCATACGACCTCGGCAAGCTGCGGCAGCGCACCGACACCGATCTGCTGCTCGGGGTCAGCGACGACCCGTCGCATCAGGACCAGCGGCCGGTGTACTTCCGACCGGACGCCGACGGCAACCTGGCCGTCTACGGCACCGGCGGAAGCGGCAAGAGCACAGTTCTGCGCACCCTCGCCGTGGCGGCCGGCATCACGCCCAAGGGCGGGCCGATGCAGGTGTACGCGCTCGACTTCGCCGCGGGCGGACTACGGATGCTGGAATCACTGCCGCACGTGGGCTCCGTGGTGAGCGGCGGCGACGCCGAACGCGTGGCGCGGCTGCTCAGCAAGCTCAAGAGCATCATCGAGGAGCGGGTCGGCCGGTACGCCGCGGTGCGCGCCGGCACGGTGACCGATTACCGGGCGCTGGCCGCAGCACCCGCCGAGCCGCGCATCCTGCTGCTCGTCGACGGCATGGCCACGTTCCGCCAGGAGTACGAGTTCACCGGCGCCGGTGGCATCTTCACCCAGTTCCAGCAGATCGTCACCGACGGCCGCCAGGTGGGCGTGCACGTGGCCATCAGCGCCGACCGGCCAGGTTCGCTGTCGCCGGCGATCGCGGCATCCATTCAACGGAAGGTCGTGCTGCGACTCGCGGACGAGAACGACTACAGCCTGCTGGATGCCCCGTCGGATGTGCTGTCCGCGGTGTCGCCTGCCGGTCGGGCCGTGATCGACCAGCTGGAGACCCAGATCGCCGTGCTCGGCGGCAGCACCAACGTGTCGGAGCAGTCCGCCGCGATCGAGGCCCTTGCCGTGGCGATGCGCCGCAGCGGAGTGCCCGAGGCGCCCGCCGTCGAGCGCCTCGCCGACGAGATCGCGCTGGCCGACCTGTTCGCCACCGTGCCTGGCGCTGCGGTGATCGGCGTCGCCGACGACACCCTCACGCCGGTGACCATCGAGCCAAGCGGCGTCTTCATGGTGGCCGGTCCCCCGTCGAGCGGGCGCACCACCTCGCTCGGCACGTTCGCGCTCGCGTCGAGGGCCGCCCGTCCCGCGACGAGCCTGGCGTACTTCGGCAACGCGCGGTCGCAGATCGGGTCGCTCGACCTGTGGACGCACAAGGCGACCGTGATCGACGCCGCGACGGAGCTTGCCCGCGAGCTACTGACGGCGGCGAGCACGCCGGCGACGCCGACCACGCACCTGACCATCGTGATCGAGTCGATCTCCGACTTCCTCGGCAGCCCCGCCGATGCCGACCTGATCGCGCTGATCAAGGCGGCGAAGCGCAACGACCACTACGTGATCGCCGAGTCGGAGTCGAGCACCTGGCAGCAGAGCTGGCCGCTGTTGATGGAGTTCAAGGCCGGCCGCCGCGGCTTCGCCCTGCAGCCGGACACCAGCGAGGGCGACATCCTGTTCCGCACGTCGTTCCCGCGGTCCAAGCGCGCCGACTTCCCCGAGGGGCGCGGTTGGCTGGTGCAGGCCGGTTCCACGCGGAAGGTGCAGCTGGGCCGGCCCTTCTAGCCTCACCGCTGGTCGCTCGGGCGGAAATAGCGAGCTCGGGCGGATGGTTTCGCGAGAAAACGTCCTCCCGAGCGACCGATCTCCGTCCGAGCTGGCGGGCGGCCAGCGGCTAAAGCCCCCGTTAACGAGCACGACCCGCCGCTCCCGAAGGAGTGGCGGGTCGTGCCTGGTGCGGGTTACCCCTAGAGGTAGGTGCCCGGCTCGTCAGACGAGAAGCTGTCGAAATCGACGAAGCTCAGGTCGGACTCGTTGAACGCGGCGTCATCCGTGAAGATCCGGTTCGGGTACCGCTCGGCCTTGGCCTCTTCCGTGGCCTCCACCGATACGTTGCGGTACTTGCCGAGGCCGGTACCGGCCGGGATCAGCTTTCCGATGATGACGTTTTCCTTGAGGCCCATGAGCGGGTCGGACTTGCCCTCCATGGCCGCCTGCGTCAGAACGCGGGTGGTCTCCTGGAACGACGCGGCCGACAGCCACGACTCGGTCGCCAGCGATGCCTTGGTGATACCCATGACTTCCTGACGGGCCGAGGCGGTCTTCTGGCCCTCGGTGAGCGCGGCACGGTTCAGCGTGTTGTACCGCGAACGGTCAACCAGCTCGCCGGGCAGCAGGTCGGTGTCGCCGTGGTCGACGACGGTCACCTTGCGCAGCATCTGCCGAACGATGACCTCGATGTGCTTGTCGTGAATCGGCACACCCTGTGACCGGTAAACGCCCTGCACACCATCGACCAGGTGCAGCTGAACGGCACGGACACCGCGAACGCGAAGGACTTCCTTCGGGTCGAGGTTACCGACGTGCAGCTGCTGACCGAGGTCAACGTGCTGGCCATCCTCAACGAGGAGGGTCGCACGCTTCAACACGGGGTAGATGTGCGGCTCGTCACCGTTGTCCGGCGTCAGGATCAGGCGACGCTGACGGTCGGTGTCCTCGATCGTGATGCGACCGGCGGCCTCGGCGATCGGGGACGCACCCTTGGGGGTACGCGCCTCGAACAGCTCGGTGACGCGCGGCAGACCCTGGGTGATGTCGTCAGCAGACGCCGAACCACCGGTGTGGAAGGTACGCATCGTCAGCTGGGTTCCGGGCTCACCGATCGACTGCGCCGCGATGATACCGACGGCCTCGCCGATGTCGACGAGCTTGCCGGTGGCGAGCGAGCGGCCGTAGCAGGCAGCACACACACCGACGGCAGACTCACACGTGAGCACCGAACGCACCTTGATCGAGCGCACGCCGGCGTCAACCAGCTTCGCGATCAGAACGTCACCGACATCCGACCCGGCATCCGCCACGACCTCGCCAGCCTCGTTGACCGCGTCAGCGGCCAGCGAACGGGCGTAGACCGAGTTCTCGACGTTGGCGTCGCGAATCCAGGCACCGGTGTGGTCCTGAACCGCGATCGGCAGGTCGAGACCCTTCGAGGTACCACAGTCGTCTTCACGGATGATGACGTCCTGCGACACGTCCACCAGACGACGGGTCAGGTAACCCGAGTCGGCGGTACGCAGCGCGGTGTCGGCCAGACCCTTACGGGCACCGTGCGTGGCGATGAAGTACTCGGCGACCGACAGACCTTCGCGGTAGCTCGAGATGATCGGGCGAGGGATGATCTCACCCTTCGGGTTGTTCACCAGGCCTCGCATACCGGCGATGTTGCGCACCTGCAGCCAGTTACCACGAGCACCAGAGGTCACCATGCGGTTGATGGTGTTGTCGGCCGGGAAGTTCTCCTGCATGGCCTTGGCAACCTCTTCAGTTGCCTTGGTCCAGATCTGGATCAGTTCCTGACGACGCTCGAGGTCCGTGGTCAGACCCTTGTCGAACTGGTCCTGAACCTTCGCGGCCTGCTTCTCGTAGGTCGCGACGATCTCGGGCTTGTTCGGAGGGGTCAGGATGTCGCTGAGCGCGACGGTCACACCGGAGCGGGTTGCCCAGTAGAAACCGGCGTCCTTGATGCGGTCGAGCGTTGCGGCGACCTCCACCTTGGGGTAGCGCTCGGCGAGGTCGTTGACCAGCGCCGACAGGCGGCCCTTGTCAGCGACGGCCTCGACCCAGGGGTAGTCCACCGGCAGCGTCTCGTTGAAGATGGCGCGGCCGAGGGTGGTCTCCTTGAGCTCGACACCGTTCTCGAACTTGGTGCCCACCAGTCGCAGCTTGACAATCGCGTTCAGGTGCAGCGACTTCTGGTCGAACGCAAGAATCGCCTCGGCGACCGACGAGAACGCACGGCCCTCACCGACGCCACCTTCGCGCAGCGTGGTGAGGTGGTGCAGACCGATGATCATGTCCTGCGTGGGCAGGGTGACCGGGCGGCCGTCGGACGGCTTCAGGATGTTGTTCGACGCGAGCATCAGGATGCGCGCCTCGGCCTGGGCCTCGACGGACAGCGGCAGGTGCACTGCCATCTGGTCACCGTCGAAGTCGGCGTTGAACGCGGCACAGACCAGCGGGTGCAGCTGGATGGCCTTGCCCTCAATGAGCTGAGGCTCGAACGCCTGGATGCCCAGACGGTGCAGCGTGGGCGCACGGTTCAGCAGTACGGGGCGCTCGCGGATGATCTCCTCGAGCACGTCCCACACCTGCGGGCGTGAACGCTCCACCATGCGCTTGGCGCTCTTGATGTTCTGCGCGTGGCTCAGGTCGATCAGACGCTTGATCACGAACGGCTTGAACAGCTCCAGCGCCATCTGCTTGGGCAGACCACACTGGTGCAGCTGCAGCTGCGGGCCGACGATGATGACCGAACGGCCGGAGTAGTCAACACGCTTACCGAGCAGGTTCTGACGGAACCGACCCTGCTTACCCTTCAGCATGTCGCTGAGGGACTTCAGGGCACGGTTGCCGGTACCGGTGACGGGACGGCCACGACGACCGTTGTCGAACAGCGCGTCAACCGCTTCCTGCAGCATCCGCTTCTCGTTGTTCACAATGATCTCGGGAGCACCGAGGTCAAGCAGACGACGCAGACGGTTGTTGCGGTTGATCACACGACGGTAGAGGTCGTTGAGGTCGGATGTCGCGAAGCGACCACCGTCGAGCTGCACCATCGGGCGCAGCTCCGGCGGGATCACCGGAACGACATCGAGCACCATCGCGGCCGGCGAGTTGCCGGTCTGCACGAACGAGTTGACCACGCGCAAACGCTTGATGGCGCGGATCTTCTTCTGACCCTTGCCGTTCGCGATCTGATCGTGCAGCACCTCGGCCTCGGCGACCAGGTCGAAGGCCTCGAGGCGCTTCTTGATCGACTCGGCACCCATGTAGGCCTCGAAGTACAGGCCGAAGCGGTCCTGCAGCTCGTGGAAGACGCTGTCTTCCGGCTTCAGGTCGCCCACCTTGAGGTTGCGGAAGTCGTCCCAGACGCGCTCCAGCTGGGTGATCTGCTCGTCGTACGACTTGCGGATCTGGCCCATTTCCTTCTCGGCGCCGTCCTTGGTGCGACGCTTCTGGTCGGCCTTGGCGCCTTCCTCTTCGAGCGCAGCGAGGTCGTCTTCGAGCTTCTTCATCCGGTCGGCGACGCGGGAGTCGCGCTGGCCTTCGAGGGTCTTGATCTCGAGACGGATCTCGTTCTCCAGGCCCGGGAGGTCGGCGTGGCGGCCCTCTTCGTCAACCGAGATGACCATGTACGCGGCGAAGTAGATGACCTTCTCGAGGTCCTTCGGCGCCATGTCCAGCAGGTAGCCCAAGCGCGACGGAACGCCCTTGAAGTACCAGATGTGGGTGACCGGCGCGGCGAGCTCGATGTGGCCCATCCGCTCGCGGCGCACCGAGGACTTGGTGACCTCGACGCCACAACGCTCACACACGATGCCCTTGAAGCGCACCCGCTTGTACTTGCCGCAGGCGCACTCCCAGTCACGGCTCGGTCCGAAGATCTGCTCGCCGAACAGACCGTCCTTCTCGGGCTTCAGGGTGCGGTAGTTGATGGTTTCGGGCTTCTTGACCTCACCGTACGACCACTTGCGGATGTCCTCAGCTGTAGCGAGGCCGATCCGCAGCTCGTCAAAAGTTGTTGCTTCGAGCAATTGACTTCTCTTTCGTAAAAATGTCTCAGTCAGTGTCTGTTAGGTGGCCGGCTTTAGATGTCGTCGACGGACGACGACTCAAAGCGGGAGGAGATGTTGATGCCCAGTTCTTCCGCTGCACGGAAGACCTCGTCATCCGTGTCCTTCAGGCTCACCTCGGTGCCATCAGCCGAGAGCACCTCGACGTTCAGGCAGAGGGACTGCATTTCCTTGATCAGAACCTTGAAGCTCTCGGGGATGCCAGGCTCCTGGATGTTCTCGCCCTTGACGATGGCCTCGTACACCTTGACGCGGCCGAGGATGTCGTCGGACTTGATCGTGAGCAGCTCCTGCAGCGCGTACGCGGCACCGTAGGCCTCGAGGGCCCACACTTCCATCTCACCGAAACGCTGACCACCGAACTGCGCCTTACCACCGAGCGGCTGCTGGGTGATCATCGAGTACGGACCGGTCGACCGAGCGTGGATCTTGTCGTCGACCAGGTGGTGCAGCTTCAAGATGTACATGTAGCCCACCGACACGGGGTCGGGGAAGGGCTCACCGGAGCGGCCGTCGAACAGCTGAGTCTTGCCGGAGCGGCCGATCAGACGCTCACCGTCGCGGGTGAGCGTCGTCGAGTCAAGCAGACCCGCGATCTCTTCCTCGGCTGCGCCGTCGAACACCGGGGTGGCGACCTTGGTTCCGGGAGCGGCAGTGTGTGCCGCCTCCGGAAGGTTGCGCGCCCATTCTTCGGCACCTTCCACGTTCCAGCCCTGCTTGGCGGCCCATCCGAGGTGGATCTCCAGCACCTGACCGAAGTTCATTCGACCGGGAACACCCAGCGGGTTCAGCACGATGTCAACCGGCGTGCCGTCCGCGAGGAACGGCATGTCCTCGACGGGCAGGATGCGCGAGATGACACCCTTGTTGCCGTGACGGCCGGCGAGCTTGTCACCCGCGGTGATCTTGCGCTTCTGGGCGATGTAGACGACAACGCGCTGGTTGACGCCGGAACCGAGCTCGTCGTCGTTCTCGGAGGAGAACTCCTTGACGGCGATGATGGTTCCCTCTTCACCGTGAGGCACCTTGAGGCTGGTGTCGCGCACCTCGCGGCTCTTCTCGTTGAAGATCGCGCGCAGCAGGCGCTCCTCGGCCGACAGCTCGGTTTCACCCTTCGGGGTGACCTTGCCGACCAGGATGTCGCCGGGGCGAACCTCGGCGCCGATGCGGATGATGCCGCGCTCGTCGAGGTCGGCCAGCAGGTCGGGGCTGACGTTCGGCAGGTCGCGAGTGATCTCTTCCTTGCCGAGCTTCGTGTCGCGGGCATCGACTTCGTACTCTTCGATGTGAATCGAGGAGAGCGTGTCATCCTTCACCAGGTTCTGGCTCAGGATCATCGCGTCTTCGAAGTTGTAACCCTCCCACGGCATGAACGCCACGAGCAGGTTCTTACCGAGCGCGAGCTCACCGTTCTCGGTGGCGGGACCGTCGGCCAGCACCTCGCCGACCTCAACGCGGTCGCCCGCGTTGACGATGACCCGGTGGTTGTAGCTGGTGCCCTGGTTGGAGCGGTCGAACTTGCGCAGGTAGTAGTCCTGCGTTCCACCGTCGTCGAGCAGCAGGGTGACGACATCCGCCGAAACCTCCTGCACCACACCGGCCTTGTCGGCGGTGATCACGTCGCCGGCGTCGATGGCCGCGAAGCCCTCCATGCCGGTTCCGACCAGCGGGCTCTCACTGCGGAGCAGCGGAACAGCCTGACGCTGCATGTTGGCACCCATGAGGGCACGGTTCGCGTCGTCGTGCTCGAGGAAGGGGATCAGCGAGGTCGCGACGGAGACCATCTGGCGCGGCGAGACGTCCATGTAGTGG
Source organism: Salinibacterium sp. ZJ450 (assembly GCF_011751885.2). Classification (NCBI taxonomy): domain Bacteria; kingdom Bacillati; phylum Actinomycetota; class Actinomycetes; order Micrococcales; family Microbacteriaceae; genus Ruicaihuangia; species Ruicaihuangia jiafui. The sequence goes on from NZ_CP061771.1 coordinate 3,080,399, forward strand.
ACGCGCTCCTTGTCGACCAGAATCACTTCGGAGCCCTTCGGGCGAACGAGCACCTTCTGCTCGGCGAAGCGGAAGTCCTTGGTGAGCGGCGCGTTGGCCTGCGCCACCAGGTACTCGTCTTCTTCGCTGGCGGTCAGGTAGTCGATGTGCGAGGTGACCACGCCGTCGACGACCTTGCGGTACGGCGACTCGATGAACCCGAACGAGTTGATGCGAGCGAACGATGCGAGCGATCCGATCAGGCCGATGTTCGGGCCTTCCGGGGTCTCGATCGGGCACATGCGGCCATAGTGCGACGGGTGAACGTCACGCACCTCGACGCCGGCGCGCTCACGGGACAGACCACCCGGGCCAAGCGCCGAGAGACGACGCTTGTGGGTGAGACCCGCGAGCGGGTTGTTCTGGTCCATGAACTGCGACAGTTGGCTGGTTCCGAAGAACTCCTTGATCGCGGCGACGACGGGGCGCACGTTGATCAGGGTCTGCGGGGTGATCGCTTCGATGTCCTGCGTGGTCATGCGCTCACGCACCACGCGCTCCATCCGGCTGAGGCCGGTGCGCACCTGGTTCTGAATCAGCTCACCGACGGCACGGATGCGACGGTTACCGAAGTGGTCGATGTCATCGACATCCAGCGTGATTTCAACGGGCTTGCCATCGCGCACACCGGTGATCTTGCTCTGGTTGTCGTGCAGAGCAACCAAGTACTTGATCGTGGCGATGATGTCCTGCACCGAGAGGACGGAGTCCTTGATGCCGGCGTCGACGCCGAGCTTGCGGTTGATCTTGTAACGACCAACCTTGGCCAGGTCGTAGCGCTTGGAGTTGAAGTAGAAGTTGTCGAGCAGGGCGCGGGCGGCCTCGGCGGCAACCTGCTCTCCCGGACGCAGCTTGCGGTAGATGTCCTTGAGGGCGTCTTCCTTGGAGAGGATCGAGTCCTTCTCGAGGGTCAGCTCGATGGACGCGTAGCCCTTGAACTCCTCGCGGATCTCGTCGGTGGTGAGACCGAGAGCCTTGAGGAACACGGTGACCGACTGCTTGCGCTTGCGGTCGATGCGCACGCCGACCTGGTCGCGCTTGTCGATCTCGAACTCGAGCCAGGCGCCGCGGCTGGGGATGATGCGGGCGGAGTAGATGTCCTTGTCGGACGTCTTCTCCTGCGCGCGGTCAAAGTAGACGCCGGGCGAGCGAACCAGCTGGGACACCACGACACGCTCGGTGCCGTTGACGATGAAGGTGCCCTTCTGGGTCATCAGCGGGAAGTCACCCATGAAGACCGTCTGGGTCTTGATCTCACCAGTCATGTGGTTCATGAACTCGGCGTTCACGTAGAGCGGCGCGGCGAAAGTCTTGCCGCGCTCCTTGCACTCGTCAATGGAGTACTTGGGCTCTTCGAGCTCCGGGTTGGTGAACGACAGTTGCATCGTCTCACCGAGGTCTTCGATCGGGCTGATCTCTTCGAAGATCTCGTCAAGGCCGGTCTTCAGGTCGTCGCCGGTGGCGCCGGCTTCAGCAGCACGAGCCTTCCAGGCGTCGTTTCCGACGAGCCAGTCGAAGCTCTCGGTCTGCAGGGCAAGCAGATCGGGAACGGTGAGAGTGTCTGTGATTTTGGCGAACGAGAGCCGCGAAGCTGAGCGGCCGTTCTTGGGGGACTTATTGGTGGATGCGTTGCGCGCAGCAGCCAAGGAAACAACCTCCGTGGGCCCCGTCGGGCCATGGCATTATCGGTAAGAGGAAATGCTCATCCTGATCGGCCCCGCCGTTATACTCGGGGCGCAAACCTTCCGCAATATGAAGGCGTGATTGATCTCGGAGCGCAAAGTACAACTATAGGCGCGCCCGCCGCGCCGTGTCCAGTCAATCCTTGACCAATTTCGGACTCTCGGCTATAAGCACGTCGATTCCCGGTTGCCTCGCAGGTTCGGGGGCGCCGGATGCCGCGACTCGGGGTGTTTCGCGTGGGGTCGAGCCCGGTTGTCGCCGGGTTTGAGCGACTATGTCGCGGTTCAGCCAGTTCGTTCGCGGGCATGATCCACTTCGTCGCGGTTGAGCCAGCGCGCGGTGACTCAACCGCGACAAAGTGGATCAAGCGCCCGAAGATCGGCTCGCAGGTGGGGTCTGCGTCTGCCGCGGGCGGGCTGCGCGGTCGACGAGTGGCTCGCGGGCGGGTCAGCGCACGGATGCGCGCAGTTTGGCCAGGTAGCGGCGCTGCGGCGCGTGACGCAGGCGCAGCGGCAGCCGGGGATAGACGGATGACGCGACGCGCATGATCCGGTCGAAGCGACGCTGCCGGCGGGGGCTCCAGGGCAGGTCGAACATCGCCCGCTGCTCCGAGTTCAGGAGGCCGGCGGTGACCAGCCGGGCCAGCGGCATCCCGGCCTTCACCCAGCGGGGAACCGCGGTCGGGTGCAACAGCTTCCGAGCAACATCGCGGGTCACGGCATCCGTTTGCAGAGTTCCCGCCATCTCGGTCCAGTACCGACCAAACGCCGCCCGGTCAGCCGGCCACAGCTCGGCCGGCATCTGCAGTGTGGTGCCGAGCAACGCGTATTGCCGGTAGACCTCGTCGGCAAGCTGCGGCGAGAGCGCGCCGAACAGCCGCTCGTACAGGCCCATCGCAGTGTCGTACAGCGTGGCGGCCACCCACAGCTGCAGGTCGGGGTCGGCCGCGTTATAGGGCGGTGAGCTCGCATCCCCCTCCGAGCGCACACGCCGGTGAGATGCGTTCACCGCCCGGGTCACCCGGTCGACCAGGCGACGGTCGCCGTCCACCACGGCGTAGACGAAGGTCATCGTGCTGTGCAGCCGGTCGAGCGGCCGCGATACGAAGTCGCTGTGATTTGCGACGCCGTGGCCGACCGCGGGATGCGCCAGCTGCAGCAGGATGGCGCGTCCTCCGCCCGCGATAAGCGCAGCCTCGCCGCCGATGTCGGCGAGGCTGCGGGGTCTCGACAAGCTCGACCCGCGGGAGGATCGAAGATCAGTCGTCGCGGCTCTCATTTGCTCTCAGCCTGCGCGATCAGTGATCAGGGCGCAACAAGCCCCAGCACGGTCGGCAGCCACATCGACAGCGCGGGAACGAACGCCACGATGAACAGGCCCACGCAGAGCGCCCAGAAGAAGGGCCACAACCGTGAGATCACCGGTTCGAGTCTGACGTTGCCGACACGGGCCGCGACGAAGAGGTTGTTTCCGATCGGTGGCGAGATGTTGCCGAGGCACATGTTGAAGACCATCATCGCGCCGAAGTGGATCGGGCTGACGCCGAGGGAGGTGACGATCGGCAAGAAGATCGGCGTGAAGATCAGGATCGCCGGTGTGGGGTCCATCACGGTGCCCGCGAGCAGCAGGATCACCATGATGATGACGAGGATGATCGCCACGTTGTCGGTCAGCCCCAGCAGGCCGCTGGTGATCATTTGCGGGAGCCGAGCGAAGGCCAGCACCCAGCCGAGGATCCCCGATACGCCGATCAGGAGCATGATGATGCCGGTCACCTTGGATGCTTCGAGGATGACCTTCGGAAGCGCCCTGAGCGGCAGCGTGCGTTGCACGAGGCCGAGCACGAACGAGTAGAGCACGGCAATCACAGCCGATTCCGTCGCCGTGAATATGCCGGTCAGGATGCCGCCGATCACGACCACGATCATCAGGAGCGCAGGAAGCGCCTTAAGGAATACGAGGAGTCCCTGGGCGAACGTCGGGCGGGCGGCGGCAGAGCGCAGCTCGGGGTGCTTGCGCGCATAGAGGGCCACCACGACGACGCAGACGAGCGCCCACAGGAGTCCGGGTCCGATACCGGCCATGAACAGCGCCGCGATCGACGTGCTGGATACCAGCGAGTACACGATGAACGTGTTGCTCGGCGGGATCAGCATGCCGGCCGGGGAGGCGGCGGCGTTCACCGCGGCCGAGAACGCCGGGTCATAGCCGTCCTTGCGCATCCGCGGTGCCAGCACCGTGCCGACGGCCGCCGCGGAAGCTACCGACGCACCCGACACCGAAGCGAACATGGTGTTCGCGACGACGGTGGTCTGGGCGAGCGAGGCAGGCAACCGGCCAGCGACCACAAGAGCCAGGTCGATCAGTCTCGACGCGATTCCCCCGGTATTCATCAGGCCGCCGGCGAGAATGAAGAAGGGAATCGCGAGCAGGGCGAACGAGTTGCTGGCGGAGAAGATGCGCTGCGCGGAGGTCAACGCGGCACCGTCCCAGTCCAGCAGGATGACGACCGCCAGGGCGGACGGCAGTCCCATGGCGACCGCGACGGGGAGACCCATGGCGATGCCGAGCGTGATGCCGCCGAGCAGGACGACGGTGGCGATGATGGTGAGCGTATCCATGGTTTTAGATCGCCTCTGCGTTCTCGTCGAACTCGGGAGTGGGCTGCTCTACCCCGGCGAGGATGCCGATGAGGTGAGCCAGGGAGTAGAAGGCGATGAGGACGCCGGCGATCGGAAGCACCAGGTACATCTGACCGACGCTCAAGGGGAGCGTGGAGATGTCCTGCGCCCACGCGTTCTCCGCGACGCTCGAGCCGCCGATGATGAAGACGAATACGAAGAAGAACAGGACGACGAGCTCGATGACGACGCCCATCACGCGCTGCAGGTTCAGTGGAAGCTTCTCGACCAGGATCATGACCGCGATGTGGCCACGCTCAGAGAACACGTATGCGGCAGCGAAGACTGCCAACACGACGAAGGCGTAGCGAGCCGCCTCCTCTGTCCAGGGCGCGGAGTTGTTGAGGACCTCGCGCGTGAACACCTGCCAGGAGACGATGAAGACGAGCCCCACGAAGGTGATGATGCAGATTGCGGCCAGCACGCGGTCAATGACGCGTTTGATGCCGCCCAGAACGGTGAGCAGGCCGCCCCAGCGGACGGGGCCCGCCGGTTCGAGACGTCCGGGACCGTCCGGCGTGTTGTCGCCCGGCGTGCTATCGCCCGGCTCCGGTGAGTTGATATTCACTGTGTTCCTCCGCTGGCTGCCCGTGGGGGCCGTGCCATCATGTGCTGCACTTCGATGTGGCTCACTGCGAGGGCGCCGGCGGTCTGTGACCACGCGGCGCCCTCTCCAGTGATGCGGTGAGCCTACTTCGCGGCGCCCCGGATGGCGTCGAAGAGGGTCTGCTGCGAGTCCTCGGTGATGAACTCGTCCAGCAGCGGCTCGAGCGCCTCGACGAAGGCGTCGCTGTCGACCTCGGTGAAGGTGGCACCGCCAGCCTCAGCGCCGGCGATTGCCTCTTCCGTCTCCGTGGTCCACAGGTCGGTGTGCTGCTGCCAGGTCTCTTCCCAGGCCGCGTCGAATGCGGCGCGGTCTTCCTCGGACATCTTGTCGAGCGTGCCGGTGTTGCTGATGAGGAAGTCGGCACCGATCAGGTGGCGGGTGTACGAGAAGAAGGGAGCAACCTCGAAGTGCTTCTGCGTGAAGTACGAGATCTCGTTGTTCTCGGCACCGTCGATGACGCCGGACTGCAGGCCGGTGTAGACCTCGGCGAACGCCATCGGGGTGGGCGAGGCGCCGAGCGCGTTGATCATTGAGATGAACACCGGGCTCTCCTGAACGCGGATCTTCTTGCCCGCGAGGTCGTCCGGCGTCTCCGCCGCGCCGTCCTTCACGTAGACGCTGCGGGCGCCCTGGGTGAATCCGCCGACGACCGTGATGCTGTTGCTGTCCTCAAGCGAGGTGTACAGGTCACCGACGACCTCGTCGTCAGAAAGAACGGCCATCTGGTGGTCGATCGAGTCGAAGACCGTGGGGAGGCTGAAGATGACGAAGTCCTTCGAGACGTTCTCGAGCTGCGGCGCCGAGACGATCGCCAGGTCGATTACCCCAGAGCTGACCGACTGGATGTATTCAGCCTGATCACCGAGGGTGGAGTTCGGGTGCACCTCGATGTTCCACCGGCCGTCGGTGGCCTCGGTCAGCCGCTCGCCGAAGGCTTCCAGCGCGATGAACGACGGGTGCTCCTCGGTCTGGTTGAGCGCGAGCTTCATCGTCGTGGGCTCGACCTCCTCCGCCGGGGCGTCGGAGCTGTTGCCGGTGTTGGCGCCACCGCTGCACGCGGCGAGGGTGAGGGCCGCTATCGCTGTGGTCGTAATCAATGCGAGCCGGGTCGTTTTCCGCATGAGGTTCTCCTTCGAACGCTGTTCAGGACGGTGGTCGGGCGCTGACCAGGCCGCGGGAGTCGGCATGCTGTGCCGGCCATGTCTCCGTTGCGGTCCGGCGTCGTCGCCGTCTCGGTGTTTGGGTTATATATGCCGGGATCGAAGTGGTGTGGCTCCGGTCCCGATCTACATTCACTCACGTCGCGGACAGAATGGCAACCAATTGCCATCGGTTGTCGCGAAGACCGACTTCGACGCGTTATGTCGTACTAGAAGCAGGATGCCGTCCGCGATTGGACGACACCCTGCCTCTTCTGTGGTGTGTTACTGCTGGCCCTTGGGCACCCGGATCGTGATGGTGTCCTGCAGGGTGATGTTGTCGGATGAGTTGCCGACGTACACGGTGTACGTGCCCGACGCCGTGCTCCAGGCATCCGCTTCGGTGTTCCAGTACGACAGCGGGTGGTTCGACGCCGCCGGGTCGATGGTGACCGTGACCCGCTGCTTCTCGCCGGGGTTCAGCGTCACCTTGTCGAATCCGACGAGGCGCTTCGGCGGCTGGTCGGCTTCGGCTGGCAGGCCCAGGTACACCTGACCGACCTCGGCGCCCGCGACATCCCCGGTGTTCTCGACGAAGAACGACACCTGGATCTTCTGGGTGCCATCCGTCTTCTTCGGGGTGACCACGAGCTTGGAGAGCTCGAAGTCGGTGTACGACAGGCCGTGACCGAACGCGAAGGTCGGCTGCACGTCGTTGGCGTCGTACCAGCGGTAGCCCATCTCGAGGCCTTCGCTGTAGCTGGCCGTGCGCGGCAGCGGGCCGGTGCCGTCGGGGTCGACCCCGGGGAACTGTTCGGCGGTCGCGAACGCCGCCTCACGCTCCTGACTGGGGAAGGTGATCGGCAGCTTGCCCGACGGGTTAGCGACACCGAACAGCAGGTTGGCGACGATGTTGCCGTCTTCCTGCGCCGGGTACCAGGCCTCGAGCACCGCGGGAACCTCGCTGAGCCACGGCAGCAGCACCGGGCCGCCGTTCTTCAGCACCACGACTGTGTTCGGGTTGGCTGCGACCACGGCGGCCACCAGGGCATCCTGGTTGACACCGTCGGTGGCGGGCAGCGACAGGTTGGCACGGTCGACCCCTTCACGAGAGATGTCGCCGACCATCACGACCGCCACATCGGATGCCGCAGCGAGCGCCGCAGCCGCCGCGATGTCACTCGCGTTGTTGTAGGTCACGGTGGCGTCGGAGCCCAGCGCGTCCAGCACGTTGTTCAGGCCCTGTTCCGGGGTGACCGTGTACGGCGCGGTCACGACGATGGCGTTCGACGGTCCCTGCGAGTTGAACTTCGCCTGACCGGCGAAGGTCGGGGTACCGATCAGCGCCACGGAATCGAGCGCCGCGGCATCCAGCGGCAGGGTGTCCTCGTCGTTTTTCAGCAGCACGCTGCCCTCTTCGCCGATGTCCTGCACGCGTTGGCCATTGGTGGCGTAGTCGATCGGCGACAGCGAGTTGATCGGGTCGTCGAACTGGCCGAGCTCGAACATCACCGTGAAGCGACGGTCGAGCGCCTGGTCGATGTCGTCGATCACGAGCGTGCCGGCGGCGAGCGCCGCATTGATCAGCGTCGGCGTGAACCAGCGCGGGCTGGCGAACTCGAGGTCGAGCCCGGCCTTGATCGCCGGCGCGGTGCTGTGCGTCGCACCACGGTCGGACATCACGTAGCCCTCGAAGCCGAGGTCATCGCGCAGCCAGTCGGTCAGCAGTTGCTCGTGCTCGCAGGCGAAGGTGCCATTGAGCCGCGGGTATGAGCACATCACCGAGGCCAGGTTGGCCTCCTGGATCGCCATCTCGAACGGCAGCATGTACAGCTCGTGCATCACCCGATCTTCGACCAGGGTGTCCATCGTGTTGCGCGAGGTCTCCTGCTCGTTGGCCGCGAAGTGCTTGGCGACCGACTGCACGCCGAAGGACTGCACCGCGTTCACCTGGGCGACCGCCATCACGCCGGCGAGGTAGGGGTCTTCTCCGAAGTACTCGAAGTTGCGACCCGCGTGGGCGACACGGCCGAGGTTGATGCCCGGGGTGAGCAGCACGTTGTGGGCGCTGGCACGGGTCTCCTCACCGAGGATGGAGCCCCACTCGGCCGACACTGCGGCGTCGAACGACGAGGCGACGGTGAGGGCGCTGGTGAGCCCTGTCGAGGTCGGGGCGACGAGGCAGTCGCCGTTTCCGAACGGCCCATTGGTCATGCGGAGGGTGGGGATGGCGAGGTGCGGGATGCCCTCGACGTGGCGGCCCTGCGCGGAGAACGCGCAGCCCGGGATGTTGGTGTTGGCCACCGGTCGCATGGCGATCTGCTGGATCTTCTCGTCGAGCGTCATCGCGTCGATCAGGAGGTCGGACCGGGCCTCGGCCGAGAGCGCCGTGTTCATCCACGGCAGGTCGTCGGCGTTGGCAACGGCGGGCAGGCCCAGGGTGGCCGCGAGAACCGCGGCTACCCCGAGGGAGAGCGCCCTGGGGGCGCTCAACCTGGAACGTGTCATGTGTGCATCTCCTTGTGTTGGGGGAATTGCGTGTGATGGGTGTGACCGTGCGCTGGTCGGGCTTGGCGAGATCTCGCCAAGCCCGACCAGCGGGAGGGTGGAGCTAGCTAGTTGCCGTAGGACAGACCGAAGCCGAAGCTGTAGTCGTCGCCAGCGGCGTTGGTGTACGCGTAGTCGAACGTCTCGGCGTAGCCGGGAACGTCTGAGGCGTTCTGTTCGACCGCCGCCTGGCTGGCGGGGATGCTGACCGGCAGTTCACCGGTCGGATTGAACCGGCCGCGGATCACGTCGAGCAGCGCTTCGGCCTTCACGTTGAAGGTTCCGATGACGGCGGCGGCACCCGGCTCGATCTCGTTGAGCACCCACGGGTTGCCGAGGTTGATCGCGAGGATCGTGGGCACGGCCGCCTCGATCTGCTGCACCCGTGCCACATCGACACCGGTGAGCTCGCCGAGCTGGATCTCCACGGTCGAGTTGTCGGGGTACTCGTAGACGTTCGGGCGCACCCAGACCAGCGCGTCGGTCGCTTCTTCGAGGGTGTTGACGACCTGCACGGTCGGGTCTTCCTCGGCGATGAGCTTCTTCAGCGCGGCCGTCTGTTCCTCCGCGTCGCGGCCGGTGACGACCTCGACGAAGAGCTTGGTGGTCGCGACATCCGCGTCGGCCAGCGGCAGTTGCTGCTGGTCGTTGCGCAGCAGCACGATCGACTTTTGGTGCGCCTCGTCGGCGCGCGCCTGCGAGGCCGGGTCATCCGCGATCTGCTGCGCGAGCGCCGGGTCGACGTACGGGTCCTCGAACAGGCCGAGCGCGAAGATCTCCTCGAGCAGCAGCTGCACCGAGGGGTGCAGCTCGGATTCGGTAAGCAGCCCGGTCTGCACCGCGGCGATCAGACCGGCCGGGTCGTTGTTGTCGGAGAACAGGCTCGTCCCAGCCTTCACAGCCTTGGCGAACCGCTCGGGCAGGGTCAGGTTCTCCACGCCGAACGCACGGTTGGTGAGGATGCCGCTGTCACTGTTCACGTACCCGGTGAAACCCATCCGGGTGCGGAGCAGGTCGGTGACGATGGCCTTGTTGTATGCGGCAGCGACTTCTTCGAACTGCTGGCCGGGGGCATACCAGTCCGCGATGTCGAGTTGCTCGGCGCTGAGCGCGTTGCTCGGCACGTTGTAGTACGACATGACCGAGCTGGCGCCCGCGTCGATCGCGGCTTGGAACGGCGGCAGCTGGTAGGTCTCCAAGCTGCCTGGTGTCGGGTAGATTGCCCACTTGCCTGGCTCGTTGTGCGGGTCAAGGCCGCGCAGCACCGCGCCGTCGCCGGGGAAGTGCTTGATGGTCTGGGCGACCGACTCGTTGCTGAGTTCGTCGCCCTGGAAGCCGAGCACGAGCTGCTCGGCGATCGCTGCATTCAGGTCCGGGCTCTCACCGAAGGTGCCGTTGATGCGGCGCCAGCGCGGTTCGGTCGCCGTTTCGATCTGGTAGCCGTAGGTCTTCTGGATGCCGGATGCGCGCCATTCGTCCTGCGCGATGTCGGCGAAGTCGCGGATCAGGTCGATGTCGTTGGTGGCGGCGAGGCCGAGGGTTCCCGGCCAGCTGGAGAACTGGCCTGCGGCCTCACTGATGCCGAACTCGAGGTCGGGGTTCACGTGGTTGCGCGGGTTCGAGGTGAACACGAGCGGGATGCCGAGCCTGGTGCCCTCCGCGATCTCCTGGAGGCCGTTGGCGCGGGTGGCCAGTTCCGTGGCGGTCGGGTTGTCGCGGATGATGAGGTGGTGGAGGCCACGATCCTCGATTAGCTCGGGAGCGTTGTCCCGCAGGGAGGCGATCTGCATCAGACCCGCCTTCTCCTCGAGGGTCATCCGCGAGAGCAGGTCGGCGGCGCGTTGCTGGTCGGAAAGCCGCCAGTCCTCGTAACGGTCGAGCTTGCCGTTGTCGTTCAGGTCGCGGAACTGGCGCCCGTTGACCTTGATGATGTTTTTAACATGGGATTCGACCGCCGGTGCACCGTTCGGCGCCTGTGAGTGCGACGGTGGCTGGTTGCCGCCGGCATTGTTGTCGTGAGGTGGAGCGGCCACCGCGGCCGTTCCGGAGGCGATGAGAGCGAGCGGGCCGACGATGGCCGCTACGGTGATGAGGCCGGGACCGCGACGCGGTGATCGGCGGGGTTTTCTGCGCATGGTCGTTCTCCTTTGAAGGACATGCGGCGTTCGGGTGAACGCACCGTTGCGCTCCCGCCGTGGCTCCATTGAGGCGGTAGCCGGCCGCGCCGTCAATCTGTTGCCATGTGTTGGCGCTCGTTTTGGGGGTAGACGGTTACGAGCGGGCGACGGTCAGATCGCGATGGCGTCGATGGTGGCGCGAGTGCCGCGGGTGCCGCGGGTGCCGCGCAAACCGCCGTCGCGGCGGATCGCGGTGGAGCGTCGCACCATGAGTTCGGCCGGAAGCATGGCCGGCTTTCCGACCGTCGCGGCGCGGTGCTGCCCGAGCAGCATCTGGACCGCAACCCGGCCGAGCACCAGGTGTGGCACTGCGACGGTGGTGAGTCCGTGGTTGGTGAACCGGGAGTCGAGGCTGTTGTCGAAGCCGATGACGCTGACGTCGTCGGGAACCCGGATGCCGCGACCGCCGAGTTCGCTCATCAGGCCGATCGCCATCAGGTCGTTGTAGGCGATGACGCCGGTCGAGGGACGGGCCAGGAACTCGTCCGCGGCGGCCGCGCCGCCGGCGAGGGTGGGCGGGAACGGCCCGATCCTCCGCACTCTCTGTCCCGCGTCCGCGGCCGCCTTGCGCACCGACTGCCAGCGCATGCCGTCCGCCCACGACGCCTCGGGACCGGCGATGTAACTGATCGTGTCGTGGCCGAGCGCCGCCAGGTGCCCCACGGCGAGCTGCATGCCGCGGGCGTTGTCGGTGACGATACTGGGCACGTCGGGCATCGGCCGGTTGAGGATCACGGTCGCCCGCTGCTTCGCCACCGTGCGGATCGCCGTCTCCGACATCCGCGACGTGGCAAAGATGAGCCCGTCAACCATCGGAATGACGCGCTCAACCGCCTCGCGTTCGCCGGTCAGCGACTCGCGTGCGTCGATCACGAGCACCGTGACGTGCGCTTCGTCGGCGGCCTTCTGCGCGCCCTGGATGATGTCGAGGAAGAACGGGTTGGTGAGGTCGGCGACGACGAGCGCGATCATCGACGTGCGTCCGTCGCCGCGGGGCCGGGCGATCGGGTCTACGTGGTAGCCGAGTTGCTCGGCGACCCGGCGGATGCGGTCGGCGGTCTCTGCGTTGACCCGGCCCGGACGCGAGAACGCACGCGACACGGTCGACGGCGAAACGTTACATGCAGCCGCGACGTCGTAGATCGTCGGCGGCCGAACCCCCGGGAGTTCTTCCTCGTGCCCCATAAGGGTGATATTAGGCTCGAAACCCGGACCGGACAAAGTCACCGATTAGTGTGAAGTCTCATGACTGACCGTTCCGCCCCCTCCGCCCTGCTGCGCGCCCACCCGGTGATCGCCGTGCTGCGCGCGGCCGCCGCCACCGACTACGACCCGGTGGTCGACACCCTCGCCGAGAACGGCGTGCGGTCGATCGAGCTGACACTCACCACCCCCGGCACCTTCGAGCACCTGCCGGCGCTTGCCGCGCGGCTCGGATCAGCGGCCGAGATCGGAGTCGGCACCGTGCTCACCGCGGAGCAGGCACAGCGCGCGATCGACGCCGGGGCCGCGTACCTGGTCACGCCGGTGACGCTGCCCGACGTGATCGCCGTCGCGGTACGCAATGGCGTGCCGGTGTTCCCGGGCGGCCTGACCCCCGGCGAACTGTTCACCGGCTGGCAGGCTGGCGCGACCGCGGTGAAGGTGTTCCCCGCCGAGACCGTGGGCCCCAAGTACGGCGCGCACCTGCGCGGGCCATTCCCCGAGCTGGAGTTCGTGCCGTCGGGCGGCGTGGCCCTCGATGACATCCCGGCCTGGCTGCAGGCTGGCGCGCTGGCGGTCAGTCTCGGCGGGCCGCTGGTCGGTGACGCGTTCAAGGGCGGGTCACTCACGGCCCTCGGCGAGCGCGCCCGGCGCGCGTCCGAGCTGGCGACGTTGGCACGATGAACTCGGCGCAGGCCACGCCCCGGGTCGTCACGCTCGGCGAGACGATGGCCCTGATGCTTGCCACCGAGTACGGCGCACTGCAGCACCGGCCCGCCATGGCGCTCGGCGTCGGCGGCTCGGAGAGCAACGTAGCGATCGGCCTGCAGCGGCTCGGCATCGACGCCACCTGGATCGGCCGGGTGGGCGCAGACTCACTGGGTGACCTGGTGCTGCGCGAGATCCGGGCGGAAGGCGTGCAGGTGGTGTCGATTCCGGATGCCGAGGCCGCGACATCCGTCATGGTGAAGGAACGGCGCGCACCGGCCGACACCCGTGTTTGGTACTACCGCGCGGGCCTCGCCGGGTCGCGGCTGACGCTCGACGACTTCTCGCCGGAACTGGTGACCTTCGCCTCACTGCTGCACGTCACCGGCATTTCGCTTGCCCTGTCGCCGACGATGTCGGACACCGTGTTCGGCGCGGTCGAACTGGCGAGATCGGCGGGGGTGCCGGTCTCGTTCGACCTGAACTTCCGCGGCAAACTGTGGTCCCGCGAGGCGGCCGCCGAGGCTTACGCGCGGATGCTGCCGCTGGCCGATCTGGTGTTCGCCGGTGACGACGAGGCGGCGATCGTGGTCGGCGATGGCACGCCGCTCGAGCTCGCGCACCGCCTGATCGAGGCCGGCGCCGGGCAGGCGATCGTGAAGCTGGGCTCCCGCGGTGCGGTGGCGGTGGTCGACGGGCATGAGTATCAGCGGACGGCTGTGCCGATCACTCCTGTGGACACGGTGGGCGCCGGCGACGCGTTCGTGGCCGGTTATCTGGCGGAGTACCTGCTGGGCAAGCCGGTCTCCGAGCGGCTCGACACCGCGGTGACCGCCGGGGCGCTCGCCTGCCTGGTCGCGGGCGACTGGGAGGGGCTGCCCAGCCGGGCCGACCTCGGCAGCCTGAGCGCCGGCGGCGAGCCCGTGAGCCGGTAGGCGGTGGGCGGTAGGCGGTGGGCGGTGGGCGGTAGGCGGTAGGCGGTGGGCGGCTCAGGGCCGGCCACGGGGTCGACCGTTGCGACGAAGGAGTGTTTTGCGACATCCGCAGGTCAGGAAGGAACTGTTTCTGCGAAAACCGGGGTTCGTCCTTCGTGGCTGCGGGGATGTCGCCGAAAGAGTCCTTCCTCGCGGCCGCAGCACTCGAATTACTCCTTCCGCCGCCACCACTCCTCCCTCAGCACCACCGCATCCGAATAACTCCTTCCTCGCGCTCAGGATGGTCATATGCACCCCGCCCCGCCCCGCTCCGACACAGACCGCACGGCCGGTCAGAGCGAATGCCGCAGACTTGACGCATGGGCACCGGCGAGCAGCAGCATCCTTCGATCATCCTGAAGAACAGCGGCTTCTTCGCTGAGATCCAGCCCGATCGATGGGTGCCGGGCGCCTACACCCTGGTGGTCGACGGCACCCCGCAGTCGCACGTGAACCTGGATGACCCGTCGCAGCTGTTCTTCGAGTACGTGCAACGCATCGGTCACCTGATCGACCAGCTGCCGCCAGGGCCGATCACCGCGGTGCACCTCGGCGCGGGCGCCTTCACCCTGCCGCGGTACGTGGAGGCCACCCGGCCGGGGTCCCGGCAGCAGGTGATCGAGCTGGAGAGCGACCTCGTCGACTTCGTGCGCGAGCAGATTCCGTTGCCGCGCGGCGCCTCGATCCGGGTGCGCCACGGCGACGCCCGCGCGGTGCTGGAGAAGCTGCCTGGCGGGCTGCGCGGCACCGTGGACCTGGTGGTGGTCGATGTGTTCAGCGGCGCACGCACCCCGGCGCACGTGACCAGTGTCGAGTTCTACCGGGCGGTGGCGACGCTGCTGGCCCCGGGCGGGGTGGTGGCGGTGAACATCGCCGACGGCCCCGGCCTGGCGTTCGCCCGCGGGCAGGCGGCCACCGTGGCAGCGGCCGTGGGCAACGTGGCAGCGCTCGCCGAAACGCAGATCCTGAAGGGTCGCCGCTTCGGGAACGTGGTGTTGGCGGCATCCGCCTCGGCACTGCCCTTGGAATGGATGCCGCGGCTGCTGGCCGGCGGACCGCACCCGTCGAAGGTGGTGGCCGGCCGGGAACTGACCGAGTGGATCGCCGGCGCCCCGATCGTCACCGACGCGACCGCGATTCCGTCGCCGCCGCCTGCCAAGTCGATCTTCCAGGTGCGCCAGGGCAAGGACTGAGCCGCCCGGCGGATTCACCTCACCCCCGCGGCGCGAGTCGTGGTGGGATGAACGCATGGCGATGAAGCGCGTGCGAGCCGCGGCACCGATGGTGCTTGTCGCCGCGCTCAGCGTTGCCGCGCTTGGCCTGGCCGGATGCGCGCCCGTCGAGCCGCCGCCGCGCAACACTGTGACCCCGACGCCGCTGCCGTCGCCGACCGAGACCGGACCGCCCGCGCTGCCCGGGCCCGTGCAACCGGCCGGTGAGCCCCGCGCCCTGGTGACCGGGCTCGACGTGCCGTGGTCGGTGGTGCGGCTGAGTTCCGGGTCCGCGCTGATCAGCGAGCGTGAGACCGCCCTCGTGAAGGAGTACACCGCCGACGGCGACGTGCGCGAGGTCGGCACCGTGCCCGGCGTGCAGCCCGCCGGCGAGGGCGGCCTGCTCGGCCTCGCGGTGGACGCCGAGGAACGCTGGCTGTACGCGTACACCACGGCCGCGAGCGACAACCGCGTCATCCGCCTACCGCTCACCGGTGTTGCAGGCGGCCTGGCGCTCGGCGCGCCGACCGACGTCGTCACCGGCATCCCGAAATCCGGCAACCACAACGGAGGCCGCGTCAAGTTCGGCCCGGACGGCATGCTCTACATCACCACCGGGGACGCCACCAATGGCGCTGTGGCGCAGGATGTCGGATCCCTCGCCGGCAAGATCCTGCGGGTGACCCCGGAAGGCGCGGTGCCCGCCGACAACCCGTTCGTCGACAGCCCGGTGTACTCCTACGGGCACCGCAACCCGCAGGGAATCGCGTGGGACGACGACGGTCGGCTCTGGGCGTCGGAGTTCGGGCAGAACACCTGGGACGAGCTGAACCTCATCACGCCCGGCGGCAACTACGGCTGGCCGGTGGTGGAGGGCATCGCCGACCGCGATGGGTTCATCGATCCGGTTCACCAGTGGGCGACCACCGACGCCAGCCCGAGCGGCCTGCTCTTCCTGCGCGGCACGCTGTTCATGGCCGCCCTGCGCGGTGAGCGGCTGTGGGCGATCTACCCGGGATCCGGGAGCGTGGACGCGGTCGACTGGTTCCGCGGCGACGTCGGTCGGCTGCGCGACACGGTGGAGGGACCGGATGGCACCCTGTGGCTGCTCACCAACAACACGGCGCGCGGTACGCCGCGAGACGGCGACGACAAGCTGCTCGAGGTGCGGCTGGAGCTGCTCCCGGCGGGTTAGCCTGAGGGGGGCAACAACCGAGGGGCACACGTGAGCATCGTTCTGGGATACGACCCGGTCACTCTGCAAGAAAAGGTCGATCCGGCCGCACTGGCGGAGCGTCTGGAAGAGCTGGGCGAACTGCGCAGTTCGACCGCGCTGAACGAGAAGGTGGGCCTGCTGCGGCTGGCCAACCGACTGGACGAGGCGTGGGATGTCGCGAACGAGGCCGTGCGTCAGGCACGGTTCGGCGGCGACCGGGAGGCGCTGGTGTTCGCCAAGGTGCGCCGGGCGCAGGTGCAACGCTCGCAGGGCAAGTACGAGGCCGCGCTGGTGGAGCTGAGCGACTGCGTCACCGAGGCCGGCCGCCACGAGTGGGCGAGCGCCGAGGCCTTCGCGCTGCAGCACCGCGGCAAGGTGCACTTCGACCAGAAAGAGTACGACGCGGCGCTACGCGATTTCCGGGCGGCGCTCACGATTCGGGTGCGCATCAAGGCTCCCGCCAACCAGATCGACAGCTCGATGATGTCGATCAGCGTCACCGAATCGTTCCTGGCCGACCCGCCGACATCCGCTCCTCCGATGCCTGTGGATTACCCCGCTGGAAGGTAGCGCTGCCCGCTCACATCACGCGGGGTTAATGTCGTCTCGTGGCTGACCTTTCCCGCGTGCGCACCTGGGCCAACGCCCTGATCGCGCTGCACCTGAACCCGACCGAGTGGTCGTTCGCGTTCGACAACGCGAAAACTCGGGCGGGGCTCTGCAACTACACGGCCAAGCGGATCACCGTGTCGCGCTATCTCGCCGCCCGATTTGAGGATGACGCGATCCACCAGGTGCTGCTGCACGAGGTCGCGCACGCCATGGCCGGGCACAAGGCCGGGCACGGCCCGCGCTGGAAGGCCATCGCCAGCGACCTCGGCTACGAGGGCAAACGGCTGCATGACGGCCCGATCGCCTCAGAGCTGGCCCCGTGGGTGGGGGTCTGTCCGCGCGGGCATGAGCACTACCGCTACCGCCGGCCGAACCGGTCGTTGGCATGCGGCAAGTGCTCGCGCCGGTATGACCCGGCCAACGCCATCCGCTGGGAGCGGCGGCCGCTCTAGCACAAACGAAGGGAGCTGAGTAACTCTCTATAGTGGTTACGTGGTTACCGGACAGCAGCTTCCCGACGGGTCATTCTTCGATTCCGGCGCGCTCAGCCTCGACTTCTCCGCCAGCCCGCTGGTGAACCAGGCCGATCTGGACGCCTGGCTCGGCGAGCGCTTCGACCGCCTGCAGGGGGCAGCGAGCGAGCGCGAGCTGGCCGACGCCCACGCGCTGCGGGCGGCGATCGGCCGGGTGGCTGCGGCCGCGGCATCCGCCAGTCAGCCGGAAGCCGACGACATCGACACCGTCAACCTGTTCGCGGCGACCCCGGATATTCCGCCGGCGCTCGGCGGCGGCAGGCGGCAGGCAGGCGCCGGCCGGGTGCGCATCGGTCAGGCGCTGTCGACCGTGGCGAGGGATGCCGTGGACCTCTTCGGCGAGCGCGGGCCGGGGCGCATCCGGTTCTGCACCGCGGATGACTGCGAGCTGGTGTTCTACGACGAGTCGCGGTCGAACAACCGCCGCTGGTGCTCGATGCAGCGCTGCGGCAACCGGGCCAAGGTGCGGGCGCACCGGGCGCGTTCGATTTCAGATTCGGGTGGGATTCGTCGTACTGTCGGCGGATGAGCATCGACGAAGCTGTTCCCCGCCCCACCGACCCGACTGACCAAACCGTGATCGTCCGCCCCGTGCGTGACGTTGACGCCGAATCCCTCGGCAGAGTGCACGCGCAGTGCTGGCACCAGACCTACGACCACCTGATCAGCGAGGCCGCGCTGGCGAAGGTCTCGCCTCGGCGAATGGCCGAACTGTGGACGCACTGGGCAAGCCTCGGCCCCGAATACAACCAGTTCGCCGCATTGGTCGACGGTGAGATCGTCGGTTTCGTCGGATCGGGCCCGGCGCGGGACACCGACGACGCCCCGCGGGACCGTGAGCTGTATTTCATCTACCTGCTCAAGGAATACCAGGGCACCGGCATCGGCCAGCGGCTGTTCGACGCCGCCTGTGCAGACCGGCCCGGCTACCTGTGGGTGGCCAAGGACAACCCGCGCGCCCACAGTTTCTACAAGCGGAACGGCTTCACGCCCGATGGCGCGGAGCATGTTGAGGAGTTCCTCGGCGAGAAGCTCCTCGAGGTGCGGCTGGTCCGCTGAGCACGGCGTCGTTAGTCGACGACGCGCACGTCCTTCCAGAAGGCCACGTAGTTGCTGAAGTCCTGGCCGACGCGGTCGAAGGATGTCGCGTGCGGCTGCGGGTAGCTGAACGCGGCGTCGGCGGACTCGGCGTCGCCCGTCTTCACGGTGAAGTACTGGGCGTCGCCCTTCCAGGCGCAGCTGTACGCGGTGTCGCTCTTCTCGAGCAGCGCGGTGTTCACCGCTGCCGGTGGGAAGTACCAGTTGCCCTCGATGCGGATCAGGTCGTCCCGGTGAGCTTCGGCGATCACGGTGTCGCCCAGCATTGCCTTCATGGTGTGCCTTCCCTCGGTGTCCGCGTCGGTGGCGACGCGCGCGTCGCGGAGCGACACATCAGACTTAAACCCCGCGGAGAGAGCTGCCATTCCCGGCCGGGTCGTCGGTCAGACGACCGGGGCCGGCTCCTTCAGCACGGTGACCGCGTCGGTGGGGCTGAGGTCGAGGGCGGTCGCGCCGCCCTGCACACCGCTGACCGAGTTCTTGATCAGGTGCTTGAGCGCCTGGGTCAGCCCGGTGTACGCGGCGGATGCGGCCGCGGCCTCGGGGGAACAGTGGTCGAGACCGACCGCGGTCAGGGCGTCGATCACGGCGCCCGCCGCCAACAGGTCTTCCACTGCGAACCGGGCGGAACCGTCGGCCCTGGCGTCGCCTGCGGCGATGACGGTCACCACGAAGCGACCGCCGCGTTCATGCTGGCGGGCCAGCACCCAGCCGGCGACCGCCTTGGCGTTCTGCACGGTGGCGAGCACCAGCGCGCCGTCCGGTTCCGGCTGCGTCGCCGCCGCGGTGTCGGCGACAGTGGCGAGCTGGTCAACCCAGATCACCGCGTCAGCGCCCGACTGGGTCGCGTCGGCACCGGCCGTGCCCCAGTCAAAGCGCACCTGATACTTGCTCTGGTCAACTGCGAAATCCACGCTGCGAGACTAGCGGGGTTACCCGTTCCGGGACGGCTCATCCGTAATGATTGGTCGCATGGCCTTCCCCAGCGCTCTGCCCGTACCCACCGATTCGGACCCGCGCGACGCGCCGGTGCTGCGCTGGGGCATCCTCGGGCCCGGCTTGATCGCCGCCGATTTCGTCTCCGCGCTAGGCAGACACACCGACCAGCAGGTTGTTGCGGTGGGTTCCAGGGATGCTGCGCGAGCGTCCGACTTCGCGCAGCGCTTCGGGATTGAGCGCAGCCACGGGTCCTATGCGGCGCTGCTCGCCGACCCCGGCATCGACGCTGTGTACATCGCCACCCCGATGAGCGAGCACCACGCGAACACACTGCTGGCGATCGAGGCCGGCGTGCCGACGCTGCTGGAGAAGGCGTTCACCCGCACCGCGGCCGAGGCCCGCGACGTCCGCGATCGCAGCCGCTCGGCGGGGGTGTTCGTCATGGAGGCGATGAAGACCCGCTACCTGCCGCACCGGCAGATGATCGACACGCTGATCGCCGACGGAGTGCTCGGCGAGATCGACAGCGTGACGGCGCAGTACGGCTTCCCTATCCCGTATCAGGCCGGCAGTCGGCTGTTCGAGCCGTCGCTCGGCGGCGGGGTGCTGCTCGACATCGGGGTTTACCCACTGTCATTCGCGGCAGGGCTGCTCGGCGAGATCGCCGAGGTGCGCGGCTTCGGCACCCTTACCGTGTCGGGAGTGGAGGACACCGTGTCAGCGGTGCTGATCACCCCGACTGGCGCCCGGGGCGTAATCGACACGAGCTGGCGCGGCGTCGGCAGCGGACGTGCCGGAATCACCGGCTCGCTGGCACGGATCGATGTGGATGCCGTGTTCAACAACCCGGCGCCCATGAGCCTGGTCTCGGCCGACGGGCGGCAGCGCCTCGGGTTCGACGACCGGCGACATCCGGGCCGGGAGGGGATGGTGTTTCAGGTGGCGGCGATGGCCCGCTATCTGCGCGCCGGGCTGACCGAATCGCCACTGCTCGGGCTCGACGAGAGCGTGCGCGTGATGGAGCTGCTCGATGAGCTGCGGCACCAGGTGGGCGCCCGCTTCGCCGACGAGAACTGAGGGTTCGCGAGCAGAAGTCAGCGACATCCTGTAGTCTGGACTCACTTGTAAACGCAGCATCGCGATTACTGCGTCGTAGAACGCTTCCTCTTCTCACCGGATTCAGCTCACAACTGCTCCGGTTCGTAGATATCTTTCTCACGGCGATCGATAGTGCCGGTTGGCACTCTCGCCACTTATCCCAGGGGATTCACGTTCGCCTACGAGCGCGCATTCGCCCAGGGAACCAACGAATGGGTAACCCTTTTTGTCTGACACAACCTTCGCCGCCCTCGGCGTGCCCGCGCCGATCGTCACCGCCCTCGCGGCCGATGACAAGACCACGGCGTTCCCGATCCAGGTTGACACCCTGCCCGACACCCTGAACGGCCGCGACGTGCTCGGCCGCGGCAAGACCGGCTCCGGCAAGACGCTGGCGTTCTCGATTCCGTTGGTCGCGCGCCTCGGCGGCAAGCTCGCCGGCGGCAAGCGTCGTCCCGGCCGCCCGCTCGGCCTGGTGCTCGCCCCGACCCGCGAACTGGCCACCCAGATCGCGGCGGCGATGCAGCCGCTCGCCGACGCGTACGGCCTGAAGACCACCACCATCTTCGGTGGCGTCTCGCAGAACCGTCAGGTCGCCGCGCTCAAGGCGGGCGTCGACATCGTCGTGGCCTGCCCCGGGCGCCTCGAAGACCTGATGAAGCAGAACTTCATCAACCTCGACGCCGTCGAGATCACCGTGCTCGACGAGGCCGACCACATGGCCGACCTCGGCTTCCTGCCCGGCGTCACCCGCATCATGAACGCCACCCCCGACAGCGGGCAGCGCATGCTGTTCAGCGCCACCCTCGACAACGGCGTGGACAAGCTGGTCAAGAAGTTCCTCCACAACGAGGTGTTGCACGAGGTCGACGAGGCCAACTCCCCCGTCGCCGCGATGACCCACCACGTGTTCGAGGTCGACGGCGGTGCCGACGCCAAGACCGCGCTGGTGCAGAAGCTGGCCTCCGGCACCGGACGCCGCATCCTGTTCATGCGCACCAAGCACCACGCCAAGAAGCTGGCCAAGCAGCTGACCGACGCCGGCATCCCCTCCGTCGACCTGCACGGCAACCTGTCGCAGCCGCAGCGTGACCGCAACCTGGCCGCGTTTAGCGACGGCTCGGCTCGCGTGCTGGTGGCGACGGATGTCGCG
This sequence comes from Salinibacterium sp. ZJ450, assembly GCF_011751885.2. Taxonomy (NCBI): domain Bacteria; kingdom Bacillati; phylum Actinomycetota; class Actinomycetes; order Micrococcales; family Microbacteriaceae; genus Ruicaihuangia; species Ruicaihuangia jiafui. The sequence continues at coordinate 3,102,017 of NZ_CP061771.1, forward strand.
GCCCGCGGCGTGCACGTTGACAACGTCGAACTGGTGATCCACGTCGACCCGCCGATGGAGCACAAGGCATACCTGCACCGCTCCGGCCGCACCGCTCGTGCGGGCAGCGCCGGCGACGTGGTGACGGTGATGATGGGCTCGCAGTCCAAGGATGTCGCGCAGCTGCTGCGCAAGGCCGGCATCAGCGTGTCTCCGCAGCGGGTCACCGCTAACTCCCCCGCGGTCGACGCCCTCGTCGGTGACATCGCCGCGTACGTCAAGCCCGCGCCGCGCATGATGCAGACCGGCGGCGGGGTGTCGCAGGGCGCCAACGCGCAGCGCAAGCGCGACGCGCGCGCCGGCGGCTCAGGTCGCACCGACCGTTCGGGTCGCCCGGCAGCGGCGGCATCCGGTCGCTCCGGCGGCGCAAGCGGCGGCGCGGGCTCCGGCTCGGGTCAGCGCCGGTCGTCCGACCAGGCGTCAACCGGTCGCGCCCGTTCCGCTAGCGCCGAGGGCTCGCACGCGCCGCGCTCGCGTCGCAGCGGTGCCCCGGCTGGCGGCTCGGCTCGCACCTTCAGCACCTCCACCCCGGCCTCGAACGGCGAACGCCGTCCGAACCGTCGGGCGCAGGGCTAACCAGCTCCCCAAGGGGCGCACACTGCTCGGTCACTCCGGTGGCACGACGCGGTGGGCGCCCCTTTGGCGTACCCGCCCGATGCCCTAGGACTCGAACAGCGGGATGTGGCCGAGCGCCCGCACGAGTGACGCCCGGTCACCCAAAGTCTCCCGCCACTCGTCGCTCTCGGTGAGGAACGCGCCGATGCCGACGACCTCTGCCCCGGCCCGGTCGAGCAACCGCAGCGCCGCCATCGTCGAGGCGCCGGTGGAGATCACGTCGTCGACAAGCACCACGCGCCGGCCGCGCAGCAGCGGTTCGCGTCGTTCGTCGAGGATGAGCTGCTGCTCCCCCTGGGTCGTGATCGACTCCACCGGCTCGCGCATGCTGTCGCGCAGGTGGTACTTCGGCTGCTTCTGCAGGATCACGTAGCCGTCGAGGTGCAGCTCCCGGCTCACGCCGAGGCCGATCGGAATGCCCATGGTCGCCACCGAGACGATCACGTCGGGCGCGAGCGCCCGCACCTCATCGGCGAGGTCTCGGCACGCGACATCCATGAATCGCACGCCCAGATCGACGGTGATCATCAACGCCACCGTGATGCTTTCGGTGAGCGCGACCAACGGCAGGTGAACGGTCTGGCTGCCGATGATGGTCGGGTGGGTTCCGCGATCGATCACGGCAGAACGCCGACAGAGGCGAGGGCCGCGCGCAGCAGCACGCCGCGGCCGCCTTCCATCTCGGCGGATGTCGCCGCGGATGCCGCTTCGACGGGAGACATCCACGTCAGTTCGAGGGCATCCGGGCGCGGCTCGCAGGTGCCGGTCACCGGCACGACGTAGGCGAGCGACACGGCGTGCTGCCGTTCGTCGTGGAACGGGCTGCTGCCCGGCCAGGGAAAGTACTCGGCGACCTGGAACGGCACCGGCGAGGCCGGCAGCAGCGGGAAGGCCATCGGGCCGAGGTCCTTCTCCAGGTGGCGGAACAGCGCGTCACGCAGGGTCTCGCCGTACATCACCCGGCCGGAGACGATGGTGCGGGTGATCTCTCCCACGGTGTTGGCCCGCAGCAGCACCCCCACCTCGGTGACGGTGCCGAGCCCGTCGACGCGCACCGGAACGGCCTCCACGTACAGCAACGGCAGTCGCCTGCGGGTTGCCTCCAACTCCTCATCGGACAGCCACGCGGAATTCGGGTCGGGCGTTCCTACCGTGCTCACACTCCCATTCTTACCTGCTCAGCATTCGAATGGGTGCCACACCGTGCTGCGGGCCATCCGGAATGGGCCGGTACAGTTCGAGGTTGGGGCATGTGAACACGATGAGAACGGATACTTACATATGAAGATTGACGCTGACGCGGTTGTGTGGTCTGCCCCGGAATCGGAGCGCGCCGGGCGTCCGTTGCTAGTGCTGCTGCACGGGCTCGGCTCGAACGAGAGCGACTTGTTCGGCCTCTCCTCCTACCTGCCGCTGGAACCGGTGATCGCCTCGCTGCGCGCCCCGCTCTCCTACGGCGGCGGATACGCCTGGTTCGAGGCCACCGGCGACCGGGAGCCGGCCGCGAACCTCGCCACGGTGTCGGTGCTGAACTGGCTCGATGAGCAGAGTTTCCAGTCGGTCGGCCTTCTCGGCTTCTCGCAGGGTGGCGCGATGAGCGCGCAGCTGATGCGGCACCGGCCGGCGCAGTTCAGCTACGCCGTCAACCTGTCCGGCTTCGTGATCCCCGCCGCGCACCCCGGCGACGACAAGCTCGCCGAGCTGAAGCCGCCGGTGTTCTGGGGCTATGGCACCGCAGACCAGGTGATCAATCCCGAGTTCCGGGCGTACACCGAGACCTGGCTGCCGGAGCACGCCGCGCTCACCCGCCGCATCTACGAGGGCATGCCGCACTCGGTGTCGCAGCAGGAGATCACCGACGTGGCGGCGTTCATCACGGCGCAGCTGTAAGAAATGTCGCGGCACGGATGTCGCAGAAGCGAATGTCGCGGTGCCGGATGTCGCGGCGCCCGGTTTGCCCCGGCGGGATGTCAGCGGCATCCGTGAAGATAGAGCAATGAGCAGTGTGCTCGACCGATTCTCTGCCGCGACCCGCGAGTGGTTCACCAACGCCTTCCCCGCGCCGACCGCCGCGCAGCTGGGCGCGTGGGAGGCGGTGTCGGGCGGCGCGCACGCCCTGGTGGTGGCACCCACCGGATCGGGCAAGACCCTGGCGGCGTTCCTCTGGGCGATCGACCAGTTGGCGTCATCACCGCCACCGGACGATCCCCAGCACCGCACTCGCGTGCTGTACATCTCACCGCTGAAGGCGCTCGGCGTCGACGTGGAGCGTAACCTGCGCTCGCCCCTGGTCGGCGTGACGCAGACCGCCCGCCGGCTCGGGCTGCCCGCACCGGATGTCACCGTCGGCGTGCGATCCGGCGACACCACCAGCCAGGAGCGCCGGATGCTGCTGCGCCGGCCTCCCGACATCCTGATCACCACGCCGGAATCGCTGTACCTGATGCTCACCAGCGCCGCCCGCGAGACGCTGGTCGGCGTCGACACGGTGATCGTCGACGAGGTGCACGCGGTGGCCGCCACCAAGCGCGGCGCGCACCTGGCTGTGTCGTTGGAGCGGCTCGACGCACTGCTGCCGAAGCCGGCGCAGCGGATCGGACTGTCGGCAACGGTGCGCCCGCAAGAGGAAGTGGCCCGCTTTCTCGGCGGCCTGGCACCGGTGTCGATCGTGGCGCCGCCCTCACCGAAGACGTTCGACCTGAGTGTCGTCGTGCCGGTGGAGGACATGACCGAGCTCGGCACCACCTCGGCCGAGGGCACGGACGCGCAGGGCTCGATCTGGCCGCATGTGGAGGAGGAGATCGTCGACCAGGTGCTGCAACACCGGTCGACGATCGTGTTCGCGAACTCGCGGCGGCTGGCCGAGCGGTTGACCGCGCGGCTGAACGAGATTTACGAGGAGCGACTGGGCGAACCGGTGGCGGAGCCGGAAGCGCTGCTCGCGGCAGTAGGCGGCCCACCCGCCGCGATCATGGGGCAGTCTGGCGCGACATCCGGCGCCGAACCGCTGCTGGCCCGCGCCCACCACGGCTCGGTTTCCAAAGACCAGCGGGCCGTGATCGAAGACGATCTGAAGAGCGGTCGGCTGCGCTGCGTGGTGGCCACGTCATCACTCGAGCTGGGCATCGACATGGGCGCGGTCGATCTGGTGATCCAGGTGGAGTCACCCCCGTCGGTGGCGAGCGGGCTACAGCGGATCGGTCGCGCGGGGCACCAGGTCGGTGAGATCTCCAAGGGCGTGCTGATGCCGCAGCACCGCGCCGACCTAATCCACGTGACCGTGGTGAGCGAGCGGATGACGTCCGGCCTCATCGAGCAGATGACGGTGCCGCAGAACCCGCTCGACATCCTCGCCCAGCAGACCGTCGCCGCGGTGGCACTCGAGCCGCTGGACATCGAGGACTGGTTCGACACGGTGCGCCGCAGCGCCCCGTTCGCCACCCTCCCGCGCAGCGCGTACGAGGCCACCCTCGACCTGCTGAGCGGACGCTACCCGAGCGACGAGTTCGCCGAGCTCCGCCCCCGCATCGTCTGGGATCGGGTCACCGGCCAGCTCACCGGCCGGCCGGGCGCGCAACGCCTGGCGGTGACCAGCGGCGGCACCATCCCCGACCGAGGACTGTTCGGCGTGTTCATGGTGGGCGCGGCGGCCAGCTCGAGCGCCGGCGGCCGCGGCGGCGGACGGGTCGGCGAGCTGGACGAGGAAATGGTCTACGAGTCCAGGGTCGGGGATGTCTTCGCCCTCGGCACCACCAGCTGGCGGATCGAGGAGATCACCCACGACCGGGTGATGGTGAGCCCGGCGTTCGGGCAACCCGGCCGGGTGCCGTTCTGGAAGGGCGACACGCTCGGCCGCCCCGCCGAACTCGGCAGGGCCATCGGCGCCTTCACCCGCGACATGGCCGACTCGCCGGTTGAGGAGCGCCCGACGAAGTCGGCCGCGTCTCAAAACCCCAGCGCCCGCACGAGGCTCGCCAACATCGGCCTCGACAAGCGGGCGGCCAACAACCTGCTGGCCTTCGTCGCCGATCAGAAGAAGGCGACAGGGCACGTGCCCACCGACAAGACCCTGGTGGTGGAACGGTTCCGCGACGAGCTCGGCGACTGGCGCGTCATCCTGCATTCGCCATACGGCATGAAGGTGCACGCGCCGTGGGCCCTCGCCGTGGGAGCCCGGGTGCGCGAGCGCTACTCGTTCGACGGCGCCGCGATGGCGGGCGATGACGGCATTGTAGTGCGGCTGCCGGAGACCGATGCCGAGCCTCCCGGCGCCGAACTGTTCGTGTTCGAGGCATCCGAACTCTCCGACCTGGTGACCGCCGAGGTGGGCGGCTCCGCGCTGTTCGCCTCCCGGTTCCGGGAATGCGCCGCCAGGGCGCTGCTGCTGCCGCGCTACAACCCCGGGCGCCGCTCGCCGCTCTGGCAGCAGCGGCAGAAGGCGTCGCAGCTACTCGAGGTGGCGCGCAAGTTCCCCAGCTTCCCGATCGTGCTGGAGACGGTGCGCGAGGTGCTGCAGGATGTCTACGACCTGCCGGCGCTCACCGAGCTGGCCGGCGAGATCGCCTCCCGGCGCATTCGCATCGTGGAGACTGAGACCGAGCAGGCCTCCCCGTTCGCGCGGTCGCTGCTGTTCGGCTACGTCGCCGCGTTCATGTACGAGGGGGACTCCCCGCTCGCCGAACGCCGGGCCGCGGCACTGTCACTCGACCCCACGCTGCTTGCCGAACTGCTCGGCCGGGCGGAACTGCGCGAACTGCTCGACGCGGGCGTGATCGAGCAGACCGAACGGGAACTGCAGCGCCTCGTCGAGGACCGCAAGGCAAAGGATGCCGAGGGCATCGTCGATCTGGTGCGGCTGCTCGGGCCGCTGACGCTGGAGGAGATCCGGCAACGCACGGTGCCGGCGATCGCCGAGGACACCGCGGGGCTGCAGCGCGTGCTCGATGACCTTGCCCGCTCCAACCGGGTGCTGCCGGTGCAGATCGCCGGCAGCCCGCGCTGGGCGGTGATCGAAGACGCCAGCCGGCTGCGCGATGCGCTCGGCGTTGCGCTGCCGATCGGCGTCCCTTCGGCGTTCGTGGAACCGGTGCCCGACCCGGTCGGTGACCTAATCAGCCGCTACGCGCGCACGCACGGCCCGTTCACGGTGGCGGATGCCGCCACCCGGTTCGGCCTCGGCCAGGCGGTAGTGCTCGACACCCTGCGCCGGCTCGCCGCCGACCGCCGGGTCACCGAGGGCGAGTTCCGGCCAGACGCCACCGGCAGCGAATGGGTGGATGCCGAGATCCTGCGCCGGCTGCGCAGCCGGTCGCTCGCCGCGCTGCGGCACGAAGTGGAACCGGTCAGCCCCGACACCCTCGCCCGCTTCCTGCCGGAGTGGCAGCAGGTCGGCGGTCGGCTCACCGGCATCGACGGGCTGGTGCAGGTGATCGACCAGCTCGCCGGGGTGCCGCTGCCCGCCTCCTCCTGGGAGAGCCTGGTGCTTCCCGCGCGGCTCAAAAACTACTCCCCCGCCTGGCTGGACGAGCTGACCACCACCGGCGAGGTGCTCTGGGCCGGTGCCGGCTCGCTCGCCGGCAACGATGGCTGGGTCAGCCTGCACCTGGCCGAATCGGCACACCTGACCCTTCCCCTGCCCGAGCCGGATACCGAGCTGCCCGGCGTTCGGCTGGTGGAGACCGCGGAAGGCGAGCCGATCGGCGTCAGCACCGGCGACCCGGTGCAGGAGGCGATCCTGCAGGCGCTGTCGCCCGGCGGGGCGTTCTTCTTCCGCCAGCTTGCGGGCACGGTCGGCAGCGCGATCGGGCTGATCGATGACAAAGACCTGGCCACCGCGCTGTGGGATCTGGTCTGGGCCGGACAGGTGACGAACGACACCTTCGCCCCGCTGCGCAGCCAGATCGGCGGCGTCGTTCGCACCAGGCAGCCGCGCGCCCGGGCCTACCGCGGCCGGGGTCGGCTGTCGATGCCGAGCCAGTCCGGCCCGCCGACGGTCTCCGGCCGCTGGTCGCTGCTGCCGCCGGTCGAGCAGAGCACCACGCTGCGCGCCGCCGCCACCGCCGAGCGATTGCTGGAACGGTACGGTGTGGTCACCCGGGGCGCCGTGATGGCGGAGGGCGTGCCCGGCGGCTTCAGCCTGGTCTACAAGGTGCTGCGCGGCTTCGAAGAAAGCGGCCGCGCCCGGCGCGGCTACTTCGTCGAGGGGCTCGGCGCTGCGCAATTCGCCACCGGCCCCACCATCGACCGGCTGCGCCGATTCAGCCGCGAACCGGAGGACGTCGATGCCAGCTCCCCCCGCGAGCCGGTCGCGATCACCCTGGCCGCCACCGACCCGGCGAACCCGTTCGGGGCTGCGTTGCCGTGGCCGGCGACGGAAGGGCACCGGCCGGGCCGCAAGGCGGGCGCGCTCGTGGTGATTGTCGACGGCCAACTGACGCTGTACGTGGAGCGCGGCGGCAAGACCGTGCTGTCGTTCACGGATGTCGCACTGGATGCAGCATCCGCATCGCTCGCTCAGACGGTGCGGGCCGGGCTCGGCCGGATGCGCATCGAGAAGATTGACGGCGAGTTCGCGATCGGCACCGACCTCGGCGACGCGCTGCAGCGAGCCGGGTTCGTGCCGACACCGCAGGGGCTGAGGCTGCGTGCCTGAGGGCGACACCGTCTACCGCACCGCGCGGCGCCTGAACGAGGCGCTCTCCGGTTCGGTGCTCACGGTCTGCGACATCCGGGTGCCGCAGTTCGCCACCGTGGACCTCACCGGGCAGACCGTGCGGAATGTGGTGTCGCGCGGCAAACACCTGCTCACCCGCGTGGGCGAGACGACCATCCACACGCACCTGAAGATGGAAGGCTCCTGGCGTGTGTTCGCGGCGGGCGAGCGCTGGAGTCGTCCGGGGTGGCAGGCGCGCATCGTGCTCGGCACGGCGGAGTGGACCGCGGTCGGCTTCCAGCTGGGGCTGGTCGAGGTGCTGCCGACGGTCGAGGAGGACGGCGCCGTCGGATACCTCGGTCCCGACATCCTGAGCCCGGAGTGGGACGCCGGCGAGGCGATGCGGCGCATGCTTGCCGCCCCCGAGGTGCCGATCGGGGTGGCGCTGATCGACCAGCGCAATATCGCCGGGCTCGGCACGGTGTTCCGCAACGAGGTGCTGTTCCTGCGCGGGGTGATGCCGGAGCGTCCGGTCGGCGAGGTCGACGACCTGCCCGCGATGATTGGGCTGGCGCACCGCCTGATCCTGGCCAACCGCGACCGCGCCGACCGGGTCACCACCGGAAACCTGCGCCGCGGCGAGCGCACCTGGGTAAGCCACCGGGAACGGCAACCCTGCCGGCGCTGCGGAACCCCGATCCGCAAGGGCTCGCTCGGCCCGGACGTGCTGTCCGAGCGCGATACCTATTTCTGTCCGGCCTGCCAGCGGTAGACGGGCCACGCCGGCCCTCCGAGGGTGGCTGTGTCACGCGCACGTGCCACACCCTTCGCGACACGATCGTCGATGGCGTCGCCCGCGAGAAGCGACAGGAACTCGGTGCCGTTGCTCGCCGCTGCCGGGCCGAGTAACGCCATCAGAGTATCTGGCTCAGAACCGGGGAACTACTCTGCCGCGAGGCAGTTGATGCCCCTCTCAGTGGTGTCGATCCTGCTGCTGCGGCGCGGTCGAGTTGAGCTCCGCTTGCGCCCGGTCAAGTGCCGCGCGCAGGTCGTACTGGAAACACACTGTGTCGAGCTCGGCCAAGTCGGTCCGGACCAGGCCCGCGATGAGGCTCTCCACGATGCTCAACTGTGCGCGTCGCAGCAGCGGATCAGGCGGAAGGTGCGATGGGTCGAGGAACCCCAGCAGCGAGAACAGTAGAACCTCGGCGTTCATCGTGCGGCACACCGCTCCGTCCGGAGAGAACTGGCGTTCGGCGGCGACCACCGAACGCTCAAATGGCGTGAAAACCTTGTCACAGTCAGCCTCGAGATACTCGCGGAGGAGAGCTTCGATCTGCTCGGTGCGTTTCCGTTTGATGCCAGTGGCGCCGTCAAGGCGCGTGGCAAAGAACGGTCGGAGGACTTCGTCAATGGTAGGTAATGGCTTTTCCATGCGGACAGTGTGAACCCGGCCACCGACACAGCAGCTCGGCCATCCACAGGGCGGGAAAATGCTGGGCGCCGGATGTCGCCGCGTCAACCGCGCGGCCGCCAACGCACCGCGTGCGCGAACAGCAAAGCAAGGCTTGCCGCGATGACGAGCCCACAGATTGCCGAGTACGGCGGAAGGAATATGGTGCCTCCGCCATTCGAGAAGACATACTCGCCCGATACTCCCCACCCCGTGGATAATCTCGTTTCCGCCGCGAATTGTTCGACGTTCACGACGAACACGACGGCGGCAACCAGGCTGATGAGGCCGAGAGCAGCCCACATCAGGGCGAACGGCCGCCTCACTCCGGGGATCGCCAGTGCACGGCGTGCAGCACGAGCACGGTCACCAGCGTGGCGACGCCGAGCACCGTGCACCACGGCCCGATGCCGCCCAAGAACTGCGGCAACAGGAAGTCCTCTGGCCGTGTCGGCCCGCCGTTGAAGCCCGAGAACGCGCTCACCGACTGCCACTGTGCCCACAGCCCGAACGCGGTGAGCACCGGCCCCACCAGCCACAGCGCGCGCAGGAAGGGGTTGCCGCTCACCACCAGGAACGGGCGGGCCAGGGCGTCCGCAGTGTCGGTCGTTGCGACATCCGGAACCTCATCAAGCTGCGGAAGCTCGGTGGACTGCGGCGCCGCAAGCGGGGCCAGCCTGGCGGTCGGCGTGCTCGTCTGCGGTTCCCGCGACAGCACCTTGCGTACCGCCTCGACCGGGCGAAGTCGTGCCGGGCTGGCGGGCACCGCATGAATCGCATGGTCATACCCCGGCTGGAACGCGGGGTTGTAGCGGGGATCGATTTTGGGTTCGGCGTCCTTCATTGGTACCCCTTCTGTCAGGGGGAGCCTACTGGTCACCTGAGAATCGGTCGAGATGCGGGCTCGGTATGCTCACCTCGATGAAAACTGTGATCCGGTTCGCGCTGCTACTGGTGGTTGCCGTGGTCGCCCTCGTCGTGGCGTCGCAGCTGATCCACCCTGAGAGCGGCGGCGGCCCGGCCGTGGCACCCGATCGGCCGCCCGACACGGCACAGGATGTCGCGGAGCCGGCGATGCGACCGGCGGATGCCGCGAGCCTGCGCGTCGACTACGTGCACGACGGCGACACCCTGTTCCTGACCGACGCGGCCGGCGCGGAACTGAAGGTGCGCCTCATCGGCGTGGACACCCCGGAGCTCGACACCGAGTGCTTCGCAAACGAAGCCCGCGACCACCTGCGCGCGCTGCTGCCGGAGGGCGCGCAGGTGTGGGCGACCCATGATGACGAACCGCGCGACCAGTACGGACGTGAGCTGCTCTACCTGTGGACGGCGAGCGGGGAGTTCGTGAATCGCCAGCTGGTGGAGGAGGGGTTTGCCGAGGCGGTGCGGATCGGCGCGAATGACGCGTATTGGCCGCAGCTGAGCGCCGCCGAGGAGGCCGCGCGCGGCTCAGCGGTTGGGCTGTGGGGAGTTTGCTGAACGTGCGGGGCTGCCAGCTGCCGTCAGTGCCGTTTCTTGCGCTTCGGCGCCCCGGACGACTGCCGCGGTGCCCGGCGCGGCGGCTTCTTCTTCGCCGTCTTGGGCGCGGCCGGTTCCCGCTTCGGCTTCTCGGTGGGCGGTGTCGGCACGGCCCGCGAGCTGCGGGCGGTGCGGCCGCGCACGATGCCGATGAACTCCTCGATGAGCTCGGGGTCGGCGGCGGTGTCGACCGGCCAGGCGAGCGCCACTTCGGTGGTCTCGGCATCCGTCACCGGTCGGTATGTAAGGTCTTTGCGGGCGTACAGCCGGGCGATCGACTGCGGCACCACCACGATGCCAGCGCCGGTGGCGACCACGTCGATGCGCTGTTCGTCGGTGAGCTCGGGGAACTCGAGCCAGGTTTCGTTGGCCAGGTCGGCGAGGGTGACCTCGTCGGACTCGGCGGCGGCGTGATCCTTCGGCAGCACCACAACGGGGATTTCCTCGTAGAGCGCGATGACGTTGAGTCCCTCGCGGTCGATCGGCAACCGCACCAGCGACATGTCGGCGCGGCCGTCACGGAGCGCGGACACCTGGCTGGCGACATCCGTCATCAGCAATTCGATCGGAACCTCCGGCTGCCGCTCCTTCCAGATGCGCACCCATTTGGTGGGGGTCACCCCGGGCATATAGGCGAGCGAGAAGCGAGGCATGGTGCTCACAGCGTACGCTTTCGTACATGAGTTCCTCGTCGTCGTCCCAGAACATGAAGCCCGCCACCGCGGCGAAGAAGCTGGGGATCTACCTGCCGGCCACTCCGCCGGAGTTCCAGGAGGGCGTGGTGACGCGTGAGGAAATGGCCGAACTCGAGACCAACCCGCCGGCCTGGCTCGAAGAGCTGCGCAAGAACGGACCGCACCCGCGGCCGGTCGTGGCGCACAAGCTCGGGGTGTCGGCGTCGGGCCTCGCCCGCGGCGGGATCACCGAGCCGCTGACTTCGGCCGAGATCCAGGCCCTGCTCGAAGACCAGCCGGACTGGCTGCGCGCCGAACGGGGCACGCAGGCTCAGGTGCACGCCGAGAACGCCCGCGTCAAGGCTCGGGATGCCGAGCGCCGGGCCCGCGCGAAGGGCTAATATGCTGGCGCCAGCGCTCGAGACCGCACTCGATGACCTGCCCGGTGCCCAGCCGTCATACCCGTTCGGCCCGGGTACCCGCGTCTACAAGGTGGGTGGCCGCGTCTTCGCGCTGTGCAGCGACCGCGGCACCTCGATCAGCCTCAAGTGCGACCCGATCGAGAGCGAGGGGCTTCGCCGTGCCTTTTCCGGCATCACCCCCGGTTACCACCTGAACAAGCAGCACTGGATCACGGTGGCCCTCGACGGCAGCGTGCCGGAGGACCTCGTGCTGGAGCTGACCGCGAGTTCGTACCGCCTGGTGTTCAACGCGCTGACCCGGTCGCAGCGCGCCTGGGTGCTGGCGAACCCGCACGACTGACTAGCACGGGGATTCGCCAGGCGAAGGAAGCTAGTGCCCTGCGCCGGTAGTTTTTGTCCCGTTCTTCTTCCCATCTTCGAACATATGTTCTATACTGGAGGGACAGAATCGCTCGTGCCGAGGCGAACATATGGAGAGTTGGATGCTTTCCCCATCCCCGCACGACAGCCTGGATCTGATCGTCGGTCGGCTCGATGAGGCCGCCGCCGCGGAGTCCGACGCGAATCGGGCGCACGCCCGGAGCTGGGCCGCACTTGCCGAGTTGATGCGCTTGGCGCGGGCGAATCCGCACCTCTACCTGCGCCCGGCCGGGCTAGCCCAGAAGGACGTGCTCGAACTGGCAGAGGATGCCGCGGCGTTCGATGCCGGTCTCCGCTTGCACCTTCCAGCTGGCCAGGTACGGGGGCGCGCCCACCAGGCACAGACCCTCGAAGACCGGCTACCGCGGCTCCGCGCCGTCTTCGCCGCCGGCGGCACCACTGTCGCGCATGTGGCGGCGGCGTTGGACCTTGTGGTCGGCTGGATGGACGACGCGGCTGTGCAGGTGTTCGACGCTCAGATCGCTCAGACCGCGGTGACGCTCACCCCGGTCCAGTTCCGCACCCGGGCGCGCCGGCTGAAGGAGAAGCTGCTGATCGAGCCCGCCGAGGCCCGTCACGCGCGCGCATTCGCCGACCGGCGGGTCGTGGTCGAACCGGCCGATGACGGCATGGCCTGGTTGCATGCTCTCGTGTCCGCGCCCGACGCGGTGAGGATCGCCGCCCGGTTGAACGCGACCGCCCGCGCGGAGCAGAAGAAGACGAAACACGACGAGCCGGGGTGGCGTTCCCGTGACCAGCTCCGCGCCGACCTCGCCGTGGCGTGGCTGGCCGGCGATGGCACCCCCACCGCCGCCACGGTCCGCCCGGTGCTTCTGGTTCCCATGCTGACCCTCATCGGGCAGGGCACCGAACCCATCGAGTTACGCGGCTACGGCACCATTGACCGCGCCACCGCTTTGGATCTGTTCACCCGGGCGCCCTCGTTCCGCCGGGTCGGCACCGACCCATTCACCGCTGAGAAGCTCGTCTTGGACCGCCACCGCTACCGGCCCACACAAGCCCAAAGGGACTGGATCGCGATGAGTTTCGAAGACTGCATCGATCCCACCTGCACCAGGCCCGTCGACGACACCGACATCGATCACCTCGAGGAATGGGTCCGTGACCACGGGGCGACCAACGACGAGAACCTCTTCCCCCTCTGCGAAACCAGCAACCGCCGCAAGAACCTCAGCTGGTACGACTACCAACGCGATGGCGACGGACGCGTCACCATCACCACCCCCACCGGACTCACCACCACCATCGAACCGCCACCCTTCTAGCGTCAAGCACGAGGCTCATAGCCAGCGCATCGTGAATGCCTTGGCGAGCAGCTCCCGGGTCGGCGGCGCCGCCAGGGTGCGCATCAGCGCGGTGCGGGCGACGAGCGCCACCGCGCCGGCCGGGCGGCCCATCGACATGTTGAACCCGGCCTGCCGCGCGGCGATCCAGGCGGAGCGTCGGCGGCGACGGTCGTAGCCGGCCAGCATCACGTCGGTGAACAGGGCGGACTGCGGATGTCGCAGCGCCTGCGTCAGCGTGCGTGCCAGGTCCGCGGCATCCAACCAGCCCAGATTCATGCCCTGCCCGCCGATCGGGCTGATCTCGTGGCCGGCGTCGCCGACGAGCGCCACCCGGCCGCTCACCATCCGGCTGGCCAGGTGCTGCCTGGCCTCGAAGCCGCTGGCGGTGCCGCCGGGCAGCAGCGTGTCTCCGGTGCGCTCGCGCACCAGTCTCGCCAGCAGTTCGCAGCTCGGGTTCTCGACGGGCGTCGGGGTGAGCGCCACCCAGCGCCGCTTCCGGTCAGGCATCGGGAACGACTCCACGACGCCGCCCCGTTCGAACGAGAGCACCGCGGTGGAACCGTACGGGCTGGTGTCGGGCAGGTCGGCCATCAGGTAATTGAGCCGGCCCCCGAGCGGGACCCAAGCGATGTCCGCCGAATCACGGATCCGGCTGCGGGCACCGTCGGCGGCCACGACGAACCGCGCCTCGATGCGCCCGGCACTGGTCTGCACGGTCACCCGGCCACCCCGCTGCTCCGCCGTCGACGCCTCAACCCCCATCCGCAGTGCGTCCGGGTTCAGCTCCGCCAGCCGGGCACGCAGCATCCGTTCGGTCTGCCACTGCGGCAGCGCGCGAATCGCGGGATCGAACCGCAACCGACCGAGGGTGCGGCCGCCGGATCGGGCGACCCCCTGCCGGATCGGCACCGAGCGACGGAGCACCTCGTCGGCGATCCCCGCCTCACCGAGCACCGCGAGTGCGGGCGGGTGAATGCCGATCGCCCGGGTTCGAGTGGACGCCTCGGCGCGCCGCTCCAGCACCGCCACGTCGATTCCGCACCCGGCGAGCAGCACGGCGAGCAGCAGGCCCACCGGGCCGCCGCCGACGATCACAACGTCATGCGGCGGTGTCGATTCAGACGGCCGTGCTGGTTCACGCGGTGGCGTCTCAGACGGGGTCATCGGTCCGCGACATCCGGACTCCACGTCGCCAGCAACCGCGACGGCGACTGCGGGATCACCCTCCACCGCGCCGGCAGCGCGGCCCTCAATTCGGGCACGGTGTAGCTGCGCCGTATCGAGGCGAGCCCGTCGTGACGGATGTATGAGCCGGCAAAGAACGGCAGCGTCGCCAGCGAGAACCCGGTGTAGGCGAACCGGCTGCGAGCGATGTCGCTGTGCGCGGCGAACACCGTGCACAGGGTCTCGGTGTCGGCGATCACCCCGCGGAGTTCCTGCTCGCTCAGGTGATGCAGGATGTGGTTCGAGGTGACGAAGTGGAACTGCGCCCCTTCGGCGACCAGCTCGGCCGAGTACGCGAGCCGGAACCGCACGCCGGGCATGGCTGGCTGGGATGTCGCGTACTCGTACGCTCGCGGGTTCGGGTCGATCGCGGTGACGTCGAGCAGCAGCCCGTCACGCGTCGCCCAGCGGGCCAGCGACCGCGGCACGTCCCCGCCGCCGGAGCCGATGTCGAGGAGAGTGCGCGGTTCGCTGGCCGACAGCAGCGGGCGGATCAGCCGCCGGTAGGTGTGCCGCCACCCGGAGACGACCGGGTTCACCACCCGGAACCCGGCGTAGCTGCGGCGAAGCGCTCGCGGGTCGCAGTTCGGGTCGTCCATGTATTCGGTGAGGGTGCTGGCCCGGCTGGCGAGTGAGACGCGAACCGGTGCGGCGAGGTGCTGCGGCATGTCAGGCCACGGTCAGGAGGCCGGTTTCCACCGTGAGCCCCGGCCCGAACGCCATGGCCAGCACGCGCTCCCCCGACTCGGTGTCGGGCGCCTCCAGAATCTGCTTCAGCACGAACAGCACGGTGGCGCTCGACATGTTGCCGTAATCGCGCAGCGTCTGCCGCGACGGCACCAACTGCGCCTCGGTGAGCTCGAGCTTGGCCTCCACCTTGTCCAGGATGCTGCGGCCGCCGGGGTGGATCGCCCAGTGCGCGACATCCTCCTTGCGGCTGCCGTCGCCACTCAACAGCGGCGCGATCGCGCTCTCGATGTGCTCGTCGATGATGTGCGGCACGTAGGTGCTGAGCACCATTTCGAAGCCCTGATCGCCGATCTTCCAGGCCATGTCTGCCTCACCGACCGGGGTGATCACCGTCTCGAAGCCGTCCAGGTTGAACGCGCGCTCGCCAGACTGCGGCGGGCGGTGGCTGATGATCGCGGCGCCGGCGCCGTCGGCGAACAGCGACGCGGCCACGATCTGGTCGGGGTCGGTGGATGAGCGCACGTGCAGGGTGCAGACCTCGACGCTCACCACGAGCACGACGGCATCCGGGTCGGCCTCGCAGAGCTGCTTGGCCATCCGCAGCGCCGGCATGCTGGCGTAACAGCCCATGAAGCCGAGGTGATAGCGCTGCACGTCGACGCCGAGCCCGAGCTCGCGCACGATCAGGTAGTCGGGCCCCGGCGCGAAGAACCCGGTGCAGGACACCGTGATCACGTGGGTGATGTCGTGGGCGCCGACATCCGGGCAAGCGTCGATCGCCTTGCGCGCCGCCTCGACGAACAGCTTGCCGCCGCGATCGATGTATAGCTCGTTGCGCACCCGGGTGCCCGGCGAGAGCAGCAGCCGCCGGTCGCGGTCGAAGAACTGCGGGTCCTCGGACTGGCGGTCCCAGGTGAATTCGTCGATGACGCTGTGCCGGCGTTCGATGCCGGATGCGTCGAACGAGGCGCTGACCAGGCGCTGCGCGAGTCGGGTGAGGTCGGGTTGGGTGGCGAAAACGTCGCGCACTTCGGCTTGGATCAGCACGGTCTGCGGAACTGCGGTCTCAAGAGCTCTCAGCGTCACTGCCATGGCTCAGTCTAGGCACGGCGTGTTGTGCGAACGCGAGCGTTTTGCGGCATCCTGCCAGCCGCCGACGACGTGTTGCCGATGCGGCGTCGGTGCGATCATGGGGTTATGACGGATGCTGCCAGCCCGCTCGCGAGCGACCCGATCAGCGAGGAGCGCTACCGGCTGCTCAGTTCGTATGCGGCATCCGGAGTCGCCGTGGTATCCACTCGCGTGGGCGACCGCGACTACGCGGCCACCGTGAGCGCCTGGTTCTCAGTCTCGTACGACCCGCCGACAATGCTGGTGAGCCTGTTCGAGCTGTCCCGGATCGCCGAGGCGGTCGCCGACTCTGGCACCTGGGCGCTCAGCCTGCTGAACCGGGACCAGGAGCAGACCGCGAAGTGGCTGTCCAGCCCTGGCGCCCCGGTGGAGGGGCTATTCAACCAGGTGCCGCATCACCGCGGGCCGCTGACCGATGCGGCGATCATCGATGGCGCCATCGCCTGGTTCGAACTGCGCACCGTCGACGTGCACACCGCGGCCACGCACCAGCTGTTCGTCGGCCGGGTACTCAGTCAGGGTCGGTCGCCGAGTCAGGGACCGGATGTCGCGACCTCCAGCCGTGGTCCGCTGATCCACTACGCGTCGATGTACCGCCGGCTCGAGCGCTGAGGCCGCGCGCTAACCGTTCGCGCGCAGGAACTCCACCACCGTAGGGGCCAGCGACGCCCCAACCTCGGCGGCTGACCGCTTCACCCCGGCGACCTCGAACGAGTGCCCGCCGCCTTCGGTCCAGTCGAGCACCGCGTTTGCGCCGATGCGGCTCACCACATTGGTAAGCAGGTCGGGGGTCGCGAACGGGTCGCGGGTTCCCTGCAGGAACAGCATCGGCACGGTCAACCCGTACAAGTGTTCGTCGCGCAGCTTCTCGGGCTTGCCCGGCGGATGCAGCGGATAGCCGAGAAAGACGAGCCCCGCGACATCCATCCCCTCGGCGACGGCCATCGACGCCATCCGACCGCCGAACGACTTGCCCGCCGCCCACACCGGCTCGCCGGTGGAACGCTGCCTGGCGACATCCGTCACCGCGTTCCACGTGGCGATCGCCGCCGGCGGTCGATCGGGGAAGCGGCGACCGGCGTCGCGGTACGGGAAGTTGAAGCGCAGCGTCGCGACGCCCGCCTCGTTCATGGCGTGGCTGAATCCGGCCAGGAACGGATGCTCCTTGCCGGCACCGGCACCGTGCGCGATGACGAGCGTGGCGAACGGGTTCTCGGGTCGGGCGTACAGCGCGGAGACGCTGCCGTCGCCGGTCGGGATCGTCAGGGATTCGTCGGGCACGTCTTCATCCTGCCCGCAACCGCTCCTCAACACACGCAACTCACCACCAGGACGGGTTGCGGCCAGCAGATCGGGTGACCTGGCCCTTATGTTTTGATCACGTGGATCGCGCAGAATGGAAGGGTGGCGACCTTGACCGAACCGCAAGTATGGGTGCTCACCGGCGCTTTCTGCGCGGCCATCTTCGGAATGTTGACCATCGTGACGACCAGCTTCAACCGAAACCTGACTACGTCCATCACCTCGTTGCAGGCCAGCATCGACCGCCGATTCGAAGGAATGGACGGCAAGTTCGAGGGAATAGACGCCAAGTTCGAAGGAATCAACGCCAAGTTCGAGGGGCTGGACGCCAAGTTCGACGCCCTCCGAGCAGAAGTGCGGGCCGACATCGGCTCCGTCAACACCAAGCTCGACAACCTCGACCGCGACGTGCAAGCCCTCACCCGCCGCGTCTTCGGGACGGACGGCAGCTGAGGTCTCGTCATCCTGCCCACGAAGGCGACGGCTGTCAGCGTTCGGCGGCGACCAGTTCGCGGACTGCCGGGGCGACCTCGGCGGCGAAGAGGTTGATTGTCGCGGCGTCGTCGCTGGCGAGGATGAACCCGGAGGTGCCATAGTCCAGCGCGATCTCGGCGGCTTGCTCGGCCCACTGCGCGGGCGGTCCCGAGAACAGGCCGGTTCCGGATGTCTGGAACCTGCCGTTGATGTTCAGCAGGCGCCGCACCGCCTTGGGGTCCCGGCCGGCGGCCTGCGCGCCCTCGTCGATCAGGTCGTTCATCCCGGCGAGCTCAGCCGGGCCACCTTTCAGATAGCCGAGCGAGGGCAGCCAACCGTCGCCGGCGCGGCCGGTGAGCCGCAGCATCCGGGGCTTGTACGCGCCGATCCAGACGCCGATGTCGTGCGCCGGCGCTGGGCCGCGCTTTGCTCCCGCGACCTGGTAATACTTACCGTCGACCCGCACCCCACCGCGCTCGTCGGTGTTCCAGACCTCACGGATGATCCGGATCGCTTCCTCAAGCGCGTCGACTCCCTGGCCGGGAGTCAATCGCCGGCCGCCCATCGCCTCGATCGCGTCCCAGAAGCCGCCCGAGCCGATGCCGAGCTCGATCCGGCCGCCGCTCAGCAGGTCGAGCGACGCCGCGCTGCGTGCGAGCATCACCGGGTTCCGCAACGGCAGGTTGGTGACGTTGGCGCTGATCCGGATCCGCTCGGTTCGGGCGGCGATGTAGGACATCAGCGTCCACGTGTCGTGGAATCGCGGCTGGTACGGGTGGTCCTGGAAGGTGGCCAGGTCGAGGCCCGCCCGATCAGCGAGAACGGCGAGGTCAACCGCCTGCTGCGCGGGTTGGTTCAGCGGGGTGATGAATACCCCGAACTGCAGGTCGTGTCCGTAGTCGGTCATGATGCTGCCTCCTCGGCGAGCGCGGCGGGCGCTGCGGGCGTGATCGGAAAGTTGTCGATGAACAGGTTGTCCGGGTCGAACTCAGCCTTGAGCTCGCGCAGCCGGGCCAGCGTCCTCGGCGGGAACGCGTCCTCAAGCCGCTCCGGATCGCGCTCGGTCTCGAAGCTCAGGTAAAGACCGTCCATAAACGGGTAGAGGGTCTCCCATTCGGCATTCAGCCGGGCGCGGTTGGAGCCCATCGCGCTGATCGCGAAGTTCGCGTCGCGGTGCGCGTAGGCGGTGGCATCCGGATCGATATCGGATGTCGCTCCCCCGGTCGCCCGGATCTGGAAGAAGTGCGTGACGCCGCTCTGCACGAGCCGGGCGGTCGCCGCGGCGAACTCCGGGCTGATGTGCCGGGTCAGGCCGGAGCGGCTGACCGGCTCGCCCCGGCCCTGGTTCGCGTCATCCTGAGCCTTCAGCAATGCGGCCGCGTACGGCAGCAGTTGCACGGACTGCTCGTAGAGCGGGGCGATCTGGGCGAACGGTTGCAGCTGCTCGATGATCGTGTCGGGATCATCCGAGTCGACCATGGCGAACACTTGCGCGATCATCGGCTGGCCGGGGCGCGGTGCCCCCATCAGCAGGAAGCTGGTGGTCTGCCGCGGCGCGGCCTCCTGGGCGGCGCCCCACTTCACCAGGAAGTCGGCGGCGTCCTCGGCGACGAAGACCAGCTGCGCCCAGCCGACGGCGGGCACCGCGGCGGCCTCGAACTCGAACGCGGTGACGACGCCGAAGTTGGCGCCGGCGCCGCGGACTGCCCAGAACAGGTCGGGGTTCTCGGTGTCGCTGGCGCGAATCACCGTGCCGTCGACCAGCACCATGTCGACGGCACGCAGGTGGTCGATCGCGAGGCCCCGGTTGCGGCCGAGGAAGCCGATGCCGCCGGTCGTGGCGAGCCCGCCGACGCCGACCCCGCCGAAGTCGCCGGAGCTGATCGCCCAGCCGTGCGGCTCGAGCGCGGCCGCGACATCCTGCCACCGAGCTCCGGGGCCGATGCGCACGCGACGGCTGCTCTCATCGAGCACCTCGATGCGGTTCATCGCGGCGAGGGTGATGACGATGCCGCCGTCGTTGGTGGACCGGCCGCTGATGCCGTGCCCGCCGCTGCGCAGCGACAGCGGTAGGTGGGCGTGTTCGCGGGCGAACGCCAGCGCCGCGACGACATCGGTGGTGTTCCGGGCTGCTAACACCAGACCCGGCGCGCCACCGCGCATGTACGTTGACCGCAGCCGCGAGTATGCGGTGTCGCCGGGCTCGACGGCGATCTCGGCTAGCGCGGCGGGCAGTCCGTCGTAGTCGATACCCGGGCGGCGCTTCGCGCGCGCGGCGGTGCGGCGGGGTGCCCGCTCGGGTTCGGGTGCGGCGGCGCGGAGTGCCGGGATGACCTCACGCGCGAAGGCTTCGATCGCGTCGGGTTCGTCTGTGCGCAGGATGAACCCTGACACGCCTTCGGCGAGCAAGGAGACCAGGTCGATGGAGGGTTCGGTGACGGTGACCGTCCGGCGGATCTCGCGCGGGTCGCGGCGCAGGTCGCCGGCGGCGGCGTCGATGGCGGCGTTGGCCGCGCGCAGTTGCTCGGGGGCGGTGAGCGCCGTGTGCCAGCCGTCTGCCGCGCGGCCGGCGAGCTGCAGCATCCGCGGGTCGTCCCCGACGAGGTGGATGGGCACGTCGTGGGCGGGGGCCGGTCCGCGTTCGGTGCCGTCCAGACGGACGTGGTCGCCGCTGTAGCGCAGCAGTCGAGAATCGTCGACACTCCACATCGCGCGCACGATGTCGAGCGTCTCATCGAGCGCATCCGGCTCGTCGCCGCTGAACGCGAGCTCGAGCCGACCGCCCGAAAGCAGATCGAGGCTGGCGGCCTGGCGGGCAAGCACGGCCGGGAACTCCGGAGTCGGCAGCGAGGCGGACAGACGGATGCGCGTCGTGCGCGGGGCGATCCAGGACAGCAGCGTCCACGGCTCCAGCTCGCCGGCTTCGAAGCTGACGCTGTCGAAGCCGAGCCGCTCGCTGAGCTCGGCCAGATCGGGCATGGTGGTCGAGATGCCGAACTGCAGGGCGTGGCGGTAGGTCATGGTGTCTCCACTCTGCCGAACCGTGACGGCATCCGCCAATTCACTGTAAGCTACTTACTAATAGTTAGCGAGGGCAATGATGATGAACGCCGAGTTCGAGCACATCAACGACGAGGAGTGCCGCAGGTTCCAGACATCCGTCGAACTGGCCGGCCGCAAGTGGGTGGGCGCGATTCTGCTCGCCGGAGCGCGCGGGGCCCGTCGGTTCTCGGAGTACCGGACGCTGGTCGAGGGCATCTCCGACCGACTACTCGCCGCCCGACTGAAGGAGCTCGAGACCGAGGGGCTCATCCACCGCGACGTGCAGCCGACTACGCCGGTGTCGATCCGGTACTCCCTGACGCCGTCGGGGCAGCAACTGATCTCGCTGCTGCACCCGCTGGTGACCTGGAGTCGGGAGCGGATGTCGATGACGCCGCACTGACCGACGGGGTGCCGAGGTCTTCCAGTCGCGTCACGCGGGAGCGTCGATGCCACGCTCCGCGAGCTCGAGGCTGATGTCCTCCCGCGCGCGGAAGGCGAGGTTGAGCACCTCCGTGGTGAGCAAACCGGGGAAGCGTGACGCGGGTGTGGCGATGGACACCGCCGCGATTCCGCGGCCGGACGCCCCGCGAACGGCCACCCCGATCGCGCAGACGCCACTCTCGGTCTCCTCCCGGTTGAGCGCGTAGCCCTGCCGTGCGATCCCGCGGAGCTCGCGACGCAACGCCGCGTAGTCGTCATCCGACAGCGCCTCGCCCGCGATGCTCGCCCCCTGCGATCGGTAGAGCCGCTCGAGCACTCGGTCGTCCACCGTCGCGAGCAGGGCCTTGCCGCCGGAGGCGAAGCGTGCGGGCAGCACCTGACCCTGCCGGTTGCTCACCCGAAGCACGCTGGAGGACTCGACCGTGGCGAGGAATCGCACGGTTCCGCCGACGCGGATCATCAGGTTGACCGATTCATTCAGTCGGCCCGCGAGCATGTCGAGGTACGGATGCGCCACGTCGCGCAGTTCGCGCGTCCACGAGGTGCGCACCGGGCTGAGATCCATGCCCGGACCGGGCAAATAGGTGTGCGTCTCGTCCTGCACGGCAAAGCCGCGGTACACCAGCATCGACAGCAGCCGGTGCACCGTCGAGGGTGCGATGCCCAACTCAGTGGCGGCACTCGTCACTCGCAGGCTGCCCTGATCTCGCAGGAGCTGCAGCAGCCATAACGCTTTGTCGACCGAGTCGATCGCGTATGGAGGGCGGTGCTGCATCGAAGCATTCTGCACAAAAGAATGCTATTGCCAATTCCGTTCTGCGCGCCCACAGTGAACCCAAACGAGCGGCATGTCATCAAGGAGGATGATGGACATCGATTTCGAGGAACTCGCGATTTTCGTCGAGACGCTGGAGAACACTGACTTCACCCACTTCTTGTACGAGAAGGGCGATGTGCGCATCGAGGTGCGGCGCGGCGGCGGCGATGTTCCCGCTATGCCGGCGTCCTCCCCCGCCTCAGCCAGCGCACCCGCGGCCGTTGTGAGTGACCCGCCCGTCCCGGCTACTGCCCCGGCTGCCGCCCCGGCGTCGGCCGCGCCGAGTCGCGTCGGGGCCGCACCCACCGAGGACGACATCGTGGTCGCCGCTCCCCTACTCGGCACGGTGTACCTGGCGCCCAAGCCCGGTGAGGCACGCTTCGTCGAGGTCGGCGCCACGGTCGCCCCAGAGTCGTCGCTCTGCATCGTCGAGGTCATGAAGCTGATGAACACCGTGCACGCCGGCACCGCCGGGATCGTCACCGCCATCCACGTCACCGACGGGCAACTGGTCGAGCACGGGCAGCCTCTGTTCAGCATCCGGGCGGACGCCGCCGCATGACCGGTCACCGCGTCTTCGTCGCCAACCGCGGTGAGATCGCGGTGCGAATCCTCGACGCCTGCGCGCGCCTCGGGGTGGAAACGGTGCTCGGCGCCTCGGCCGCCGACACCGACACGCTCGGCGCCCGCCGCGCGGACCGGACCGTGGTGATCGGTCCGGCGCGCTCGACCGACAGCTACCTCTCCATCCCCACCGTCGTGCACGCCGCCATCGCCACCGGATGCACCGCCCTGCACCCCGGCTACGGATTCCTCTCCGAGCAGCCCGAACTCGCCAGGCTCTGCGCCGAGAACGGCATCATCTTTATCGGGCCGACGGCCGAACAACTCGAGGCGCTCGGCGACAAACTGCGAGCCCGTGAGCTCGCGGCATCGTTGGGCGTTCCGCTTGCCCACGGCGGCGAGGCCGACACCCTCGCCGAGGCAAATGCGCTCGCCGAGCAGATCGGCTACCCGGTGCTGATCAAGGCAGCGCACGGCGGAGGCGGGCGCGGCATGAAGCTGGTCGAGGCCGCCGACGAACTCGAACACGCCTGGTCGGTTGCCTCGTCAGAGGCCGAGTCAGCATTCGGCGACGGCACCGTCTTCCTCGAGAGCTACATCCGCGATGCGAAGCACATCGAAGTGCAGATCCTCGGCGATGCGCACGGGCATCGAGTGCACCTCGGCGAGCGCGAATGCTCGGTGCAGCGCCGCTACCAGAAAGTGATCGAAGAGGCACCCTGCGCCGCCCTGTCCGCCGAGAACCGGCGACTGCTGCACGAGTCCGCGCTGCGCATCGCCGACGCGCTCGACTACGTCAGCCTCGGCACCGTGGAGTTCCTCTACGACGTCGACCGCGAGCGGCTCAGCTTCCTCGAGGTCAACCCGCGGGTGCAGGTCGAGCATCCGGTCACCGAGGCCGTCACCGGCGTGGACCTGGTGCGCGAACAGCTGCTCATCGCCTTCGGCGAGCCGCTCTCCTTCGAACAGGCCGACGTCACCGTGTCCGGTCACGCCATCGAATGCCGCATCACCGCGCAGGATCCGGATGCCGATTTCCAGCCGTCACCCGGACGCGTGACTCGCTGGCGGCCACCCGCCACCGGCGGCATCCGGGTCGACTCCCACATCTACGAGGGGTACCTGTTCCCGCCGTACTACGACGCGCTGATGGGCAAGCTGATCGCGTTCGGCGCGGATCGCGCCGCCGCCGTGGAGCAGGTGCAGCGGGCGCTGGACCGGTTCGAGATCGCCGGGCCGCGCACCAATTTGCCGCTGCTGCAGGCGATCACCGCGCATCCGGATTTCACGGCCAACACGGTGACCACGCACTGGTTGGAAGGCATGCTCAAGGAGGCCGTCCATGGCTGACATCCGTCTGGTCGATGTGTCACTGCGCGACGGCAACCAGAGCCTCTGGGGCGCAACCGGCGTGACCAACAAGCTCGTCTCGGATGTCGCGCCGGCGCTCGGCCGCGTCGGATACCACGCGGTTGAGCTGATGACGAGCACGATGTTCGCCACCGCGGTGCGCTACCACACCGAAGACCCCTGGCAGCGAGTGCGCGACGCGCACGCCGCGATGCCCGACACCACGCTCGGCTTCCTCACCACCGGCAAGCGCTTCATCAGCTTCACCCGCACGCCCGACAACCTGTTCGAACTGGCCTTCGACCTGCTGCGGCGCAACGGGATCACCCGGCTCTGGGTGATCGATCCGATGCACAACATGGCCGACACCATCCGCACCGCCGAGATGGCGAAGCGTATCGGTTTCGACGAGGTGATCGGCGGCATTTGCTACAGCATCAGCCCGGTGCACACCGATGACTACTACCTCGACAAGATCGCACAGCTCGATGACACCGAGGCCGTCGACGGCCTCTATCTGAAAGACCCGGCCGGGCTGCTCACCCCGCAGCGGGTGGCCGACATGGTGCCGCGGCTGAACGCCCGCCTGCGCAACAAGACCCTGAACGAACTGCACTCGCACTGCAACACCGGGCTGGCGCCGCTCACCCTGCTCGAAGGGGCAGACCAGGGCATGTCGATCCTGCACACCGCACTGCCGCCACTCGCAAACGGCGCGTCGCACACCAATGCGCTCCGCTTGGTCGAGAACCTCGCGGCCCGCGGCCACACCGTGAACGTCGACGTCGAGGCGATGGCCGAAGCCTCCGCGGTGCTCAGCCGGTTCGCCCGGCTGCACCGCTTGCCCACCGGGGTGCCCGCCGAATACGACGAGGTGTACTACCGGCACAACATCCCCGGCGGAGTGCTCTCTACCCTGCATCGGCAACTTGTCGAGATCGGTCAGGAGGCCCTGTTCCCGGCCGTGCTCGATGAGGCGGTGCACGTGCGTGAAGACCTCGGCTGGCCGATCGTGGTCACCCCGTTCGCCCAGTACATCGTCACGCAGGCGACCATGAACGTGATGACGGGTGAGCGCTACGCCCGACTGTCCGACGAGATCATCGACCTTCTGCTTGGCGAGTTCGGCGAGATGCCTGGCCCGGTGAACCAGGACCTGCTCGACCGCGCGAGCAGTTCGCACCGGGCCCGCGAGCGGGAGAACCC
Source organism: Salinibacterium sp. ZJ450 (assembly GCF_011751885.2). Taxonomy (NCBI): domain Bacteria; kingdom Bacillati; phylum Actinomycetota; class Actinomycetes; order Micrococcales; family Microbacteriaceae; genus Ruicaihuangia; species Ruicaihuangia jiafui. Next base: position 3,127,364 of record NZ_CP061771.1, read on the forward strand.
GCCAGAGCCGCCGAGCCTCGCGGAACTGCGTCAGCGCTTCGGGATCGGCATCAGCGATGAAGACCTGCTGCTGCGGGCGCTCATGCCGGGCCAGCAGATGGACGCCATGGTCGAGCGGCGCGACAGCCCGCCCGGAGGCTCGCTGCGCACCCTGCTCGCCGGGCTCAATGGCGCGCCCGACGTTCGCTCGTTCAGCGTGACGAGTTCGACCAGCACCGTCACGGTGCAGAGAGGAACCGGCTCGTGACCGACTCGACGACTGCCCCCATCGAGCTGGAACGGCTGGCCGAGGCGACCGGCTGGGTGTTGGACGTCGACGGATGCCTCGTCAGCACGAGCCGCGCCGGCGGGGCAGGCGGCGTGGCAATCCCCGGCGCGATCGAGTTCGTCTCGGCGCTGCGGGACTCTGGCCGCTCGATCCGGGTCTGCACGAACGCCTCGCAGAAGTCGCCGCGCGAGTACGCCCAGCACCTGCGCGGCCTCGGCTTCGACATCCACGACGACGAATTCCTGACCGCCGGCAGCGCGGCCGCGCTGTATCTGGCCGACCACCACCCGGACGGGCGCATCTTGGTGCTCGGTGAAAGCGGGCTGCTGGAGCCGATCCGCGAGCTGGGCCTCGAGGTGGTCACCGACCCGTCGGACGAGGCGGATGTCGTCGTGGTCGGCGCCGACGATCACTACAGCACCCAGGATCTGAACGCCGCCTGCCTGGCCGTCGCCGATCGTGGCAGCCCGCTGTACGTCACCGTGAACACGCCGTGGTTTCACGGCGGTCAGGGCCGTTCGGTCTGCGTGTCGGCCGCGATCGCGCACGCCATCACCTGGGTGACCGGGGTGCAGCCGACCGTGCTCGGCAAGCCGTCGCCCGCGCTCGCCGAAACCCTGCGCCGCCAACTCGGCGGCGCCAACAAGACTCTGGCGGTGGTGGGAGACGCTCCGGCGGAACTCCGACTGGCGCAAGAAATGGACGCCTTCGGGCTCCTGGTGCTGACCGGTGCCACCCGCGACAGCGACGTCGCGGGACTCGGCCCCGAGCTGCGCCCGCACCTCGTGGCCGACAGCGTTCGCCACATCAACACCCTGCTATCCCCCTATCTGTGAAGGAGCACCACGATGTCCGCTTCCGACCGTTTCCCGTTCTTCCGTGAGTTCCAGCCGCCCGCCGGGGCCGAGGGGTGGGAGCGGATGTATCCGTACTTCCTCACCTCGCAGCCGGAGGGTGAGCGGCTCGAAGACGCCCGCCTCTGGTTCGCCGACACCATGCACTGGTCGCGCGCGGTGTACCCGCTCGACAGCATCGGCGCCGAAGCGGTCTACCTCGGCGCTGGCCAGAACAGCGCCCGCATCTTCGCGCTGCCCACCTCCCTCGGCCTGGACATGCGGGTCGTCAACGGATACGTGTACATCTCGCCCACAGGCATCACCGACCCCGACTTGATCAATGAACGGCTCGTCCACTTCCAGGAGCGCGCAGGCTACTACTTCGCAAACTGGGAGGAGCTGTACGAGAAGTGGAAGGCGAAGATGAGCGCCGTCGTCGACACGATGCGGGCCATCGACTTCCCGGCCCTCGCCGAGTACGAGCCGATCGAGGTCGTCACCGAAGCCCGCGGCCGGTCCACCGCCTGGGACCTGATCGCCGGCTACCACCAGCTCATCGACGACTTCTTCGTCGCCTGGCAGCACCACTTCGAGTTCCTCAACCTGGGCTACGGCGGCTACATCACCTTCTTCCAAACCTGTAAGCAGTTCTTCCCCGAAATCTCCGACCAGGCGGTTGCGCGAATGGTCGCCGGTGTCGACGTGCTCGCATTCCGCCCAGATGACGAGCTGCGCGGGCTAGCGCGCAAGGCCGTCGAACTCGGCGTCGACGACATCGTGACCCGTCGCGATGACCCGGCGGCGATCGTCGCCGCGCTGCGCGACACTGAGCACGGCCGGGCGTGGATCGACGCGCTCGAGACCGCGAAAGACCCATGGTTCAACTATTTCGCCGAGTACGGCTTCCTGCACGACCAGGACACCTGGCTGTCGAACCCGTCCATCCCGTTCGCGGGCATCGCCCGCTACATCCAGATGCTGCAGGGCGGTGAGAACATTGCGCGGGATGTCGCGAAGCTGCGTGCCGAGCGCGACGAGATCGTCGCCGAGTACCGCGGCCTGCTGTCCGACGACGAGGCGGCGCAGTTCGACGGCATGCTGCAACTCGCGCGCACGGTGTTCCCGTTCATCGAGGAACACAACATCTACGTCGAGCACTGGACCCATTCGGTGTTCTTCCAGAAGCTCCGCGAACTGGCCGCACGCCTGGTCGAGGCCGGCTTTTTCGAGGACGTGGAAGACATGTACCTGCTGAACCGGTTCGAACTGGACGAGGTGCTGTCCGACGTGGTCGCGTCACACGTGATCGGCGTTCCCGCCCGCGGCGTGCAGAAGTGGCGGGCCGAGGTCGCCGCGCGACGGGACATTATGACCGCGCTGCGCACGCAGCCGGCCGCTCCCGCCCTCGCAACCCCGCCGGACGAGATCACTGATCCGTTCGCGATCATGAACTACGGCGTCACGACCGAGCGCATCCGCGGCTGGCTCGGCCAGACCGGCGGCGGCGAGGGCGCACTCGCAGGAGCCGCGGCATCCCCCGGAGTCGTCGAGGGCGTCGCCCGCGTCATCCTGACCGAAAAAGACCTGCCGCAGTTGCAACCGGGCGAGATTCTCGTCGCGCCGATCACCGCCCCGTCGTGGGGTGCGGCGTTCTCGGTGGCATCCGCGGTAGTGACCGACATCGGCGGCATGATGTGCCACGCCGCGATCGTCTGCCGCGAATACGGGTTGACCGCCGTGGTCGGCACCGGCTTCGCGACCACCCGCATCGCGACGGGTCAACGGATCAGGGTCAACGGCGACGACGGCACGGTGACCATCATCGGTGAAGCAGAGAAGGCAGCATGACAATCCTCACCGATTCCACGGCCCCGGAGGCGTCGGACCTGAGCCTGGTGGGCGGCAAGGCCATCGGGCTTGCCAGAATGACCGCGGGCGGCATCCCCGTCGCCCCATGGCTGACGGTGTCCACCCGGGTGCACCGCGATTTTCTCGAACAGACACAACTGAACGCTCACATCGAAAGCGTGGTCGAGGGGATCGACTGGCACTCGCAAGACAGCCTGGCCGAGGCCGAGCAGACGATCGCGGCGGTCTTCGCCGAAACGCCGGTTCCCCCGGCCATCGCGGAGGACATCGCCGCCGGCTACCGCGGACTCGCGGAGCGGATCGGGGTGCCAGAGCTCTCGGTCGCGGTTCGCTCCTCGGCGACCGCGGAGGACACCCCAGACTCGAGCTTCGCCGGCGAGTATGAAACATACGTCGGCATGGTCGGCGCCGAGCAGGTCATCGAGCACGTCAAGCTGTGCTGGGCGAGCGGATTCACCGCGCACGCCATGGCCTACGCGCACGACCGGGGCTTCTCTCCGCTCGCGGTGTCGATGGCGGTGGTCGTGCAGAAAACCGTCAAGGCGCGCGCGGCCGGGGTCATGTTCACCCTCAGCCCGGCCACCGGCGACCGCTCGCGGATCGTGGTCGAGGCCAGCTGGGGAATCGGGCTGGCCGTCGTCGGCGGCGAGGTCACCCCCGACCGCTACGCGGTGGACAAGGTAAGTCTCAACATCCTCGAGCGCATCCCTGGCGACAAGAGAATCGAGTACCTCGACGGCCAGCGGTCGACCCCGGTCGAGGAATCCCGACGGGCAGTGCTCTGCCTGTCCGACAGCGAGGTGCTCGAGCTGGCGCGGCTCGGGAAGACGCTGGAGAAGCAGCAGGGCGTTCCGCAGGACATCGAGTTCGCGATCGATCGGGAATTGCCAGACGGGGCGAACATCATCCTGCTGCAGTGTCGCCCCGAGACCGTGTGGTCCACGCGCAAGCGGGCGGCGGCCGCCGCGTTGCCGCTGATCGACCAGGTCGCCGCGAGCGTGTTCGGGCTCGGCAAGCCCGGGTCGGCTGGCAGACGCGACCTCGTCCTGGGGGAGGTGGGCCATGCCCGCTGACGCACTCTGGGACGCCGAGAACGACACCCGGCCATGGGCAGACACCCAAGCCGCGCAGGCGCAACAGCTTCCCGGCCTCATCCGGCGGCTGTCGTCGGCGTCGGACGGGTGGCGGGAACACCTGAAGCGGGCGGATGTCGCGGGCGCGGCATCCCTGGAGAGCCTTGCCAGCATCCCGTTCACCACCAAGGACGACCTGCGGGCGAGCCAGGCTGAGACCACGAGTGGCACGCCACTCGGCAGCCTGCAGGCCGCACCCACTGGTGAGCTGGTGCAGATCATCGCGTCCTCCGGGACGACCGGCACCCCAGTGTTCTTCGGCCTGACCGAGGGCGACTGGGCGCGCTGGAAGTTCAGTATCGGCAATGCCTTCTTCACCGCCGGGGTGCGCCGCCCGAGCATCGTGGCGTTGACCACCGGCATGCCCATGGTTGCGGGTGGCATCGCCTACGCCGATGCCATTCGGGAAGCCGGCGGAACGCTCGCCTGGGTCGGCGGACAAACTGTGCCGCGCACCGCGACGATTCTCGAGCGACTGGGCGTCGATGTCTTCGTCGGCACGGCCTCGTACGCGACCTTCTTCGCCGATCGGATCGCCGAAGAGCTCGGCAGGCCAGCCACCGAACTCTCGGTGCGCACAATCATCGGCGGCGGCGAGCCCGGGCTCGGCGTGCCCGAGATCCGCGAGAAGGTCGCGGCCGCGTGGGGGGCCACCCGCGTGAGCGAGATCATGGGGCTCGGCGACGTGCTGCCGGCGATGTGGGCGGAGTGCCCGGTGGGCCAGGGCATGCACTTCACGGCCGCGCCGAGTGTGCTGGTCGAGCTGATCGACCCGGACAGCGGGGAGCACGTGCCATGGGACTCGGGAGCGACCGGTGAGGCGGTGTACACGACCCTCCTGCGCGAGGCGTCGCCCGTGGTGCGGTTCCGCTCGCGGGACCATATGGAGGTCACCGGGATGGACTGCGCCTGCGGGCGTACCTCGCCGACCGTGCGCTGCATCGGCCGCACCGACGACATGCTCATCTACAAGGCGATGAACGTGTTCCCCTCGGCGATCCGCGAGGTCGTTCTGGGCGCCAGTGAAGGACGACTGACAGGAGCAATGCGCATTCGCAAGGAGACCGCCGCTCAGGTGCGGTTCGATGACCCGATTCCGCTGGAGATCGAGGTCAGCGACGCCATGCCTGCGGCCGAACGGGACAGATTGCTGGCCACCATTGCGGAGCAGGTGCGACAGCAGCTTCGCGTGCGGGTCAGCCCCGAAGCGCTGCAACCCGGCACGATCCCGGTGGGCGCATACAAGAACGCACTCACCTACGTGGGGGAGCAATGACGACGGTTGACATCAACGCCCTCGAGGCGATCGACATACACGTGCACATCGACATGGACGACCATGGCCATGCATCGCTGCCCGACCACCTGATGGAGGGCGCGCAAGCGCACTTCCAGTCCTCGGGAGGCATTCCCAAGCTGGCGGATATCGCTGCCTTCTACCGCGAGCGAAAGATGGCCGCCGTCGTCTTCACTGTCGACTCGGAGTCCGTAACCGGCCAACGCGCCATCTCGAACGATGAGATCGCCGACGGCGCCGCGCAACACTCCGATGTGCTCATTCCGTTCGGCAGCATCGACCCCGCCAAGGGTAGTGCCGCAGTGGATGAGGCCCGACGGTTGGTGACGGAACGCGGCATCCGCGGCTTCAAACTGCATCCGAACCTGCAGGCGTTTTTCCCGAACGAGCGGAGCGTGTATCCGTTCTACGAGCAAATCGAGCAGTTGAACGTGCCGATCATCTTCCACACCGGACAAAGCGGTGTCGGCTCCGGGCTGCACGGGGCTGGCGGACTGCGGCTGAAGTATTCCAATCCTCTCCATATCGACGACGTCGCGGTGGACTTTCCGGATCTGCGCATCGTGATGGCGCATCCGTCCTTCCCTTGGCAGGATGAAGCGCTCGCTGTGGCGGCGAAGAACCCGAACGTATACATCGACCTGTCGGGGTGGTCACCGAAGTACTTCCCACCCAACCTCGTGCAGTATGCGAACAGCCTCCTGAAGGATCGGGTGCTCTTCGGGTCGGACTATCCGCTGCTCACGCCCGACCGCTGGATTGCCGACTTCGACAAGCTCGAGATCAAACCCGAGGTGCGGCCGCTGATCATGAAGCAGAACGCGGTGCGTCTGCTCAGGCTCGACTAGCGGCCCGGGTCAGGCCGCGGCACGTTCCCAGGTGAGGTTAGCGGCTGGCCGCTGCGGCTCCCCTACGCCGACTCGCGCGCCGGGAACACCTGCGGGTGGCTGCCGGCGATCTGCTCGATCACGCGAACCACCTGGCAGCTGTAGCCGAACTCGTTGTCGTACCAGACGTAGAGCACCAGGTTGCGGCCGTTCGAGATCGTGGCAAGCCCATCGACGATGCCGGCGCGGCGGGACCCGACGAAGTCGCTGGAGACGACCTCGGGCGAGTCGATGTAGTCGATCTGCTGGCGCAGCGCTGAGTTCAGCGAGAGTCCGCGCAGGTAGGCGTTGACGTCATCCTTGGTGGCAGCGCGGTCCAGGGTGAGGTTGAGGATGGCCATCGACACGTTCGGCGTGGGCACCCGGATGGCGTTGCCGGTCAGCTTGCCCGCAAGCTCGGGCAGCGCCTTGGCGACAGCGCTGGCGGCCCCGGTCTCAGTGATCACCATGTTCAGCGCGGCGGCGCGGCCGCGGCGGTCGCCGTTGTGGAAGTTGTCGGTGAGGTTCTGGTCGTTGGTGAACGAGTGCACCGTCTCGACGTGGCCGTGCTCGATGCCGTATTCGTCGTTGATCGCCTTCAGCACTGGGGTGATGGCGTTGGTGGTGCAGGATGCCGCGGAGAGGATGAGGTCGTCGTCGCCGATCACGTCGTGGTTGATGCCGTGCACGATGTTCTTCAGGTCGCCCTTGCCCGGGGCGGTGAGCAGAACCTTGGAGACGCCCTTCGCCTGCAGGTGCTGCGACAGCCCGTCCCGGTCGCGCCAGCGGCCGGTATTATCGACGACGATCGCGTCGTCGATGCCGTAAGCGGTGTAGTCGACGGTCGTGGGGTTGTCGGAGTAGATCACCTGGATCAGGGTGCCGTTGGCGAGGATCGTGTTGTTTTCGGTGTCGACCGTGATGGTGCCCTCGAACGGGCCGTGCACCGAGTCGCGGCGCAGCAGGCTCGCCCGCTTGATCAGGTCTTTCTCGCCGCCTCTGCGCACCACGATGGCACGCAGCCGCAGGCCCTGGCCGTTGCCGTCGTGCGCGATGAGAATCCGGGCGAGCAGGCGGCCGATGCGCCCAAAGCCGTACAGCACGACATCCCGACCCTCCTCCGCCTCGCCGCCGCCGAGCACGTCGGAGAGTTCGGTGCGCAGGAAGTCGTCCAGGCCGCGGCCCTCGCCGATCTCCTTGTAGCGGGTCACCAGCTTGGCCAGGTCAACGGATGCCGCGCCAAGGTCAAGCTCGGACAGCGCCTCGATCAGGGGCAGGGTCTCCTGTACGGCAAGCTCGGTGTTGTCGAGCTGCCGCGCGTAGCGGTGCGCCTTGAGGATCCCGATGGCCGACTTGTGAATCAGCCGCCGCCCGTGGATCGACACCACCACGCCGCGCTCTCGGTACAGCGCACCGATCAGCGGAATCATGCGTTCAGCGATCGCCTCCCGAGTCATCCAGTGTTTCAGAGCGGTGTCGGAGGCGTTGTTCATGACTTCCTTTGGGTCAGGTGGTACTTCCATCCTGACAAGAGTCGCCACTTCTGATGCGCCAGTAGCGCGCGAAACCTCGGCAGATCGGTGCCCTGCGTTAAATTTCGCGACTCTTTCGAGCGGTTCGCGAGGACGGCCCCGGTCTGCGGCTGGCCGGCCAGGTTGCCGACTGAGATCTGGCATTCGGTCGTTCCCGACCGCGCCGAAGGACCAAACGCCAGACTTCGCGAGCCGCGGCGCGAGGCGACTCAGGAATGCTTACTCTGGTCCATCCACCACTCGGTGAACTCGCGCGCCCTGCCGTCGTCGGCCAGCCGGATCACCCACAGGTTGCTGTAGGTGCGGCCGTCCTTGTAGTTCGTGACGCCCTGAACGATCGCGACATCCGTGGTGACCGACAGCGGCGACCAATCGAAGGTCGCGGCCCCCGATTCATCGCGGCGCTCGAGCCAGTTCGACACGATCTCGTCGTGCCCGCGCCAGGGATCCAGCCACGGGTCGGTGCGGTACTCGGCATCCTCGGTGAAGATGGCGCGGATGTCGTCCGGCTCATTGGATTCCCACGCCCGGCGATATCCTTCGACCCACGCGGTGACGGTGTCTGCCATGCCTCCGTTTTACTCTCGAACCGCTGGCGGCGGCACCCCTCTGCGGAACATGTGTGTGGATTAGGCTTCGACCGCGCACACCGCCGCCACGAAACGGCAGGCGCGAACCGACAGAGAGGTCATCCGCATGAACGTCAGCACCGCCCAACGAGACAGCCTCAAGCAGCAAATCGGCTCGTTCGGAATCTGGCGCACTCACTCAAAGTGCGACACCTCGTTCGTGCAGCAGGTTGAGCGGCTGGGCTTCGGCGCCCTCTGGCTGGGCGGGTCGCCCGCTGGCGATCTGGTGGAGGTCGAGCGGATGCTCTCCGAAACCTCAACGCTGGTGATCGCCACGGGCATCATCAACATCTGGCGCGCAGATGCCGAGCAGGTGGCCGAGTCGTTCCACCGGGTGGCCGCCGCGCACCCTGGCCGGTTCATCCTCGGCATCGGCGGTGGCCATCCGGAGCGCGACAACCCGCTGGCCGGGCGGCCGTACGAGGCAATGCTGCAATACCTCGACGTGCTCGATCGGCAGGACGTGCCATCCGAATCACGGATGCTGGCAGCCCTCGGCCCGCGCATGCTGCAGCTCGCCGCCGACCGGTCGCTCGGCGCGCATCCGTACCTGACAACTCCCGGACACACCAGGGAAGCCCGCGAGATCATCGGTGCCGAGCCGCTACTGGTGCCGGAGCAGCGCATCGTGATTGAAGCGGACCCCGACCTCGGGCGGGAGCTGGCTCGGCAGACGATCGCGCCGTACCTCAAGCTGACAAACTACCGCCGCAATTTCGAGCGCTTCGGGTTCGACGAGGAGAGCATGCGGGATGTCGGCAGCGACGCGTTGATCGACGGCCTGGCGGCGCACGGGCCTGCTGAGGTCGCAGCGTCTCGGCTTCTGGAGCACTTGGATGCCGGTGCGGATCACGTGGCGGTGCAGGTCATTGCGGCGCCCGACGACGAATCGGATGCCTACCGGGCGCTGGCCGAGCAACTTGAGCTGACGTCTGCGGAGCGCGTCTGAGCTCTCGCCTGTGGGCCGGAGCCGGTGAGGGGGGGTCGCTCCGTCGTCACAGGTAAACCGCGGACAAGTACGCTGAAGACCGTGGATGAGACTACGCGCGTGGCCGAAACCAGGCGACTGCGCGACGCCGTCGCGACGGCTGCCACCTCGAAGACGGTGCGCGGGTTCTTCTCCGGCATAGCGTTGCTTGGGCGTGGGCTCGGCATGTGGGTCACTTCGCCGAAGCTGATGCTGCTCGGCGCGATCCCCGCCCTCATCGTCGGAGCCGTTTACGCCGCGCTGATCGTGCTGCTCGCGGTCAACATCGACGGCATCGCGGTGTGGCTCACCCCGTTCGCCGAGGGCTGGGACGAACCGTGGCGTCTGGGCACGCGGATCGCCGCCGGCGGCGCACTGTTCGGATTCACCGGCCTTGTGCTGGTGTACACGTTCGTGGCGATCACGCTGACCGTCGGCGACCCGTTCTACGAGCGGATCTGGCGGAAGGTCGAGCAGCGTCTCGGCGAACCACCCGCCGACCCGGACGAGTCGTTCTGGACGTCGATGTCGCGCGGCATCGGCAACGGACTGCGCCTGCTGCTGCTCACCGCCACGGTGGGCATCGGGCTGTTCGTGTTGGGCTTCATTCCGGTCGTCGGTCAGACCGTGGTGCCGGTGCTCGCGGCGTCCCTCGGCGGCTGGTTCCTAACGTTGGAACTCACCGGCTTCGCGTTCGACGCACGGGGGCTGTCGCTGCGCGACCGGCGACGGATGCTCGGAGCTCGCCGCTCGACCGCGCTCGGCTTCGGCGTCGCCACCTATCTACTGTTCCTTGTCCCGCTGGCTGCGGTGGTGGTGATGCCGGCGGCGGTCGCCGGTGCGACCCTGCTCAGCCGAAGCGCGTTGGAGAACCCCGCGACGACTACTCCTACCGCTGCGGGGTGATGATCTGGCGGATCGCCGCGCCGCTGGCGAGTTCGTCGAGGGCCTCGTTGATCTCGTGCAGCGGACGGTAGCCGCTGATCAGCCGTTCGACCGGCAGGTTGCCGTCGCGCCAGAGGTCGATCATTGCCGGGATGTCGATCTGCGGCCGGGTCGAGCCCATGTACGAGCCGGTGATGGTCTTGCTCTCTGCCACGATCGGCAGCGCGGGAATGGTGAGGGTGGCCGACGGGTGGGGCAGGCCGATCGCCACGGTGGTGCCACCGCGGCCGGTGAGCGCCACTGCCTGCGCCAGCACCGCGGCCGAGCCGACGGCCTCGAACACCCAGCGCGCGCCGCCGGTCACGTCGGCGACCATCTGGGCCGCGTCATCCGGAGTCGCAATGTGGGTGGCGCCCATCTCTCGGGCGCGTTCGCGCTTCTGCTCCACAGGGTCGACCGCGACAATGACGGATGCCCCGACCGCGGCGGCCGCCATCACGGCCGACAGCCCGACCCCGCCGAGACCGATCACCACCACGGTGTCGCCGGCCTGCACGCCGGCGGTGCGGGTGACCGCGCCGAAGCCGGTGGACATGGCGCAGCCGAACAGCGCCGCCACGTCGAACGGGATGTCGTCGTCGACGCGCACCAGCGAGGAGCGATCGATCACCGCGTAATCGCTGAAGCCGGAGACACCCAGGTGATGGTTGACCGGCTGGCCCGCGGCATCCGACAGGCGTCGCCCACCGGCCAGCAGCTCGCCGGCGCCGTTGGCCGCCGCGCCGGGCGTGCAGAGCGCGGGCTGGTCGGCGAGGCAGAACGGGCACTCGCCACAGGAGGGCACATAGGCCATGACGACATGGTCGCCGGGCTTCAGATCGCTGACCTCGGAGCCGACCGCTTCCACGACGCCGGCGGCCTCGTGCCCGAGCAGCATCGGCAGCGGGCGAACCCTATCGCCGTTGACCACGGAGAGGTCGGAGTGGCAGACGCCCGCGGCCTCGACCCTAACCAGCACTTCACTCGGTCGCGGGTCGTCGATGTGCAACTCGTGGATGCCCAGCGGCTGCGAGGTGGCGTACGGTTGTTCGGCGCCGGCGGCGGTGAGCACGGCTCCACGAATCTTCATTGATCTCCTATCGGCGGCGACAGCAGCTTACCGACGGTCTGGTTCGTGGCCGATCAGCCGCTCAGTCCGATCAGCTGAGGCGCGATATCGTCGACGGCCGCATGCCACTCGACTCGCGACATCCGCGATTCGGCCGACGGCACCGAGTCGGCAAGGAAAGTCAGCAGCTCGACGGCCTGCTCGGGCGCCAGCATCCGGTTCATCGGATCAACGACGTCGACCCAGCGGTCGCGGGCACGGCGCCAGTGGTCGGCCGAGTCGCGGCCTGCCGGGTCGGCGTCTGCCCGCGCGAGCATGGTGCGGAGCGCCGACGCGAGCCGTGCGGGTATCTCGATCTCAGCCACCTGCTGACCCTAACCGACACGGCAGGGGGCAGGCGGCTCAGCCGGTCAGCTGGCGAGCGACTGCTGCGCGCCCGCCTGGATCTCGCGCAGCAGCTGCTGGTTCGGCTTCGCGGAGTCCGCGGTCAGCACGGAATCGAGCACGGCATTCGCTTCATCGGTGCTGATCCCGAGCGCGAGCGCGACCTCGGTCAGCAGCGGCCGCTTGGCGTCGCGGAGCATCTCCTTCTCGGCCGGCGACAGGCCCTTGCCCGTCATCCGCCGAGACAGGTCGCGCACGACCGCGGCGCCGTTCAGGATGTCGCCGGAGCTCAGCTTCTCGCGGTTCTCCTTGATCCGGCGCGACCAGCGGGTCTCCTCGACGGCGTCGGCGTCACGCAGAACGTCGAACAGCGCTTCGATCTCGGCGCTGCTCAGCATGTCGCGCAGCCCCACAAGGCCGGCGTTGTCGACCGGCACACTGATGGTGAGGTTCGAGTTCTCGACGTCGAGCACCAGGTATGACCTGTCGACGCTGCGCACCGTGCGATGCGTGATGGCACGGATCGTTGCCGGTCCGTGGTGGGGGTGAACGATGGTCTGACCAGTTGCAAAGTGCATGTGAGATTCCCGGGGTGCGCGTGAGCGCCACACTCGAAATCAACGGCCGGATGGACACGGGGTCATCACACCTAGACGGTCGTCCCGCCGCCCGACCGACAGAGTCGGCGGGCCCACGGCGGGCGCGCGAACATGCTCACAACCGCATGGGCGGAAGCGCTCGTGCTCGCGAGCTTGGCAGGCTTCCATTGTCTCACGCAGAGGCGACATGTTCTCGGTTACGGTGCCAGATGAGCTTTGCCCGCGAACCCTAGATTTGTATATGTCATACCTATAGGCTGACCACCAGCGCCTCCCCCGAAAGGGGGGTAACGGCGTCGGGCACACATCCGCTGCGTTCGGGTCGCATGCGGGTGGGGCCTGCTTCACCCCCAGGAGCTGAGCATTCGGGTTGCGCATCTGTTGGGGGTGAAGCCCTCTGTCTTCCCCTTGCCTTGTCCGTGTCGGATGTCGGTGTCAGGGTAGGAGCATGGCGATCGAGGTTCGGCCGGCGACGCGGTTCGACGACGTGAAGGCGATGATTGGACCGAAGCGGCCCGACGCGAACGTGTGCTGGTGCCTGAGCTACCGCATCCCCTCGAAGCAGAACCTGGAATTGCGCGGCCCGGCGCGGGGCGATCTTGTGCATCAACTCGTCGGGCAGCATCCGCCGCCCGGAGTCCTCGCGTACGACGGCGACGAGGTCGTCGGGTGGGCGGGCGTGCATCCGCGCGCCGACACCGGTTTCGCGACCAATCGCCGGATCCCGCACGTCGACGATCTCGATGTGTGGTCGGTGTGGTGCATTCGGGTGCGGCCCGGGCATCGAGGCCAGGGAATCTCGCATCACCTGCTGCGCGGCGCGGTCGAGTTCGCCCGTGAGCATGGCGCCCCCGCCATCGAGGGCTATCCGCTCGATAACCAGGGCAAGAAGATCGATCTCACCATGGCCTATGTGGGTACGCGCTCGCTCTTCGAACAAGCCGGTTTCGTCAAGGCCGCCGACACCGATTCGGTGCTCAATGGGTTCCCGCGCGTGCTCATGCGGCTCGACCTGCGCTGACAGGCGCCGGGCGACACTTGGATTTCGAGCTGTGGACAACCCTGTGCACAACTTGGGTATGACCTCGTCCCGCCTGTGTAGAGCGGCCGGCCCTGCATTCGCATTGAATGACACGCGTGTAATTCGAATCAGGCGATTGATCAGCGAGTTTCGCATAGAACACTCGTTCGCCATGGATGGAGCGGATGTCGCGCGCCTGTTGACAGCCCCGCCACGGCAAGGTTGTGGATAACCGGCCGCTCCGACGACCTGATGATCCGCCGCCTCGGCTGCCGCTCATGCGATCATCGGGTGTGCAGATGGAACGGCGGCCCACGGGATGACGACGGTTGCCGAGCGTCAAGACGAGGAACAGCCACCCCTCCCGCGATCCCGCTGGCGCACCCTGGCCATCCCGGATCGCTATCGCGAGTGGGCGGGCATCGCCGCGGTGACCGTCACCGTCGCCGCGTCGTACATCGTGTTCGCGGCGTGGCAGTGGTCGCAGTTCACGGTGAAGTCCTGGGACCTCAGCATCTTCGCCCAGCTGCTCAGCCGGTACGCGGCCCTGCAACCTCCAATTGTGACCGTCAAGGGCGACGGGTTCAATCTTCTCGGCGACCACTTCCACCCGCTGCTGGCACTGCTCGCGCCGATCTACGCGATCTTCCCGCACGCTTTCAGCCTGCTGGTGATCCAAGCCGTGTGCTTCGCCGTGGCCGCGGGGATTTTCACGCGTGCCGCGCAGCGCAGGATCGGGCCGGCCGTCGGTGTTCTGCTCGGTCTGGCGTTCGGGCTCAGCTGGGGGCTGCAGTACGCCGCGGAGGCGCAGTTCCACGAAATCGCCGTCGCCGTGCCGCTGCTCACCGCCAGCCTAACGGCGGTCCTCGAGAAGCGGTGGCGGGCCGCCGCGCTCTGGGCGGCCCCGCTCGTGTTCGTCAAGGAGGACCTCGGGCTCACGGTCGTGGCGATCGGCGTGCTCATCGCGTTCCAAGCTCGCAAACCCCTCGGACTGTGGCTGGCCGCCTGGGGGTTCGGCTGGTTCGCCCTCGCCACGCTCGTCATCCTCCCCGCCTTGAATCCGAACGGCGCCTGGGCCTACGCCGACAAGGCCAACCCCGGCGCAGTGCTCTCCGACCTGGCCGCCCTGTTCGACCCGGCCAAAGCGGAGACCCTGCTACTGCTCGCGGTCATCACCGGCGGTCTGATCGTGCGCTCCCCGATCACGCTCGTGCTGATACCGACTCTCGCGTGGCGGTTTCTGTCCACCAATCACGGCTATTGGGGTCCCGACTGGCACTACAGCGCTGTGCTGATGCCGATCGCGTTCGTCGCGCTCCTTGACGCAATTGAGCGCGGTCGCGGCAGCCGCTGGGCGTGGCTGCGGCAGTACAGCGGGCACGGCGCCGTCATCGCGATCACGTCCGCTCTGCTGCTGCAACCCGGTTTGCCGCTCGGCACCATCCTCTCCCCCGCCTCGTGGGCGGCACCCGACCGTGCGGCCGCCGCGACCAGCGTGCTCGACGCGGTGCCTGCCGGAGCGAGCGTCGAGACGGATGTCGGTCTGATGAGCTACCTCGTCGACGACCACGACGTGTACTGGATCGGCAACACGAACCCCACCCCCGACTGCATCCTCATCGATCCCGTCGCAGGCGGGACGCCCGGCGAGTGGGGGGACGTGCTCGCCATCGCCGAGCGACTGCATCCGGGCACGACCTATGCGCTCACCTACCGCGACAGCGGTTATGAACTCGCATGCCGCAGCGAGGACGGCGCCGACTAGATCGCCTCGTCGGGGGGTGGTGGAATCTCGGATGCCGGCGGGATACTCGGGAGCACCTGAAGGACTGAAGGATGGACACCACCATGACCCGTCAACCCACTCCGGTAGACCCTCCGCAGCTGCATCAGAACCCCGCCTTCGCGCAAGGCATGCTCGTTCCCGCCGGGCCGATGCTTTACGTCGGCGGGCAGAACGGCACGGACAGTACCGGCGCTCTGCTCGACGGACTCGAAGCGCAGACGGAACAAGCCATGCGCAACGTGCTCGCCGTGCTGGCTGCCGCCGGAACTGGCCCCGAGCATGTTGCCAAGTTGACGATCTATCTCGCCGCCGGGATCGACCCCGGGGCGGCCTACGCCGCGACGCGCTCGGTATGGGGTGAGCACCGCACCGCCGTCACCGTGCTTGCCGTCACCCCGGCACGACCGGGTGCGCTCGTCGAGATCGACGCGGTGGCCGCGATTCCGGAGCAGTGACCTGGAATTCGGGGGCGTCATTTTCCGGCCGGGCGCGAAGCTCTACAGCGACGAAGACGCATCCTCGTGGAGCGGTGATGTCGGGTCTGGCTCAGTTGGCCAGTGAGCGCACCACTCGTGCAGGCGAGCCCACAACAACGGTGTTTTCCGGTACGTCCTTCGTGACCACGGACGCAGCCGCCACGACAGCGTTATCGCCGATCGTCACGCCCGGCAGAACGGTCACATTAGCACCGATCCACACATTGCGGCCGATGACGATGGGGGCCGGATGCATGTCCGCGCGGCGGCTCGGCATGAGGTCGTGGTTGAGCGTGGCCATCACCGTGTTGTGCCCGATTAGGCAGTCATCCCCAATGACGACACCGCCTTGATCCTGGAACTTGCACCCTGAATTGATGAAGATCCGCTCCCCGAGGGTGATGTTCTTGCCGAAGTCGGAGTAGAAGGGTGGGAAAACTGTCACAGATTCGTCAACTGGCTTGCCGATCAGCTGAGCCAGCAGCTCCCGCACCCGCGCCGGTTCCTGGTATCCGCCGTTGAGCTCGCCGGTGATGCGCAGGGCATCCTGGCTGACCTGGTGCATGACTTTATGCAACGGCGAGTCCCCCGTGATGGTCTGGCCTGCGTTCAGCGACTCGAGGAGATCGTCGAGTTCCATGGTGGCCTTTCATTGCGTCTCGCGTATCTGGCTGCGTGAGTCGAGGTTCTGAGCTGTAGCACAGCCTAATGTCGCGGATGTCGTCGGCCCTCCTTTGCACCTGCCGCTCTAGGATCGCACTATGGATTTGGTCCTGATGTTCGTAGCCGCCGTGGCGGTGCTGACCATCGGGGTCGTTTCTATCGTCGTCGTGATCCGGACGCGGACGAAGCGTCGACGGTTGGAGAACGAGCGCAAGATCGCTGCGCACCTGGCCGAGTTGGAACAGCGTGCAGGGTCATCGCTCGTGCGAGCCGACGAGCGCATCCGCCTGGTTGACGATGAGCTCGGCTTCGCCGTTGCCGAGTTCGGGGACGCTGCGACGACCGAGTTCCGTGCGGCGCTCCACCGTGCTCGCCAGCGGCTGAGCGAGGCATTCCAGCTGAACCAGCGCCTCAGCGACCACGTGCCAGACACTGTCGACCAGCGGCGAGAGTGGAACGAGCGCATCGTCGCTCTCTGCCAGTCGGCGGAGTCATCACTCACGGAGCAGTCCGCAGCCTTCGCCGCCCGCCGGGCCGCGGCGCACAAGGCGCCATCGGACATCCAGCGGGTGCGGGGCGAGATCGAGCGCATCCGGCAGTCTTTGCCGCCCAGCCGGAACGCATTAGCCCAGCTCGCCGAGCGGTACTCGGACGCCGCGCTCGACCCGATCACGGCGAACCCCGTTCAAGCCGAGCGATTGCTCGAGTTCGCCGAGCGGAGCACTCAGGTCGCCGAGTCCCGGCTCACCCGATCTCGCGACGCGGAGGCGGCCGCCGCGCTGCACGCCGCGGTCGAGTCCATCCGGCGGGCGCAAGCGCTCCTCGACGCCATCGACAGTTTCGAAGTCGAGGCAATCAAAGCCGAGGCCGCCCTGACCGCGATGGTCGCGGAATCGCATGCCGAACTGGTCGCTGCCAGGCAGCTTCCGGAATCCGCCCGCCGCGCACGCATCGATCCGGCGATCGCAGACCTCGAGGGCGCGCTCAGAGCCCTGCCGCCCTCCGACTCGCTGCGCGACCCGGTCGGTTCGCTCTCGGCTGTGCGTCAGGCGAATACCGCGCTGGATGACGCGGTCGCCGAGCACGCACAGCAGGCAGATCGGCGAGAGCGGATGCGCGCGCAGCTTGTCACCGCGATCGATGACGCCGAGCAGCAGATCGCGGCAGCGCGCGGCCTCGTTCTCGACTACCAAGTGCCGGTCGGTCCGGATGCGCGCACCCGGTTGGCCGAAGCTGAGCGTGAACTCGCCAGCCTCACCGAAGAGCGCGAGCCTGAGTCCGCCATTGCGCGTGCCCGCCGCGCGGCTGGGCTGGGTGCGGAAGCTGCAGCCATAGCTCGCGCCGATCTCTCGCGCGCGCAGGGATACGGGCACGGCTCGTATGGTTCCCCGCGCACCGGCTACGGTTCGACGGGATCGCAGGTGCTCGGCGGCGTCCTCGGAGGGCTTGCTATCGGCGGCCTGCTCGACGGCCTGGGCGATCTCGGAGACTTCGGTGACTTCTTCGGCTGAGAGTCGGGGCCAGCAAAGAACGAGACGATCTTCGCGACATCCTCGGGGGTCCGTGACACATCCGGGCAGCTACCCCGTGAGACCCTTCTGGAATGGCGAACTCCCAGTCCGGCGACTCGATGGTTCAGCGCATCGTGCGCATCCTCGAATCCTTCGACGGCGCCCGAACGAACCAGACCCCGTCGGAGATCGCCCGACGAACCGGACTCCCGGTGTCGAGCACTCACCGCATCGTGGGCGAACTGGTGACATCCGGTCTCCTGGAACGCGAGGAGCAGGGGTCGGTGCGCATCGGCCTCAAGCTCTGGGAGCTGACCACGCGCGGCTCACGCGCGCTCGGGCTCCGGCAACTGGCCATGCCGTTCATGGCAGACGTGCAACGGGAGATCCGTGAGCACACCCAGCTCGCCGTGCTCGACGAGCACGAGGTGCTGTTCATCGAGCGACTGTCCGATCGCGACTCCGGGGCGAACATCACCAAGGTCGCCGGGCGCCTGCCGATTCACGCGTCCTCATCGGGGCTCGTGTTGCTCGCCCACTCGGATCCGGCGCTGCAAGAGGCGGTCCTGGCCGCGCCGCTGAAACCAGTGTCCGCGGAAACGATCACCGACCCCCGACTGCTCCGCGACAAGCTGCACGAGATCCGCAGAATCGGCTACGCCTTCGCGCCCGGATCGATCGAATCGGTCTCGACCGGCATCGCGGTGCCGGTGAAGGATCCGTTCGGAGGCGTGGTTGCCGCACTCTCGGTCGTGCTGCCGCGGGGCAGCGAGCAGGAGCCAACCACGGTGCGCGTGCTCAAACAGGCTGCAGCCGGGATCACCCAGGCGATCAGGGACAGCAACTTCATTTCCCATTGAATAGGAAAGCGCGCCTCGGGGCCGAGGAGTGAGCCGAGAATATCGAGAACAGCCCGTTCGCAGTCAAAGGAGACGTCGTGACCAACACCGTTCGCACCCAGGTCGGCATCATCGGCGCGGGACCCGCCGGCTTGATGCTCTCGCACCTGTTGCACCGCGCGGGCATCGACTCCATCGTGATCGAGAACCGCAGCCGCGAGGAGGTCGAGCAGACCATCCGGGCCGGCATCCTCGAGAACGGCACCGTCGACCTCCTGGCCGAGACCGGAGCATCCGATCGGGTACTCACCGACGGGCACCGACACGACGGCATCGAGTTCCGCTTCGGCGGCGAGGGACACCGGATCGACTTCGCCGACCTGGTTGGCCGGGCCGTCTGGCTCTACCCGCAGCATGAGGTCCTAAAAGATCTGATCGCGACCCGGCTGCGCGATGGCGGCGACATCCGGTTCGGGGTCACGGCGAGCGCGGTTGCGGATGCCGACACCGACGCCCCGCGGATCATCGGCACCGACGCGGATGGCGCGCCGTTCGAGATCGTCGCCGATTTCGTGATCGGCGCCGACGGATCGCGCAGCGTCGCCCGCGAGGCGGTGACCGGGTCATCGACCGGCGGCTACTTCCGCGAGTACCCGTTCGCCTGGTTCGGCATCCTCTGCGAAGCACCGCCGAGCGCCCCGGAGCTGATCTACAGCGCCTCGGAGCACGGGTTCGCCCTGATCAGCCAGCGCAGTGAGACGGTGCAGCGAATGTACCTGCAGTGCGACCCGGAACTGGATCCGACATCCATGAGCGACGCCGAGATCTGGGACTCGCTGCAGGAGCGAGTCGGCGGCGGCCTCATCGAAGGGCCGATCTTCCAGCGCGACGTGCTGCGCTTCCGCAGCTTCGTCGCCCATCAGCTGCGCCACGGTCGCGTGTTCCTGGTCGGCGACGCGGCGCACACGGTGCCACCCACCGGCGCGAAGGGGCTGAACTTGGCGGTTGCCGATGTTCGCCTGCTGGATGGCGCCATTCAGGAGTTCTACCGCACCGGCTCGACTACGCAGCTCGACGAGTTCCCCGAACGGGCATCGAAGCGCATCTGGCGCGCGCAGCACTTCTCCTGGTGGATGACAAGCATGCTGCACGCTGCACCCGGCGCGACCGAGTTTGACGAACGCCGACGACGCGGCGAGCTGGAGTCGGTAGTCTCCTCTCGGGCGGGCCGCCAGTACCTGGCAGAGGCATACACCGGGTGGCCATTTGTGGGTGGCGAGTCGGCGCTCTAATCACGACGCAGGAGAGGACCCCGATGGCAGGCGGGAACAGCGAGCCCGGACGAACGGTGACCACGAAGGTCCTGGCCATTCTCGAGGCGTTCGAGCAGTCGCGCGGCGCGCTTACCCTCACCGAGATCGCCGAGAGCTCGGGCATGCCGCTGAGCACCGCCCATCGACTGGTCACCGAACTCACCGAGTGGGGCTTGCTCTTCCGCGGAGCGCAGGGTCGCTATCAACTCGGCATCCGCCTGTGGGAGCTGGCTCAGAATGCCTGGCGTCCGCTCCGGGAGACGGCGCGTCCGTTCATCCAGGATCTGTTCTCGCTCACCGGCGAAACGGCGCACCTTGCCGTGCGGGAAGGCAACGAGGTGCTGTACATCGACCGGGTGTACGGATCAAAGCGCGTTCCCCGGGCGTCGCGCGTAGGCGGGCGGCTGCCGATGCATGCGACCGCCGTCGGCAAGGTGATCCTCGCGTTTGAGGAGGAATGGGTGCGAAGCGCGTACCTCGATCGCGGGCTGGAGCATCGCACGGCGCACACGCACGTCGAACCGCGTCTCCTCGCCGAGGAGCTCGCACAGATCCGGGAGCAGGGGTACGCGACAACGCTGGAGGAGGTACGGCTGGGCTCCTGTTCGATCGCCGTGCCGGTGTTCCACTCCGGACGCGTCGGTGCCGGGCTCGGCCTGGTCATGCTGTCGACACAGGCGGCGACGATGGTCCGCCATTTGCCCACCCTGCGCGGGGTCTCCGCACAGATCGAGCGCGCCACCGCCCACATCCCCCTTGAGGCGTTCCTCGCACGCGGCTCCGCCCTCCGCGATTGATGCCATCACACTAAAATCACTTCCGCTGGACGGAAGTGTTGGCAGGCCTCGCGCGCCTCGGTGAGCCAGACTGTGGGAACCGAACCTGCACCGGGAAAGAACATAGGAGTTCACATGTCGTCCTCAACGGAAACGATGGGCCGCTGCCCAGTCGCGCACGGAGCGGAAGCACCGGCAGGACATCACGGCTACGAACCGTTCCAGCTGAAGGATCCGTTCCCCGCCTATGCAGAGCTTCGCGCCGAGCAGCCGGTCATGTTCGATGAGCGCACCGGCCTCTACGTGGTCTCTCGTTACGAGGACATCAAGGCCGTGTTCGACGACTGGGAGACCTTCTCCAGCGAGAACGCGCAAGCTCCAGTTCGTGAGCGTGGCGCTGCGGCGAAGCAGATCATGGAGGACGGCGGATTCACCGCGTACTCCGGGCTCTCCGCCCGCCGCCCACCCGAGCACACCCGCATCCGTGCCGTCGTGCAGAAGGCATTCACGCCGCGCCGCTACAAGGCACTCGAGCCGGCAATCCGACAGAACGTGATCGAGCTCACCCAGAAGATGCTCGCGCAGCCCGACCATCACGGTGACGTCTTCCGCGACATCGCATACGACGTGCCGACGATCACGATCCTCGCGCTCATCGGCGCCGATACCTCACAGGTTGACACCTTCAAGCGGTGGAGCGACTCTCGCGCGGCAATGACCTGGGGTGACCTCAGCGACGAGGAACAGATCCCGCACGCCCACAACCTGGTCGAGTACTGGCAGGAATGCCTGCGCCTGGTGCGCGTTGCACACGAGGAGGGCGGCGACAACCTGACCGCTGACCTGGTGCGTGCGCAGGCAGAAGGCGCCGACATCTCCGACCACGAGATCGCCTCCGTCGCGTACAGCCTCCTCTTCGCCGGCCACGAGACCACCACGACGCTCATCGCCAACTCGCTGCGCGTGCTGCTCGCACACCAGGAGCAGTGGCAGCAGCTGGTCGAGGACTCCGCCCGCATCCCCGCCGCCATCGACGAGGTGCTGCGCTACTCCGGCTCGATCGTCGCCTGGCGCCGCAAGGCGCTTAAGACTGCGGATGTCGCCGGCGTGCGGATCCCCGAGGGAGCCGAGCTGCTCTTGCTCATGGGATCGGCCAACCGCGACGCCGAGAAGTTCGACGACGGCGAGGCATTCGACATTTCACGACCGAACGCCCGCGAACACTTGTCGTTCGGCTTCGGGATTCACTACTGCCTGGGCAACATGCTGGCCAAATTGCAGGCGAAGGTCGTGCTCGAGGAAGTCACGCGGCTGGCGCCGAACCTGAGACTGCAGGACCCCGAGCAGATCACCTTCCGCGAGAACATCTCGTTCCGTGTGCCCGAGGCTGTGCCGGTGAGCTGGGAGGCCGCGTGATGCGCAGCACCGAATTCGTCCAGTTCTTCGATGGCGGAATCGAGCCGCGGCTTGACCAGCTCGGCGGCAAGGGCGCCTCCCTGGTCACCATGACCACCGCGGGGATGCCGGTTCCTCCAGGCTTTATCGTGACAACCGCCCAATTCGACGCCTTCATGCACGCGGCCGGGATCGCCGAGAAGATCGAGCAGCTGCTCGCCGACCTCGACCCCGAGGACATCGTCCACGTCGACCGCGTGTCCGCCGACATCCGCGATTCAATTTGCTCGTGTCCGGTGCCCGACGACTTGCGCGCCGAGACCATCGGCGCGTATGAGGCGCTGCAGACTCGCTTCAGCAGCCCCGTCCCGGTCGCGGTGCGCTCCAGCGCAACCGCGGAGGACCTGCCCGACGCATCCTTCGCCGGCCAGCAGGACACCTACCTGTGGCTGACGGACGTCGCCGCAGTGACCGAGCACATCCGAAAGTGCTGGGCGTCGCTGTACACCTCGCGCGCCATCATCTACCGACTGCGCAACAACATCCCTGCCGAGGGACTGTCCATGGCGGTGGTCGTGCAGAAGATGGTCAACAGTCTGGTTTCCGGCGTCGCGATGACCCTCGACCCGACCAACGGCGACCGCTCCAAGATCACCATCGACTCGTCATACGGCGTCGGCGAGCTGGTCGTTTCCGGGCTGGTCACGCCTGACAACATCCTGCTCGACAAGGTCACGCTTGCCTTGATCACCGAGCACCTGGGCGACAAGCACATCGAGCTGATCCCGGATGCCTCGGCGGGAGCCCTGATCGAACACGAAGTCGAGCCCGCCCGTCGCGCCGTCCGCAGCCTCACCGACGACCAGTTGCTGGCGGTTGCCCAGATGGCCAAGCGGGCCGAGAAGCACTACCGCAGCCCGCAGGACATCGAGTGGGCGTTGGATGCCGACCTGCCAGAAGGCGAGAACCTGCTGCTATTGCAGTCCCGGCCCGAAACCGTGCACTCCAGCAAGCCGGCCACGAAACCGGTGCCGACCCCGCCCGCGACCGGTGGCTACAGCTTCGGCAGCATCACCTCGGCACTGCTCAAACCGACCACCTGACGTTCCACCCTCTGCTCCATTCACGGCTCACTGTCGAGCCAGACCCGAAAGGATCGCTATGTCACCGAAGTCCTTCCCGAAACCTTCTGATCTTGCGGTGCCATCTGGCGCCGAAGGCTGGGAGCAGCTGTACCCGTACTATCTGGTCTTTCAGGACAAGCTGAAGGAGCAGGAGGACGCCAAGTTCTGGTTCTGCGACAGCCAGCACTGGCCGACGGTGTTCAAGCCGTTCGAAACCATCGGCGGTGAGTTCGCGGTCAAGTGTCTGGGCCAGTACAACTCCCGCCACCTGATGATCCCGAACGCCAACGGCATCGAGTTCAAGATTCACCTCGGCTACCTCTACATGTCGCCGATCCCGGTGCCGGAGGACCAGATCGCCGCCCGTGTACCGCTGTTCGAACAGCGCATTGGCCACTACTTCCAGAACTGGGAGACCTTGCTTGACCAGTGGCGCGTCAAGGTGCGCGGCACGATCGATGAGATGGAGGGCATTTCGTTCACGAAGCTGCCCGACATGGTGCCCATGGAGGACATCGTTTCGGGCAAGGCCAAGGACGGCTCCGAGGTGCTGCTGGACAGCTACGACAGGCTGATCCAGTTGGCCTACCAGAACTGGCAGTACCACTTCGAGTTCCTCAACCTCGGCTACATCGCCTACCTGGACTTCTTCAACTTCTGCAAGGAGGTCTTCCCGAACATCCCCGACCAGTCCATCGCCACCATGGTGCAGGGCGTCGACATGGAGCTCTTCAAGCCCGATGACGAGCTGAAGAAGCTCGCCACCCTCGCGGTGGAGCTCGGGCTGCAGGGTGAGTTCGGCAACACCGACGACGTCGAGGCAACCCTGGCCACCATCGCCGCCGCCCCCGGCGGCGAGCGCTGGATCGCCCAGTACGAGTCGGCCCAGGACCCCTGGTTCAACTTCACCGTCGGCAACGGCTTCTACGGGCACGACAAGTACTGGAACGAACACCAGGAGATCCCGCTCGGCTACATCGCCGACTACATCCGACGCGTCGAGGACGGTCAGGACATCATGCGACCGGTCGCCGCGCTGATCGCCGAGCGTGACCGGATTATCGGGGAGTACCGCGACCTGCTCGACGGCGAGACCCAGGCCACCTTCGACGGCAAGCGTGGGCTGGCCGCCATGGCGTACCCGTACGTGGAGAACCACAACTTCTACATCGAGCACTGGACGATGGGAGTGTTCTGGCGCAAGATCCGCGAGCTGTCGCGGATGCTGCACGCCGAAGGCTTCTGGAACGAACCCGACGACCTGCTCTACCTCGGCCGCAACGAGGTGCGCGATGCGCTGTTCGACCTGGTCACCGGCTGGGGTGTCGGCGCCGAGCCGATCGGCCCGACCTACTGGCCGGACGAGGTCGAGCGGCGCCGCAAGATCGTTGACGCGTTGAAGACGGCCCGTCCGGCTCCGGCGCTGAACACTCCGCCGTCGGTGATCACCGAACCCTTCACCCGAATGCTCTGGGGCATCACCACCGAGCAGGTGCAGTCCTGGCTGGGCGAGGGCGAGGCCGTCGAGGGCGGCGGACTGCGCGGCATGGCGGCATCCCCCGGTGTGGTCGAGGGCCTGGCGCGCGTCATTCATGACGCCGATCAGCTGTCCGAGGTGCAGCAGGGTGAGATCCTGGTCGCCACGGTCACCGCACCCTCGTGGGGTCCGATCTTCGGCAAGATCAAGGCCACCGTCACCGACATCGGCGGCATGATGAGCCACGCCGCGATCGTCTGCCGCGAGTACGGCCTGCCCGCCGTCACTGGAACCGGATCGGCATCCACCACCATCAAGACCGGCCAGCGCCTGCGCGTGGACGGCACGAAGGGCACGGTGCAGATCCTGGACGACGCGGATGCCGGCGAACTGATCGTGTCCGGTCCTGGAGCACACAGTCACAGCCATGGCTGATTTTGCTCCCCGCACCATCCTGATCACCGGCGCGGCCGGCGGGCTGGGTCGAGCGTTCGCGCTCGGCTTCGCCGGCCGCGGCTACCGGGTCGCGGTCGCCGACCTCAACCTCGAGGGCGCCGAAGAAACCGCTCGTCTGGTTCGGGAGGCCGGGGCGGATGCCGCGGCCTTCCGGGCCGACGTCACCAGTCTCGACTCCACCGAGGAACTCGCGGCAGGCGTCGCCGAGTTCGGGGACGGACGCATCGACGTCGTGCTCAACAACGCCGCCGTGTACGCCACCGTCACCCGCAGCCCCTTCGAGGACATCGACCCGGCCGAATGGGACCTGGTGATGGGCGTGAACCTGAAGGGACCCTGGCTCGTCACCCGGGCGGCCAGCCCGTTCCTGCCCGAGGGCGGTCGAGTCATCAACATCTCCAGCGCCACCGTGTACAGCGGATCCGAGCAGTGGCTGCACTACGTGGCATCCAAGGGAGGCGTGGTCGCGCTCACCCGGGTACTGGCCAAAGAGCTGGGGCGACGCGGGATCACGGTCAACGCGATCGCCCCGGGATTCACCCTCACCGAGGCCAGTTACGGACTCATCGACAATGCCGCGGAGTACGGCGTGGACCGCGGCGCGATCAAGCGGGCCAGCCAGCCCGAGGACATTGTCGGAGCCGCCGTGTTCCTCGCCGGCCCCGACAGCGCGTATTTCACCGGTCAAACCATGGTCGTCGACGGCGGCCGACAGTTCATCTAGCACCACCACCCCAAGGAGTAGTCATGCCAACGGTCCATTTCACCGACGCGGACGGCACCGTGCGCGACATCGACGGCAACGTCGGCGACTCGGTTATGGAAACCGCGGTTCGCAACGGCGTGCCCGGGATCGTCGCCGAGTGCGGCGGGTCACTGTCCTGTGCCACCTGCCACGTGTTCCTTCGGGAGGACTGCGCCGAGCATCTGCCCCCGATGAGCGACATGGAAGACGAGATGCTCTATGGCACCGCCGTCGACCGGCAGGACAACTCCCGGCTGTCCTGCCAGCTCAAGCTGGCAGACGACGAGGTATTCATCACTACCCCCAGCACGCAGGTCTGACCATGAGCACCACCGAAACCATCCAGCCCACCGGCCAGCCGGTGGCGGACAGCACCCGGGCGACCCGAACCGGGCTGCTCATCATCGGGGCCAGCCAAGCCGGCGTGCAATTGGCCGTGTCACTGCGCGCCCTCGGCTTCGACGAGCACATCACCCTGCTCGGCGACGAAGATCACCGGCCATACCAGCGGCCGGCACTGTCGAAGGAGTTCCTGCAGGGAACGATGGAGAGCGAGTCGCTCATTTTCCGCTCGAATGACTACTGGGCCGAGCACAACGTGAGCCTGGTCAAAGGCGAGCGGATCGTGCGGATCGATAAGGATGCCGACGGCTCGGGTGTCGCGCACGCGTCATCCGGTGCATCCTTCCCGTTCACCCGGCTGGCACTCACCGTCGGCGCCCGCGCCCGGCGCATGGATGTAGAGGGTTCAGACCTCGACCGGGTGCTGTACCTGCGCAACGCGGATGACGCACTAGAGCTGAAGGCCAGAATCGGCGAAGCCCAGGATGTCGTGATCGTCGGCGGCGGTTTCATCGGGCTCGAGGCCGCATCCAGCCTGCAGAAGCTCGGCAAGAACGTGACGGTGCTGGAATACGGTCCCCGCCTGGTAGGCCGGGCGGTCGGCGAAGAGACCGCTGACTACTTCCTGCGTGCGCACCGTGAGCGAGGACTCGACATCCGGCTCTCCACCGCCCTGCGGCGGTTCGTGCCGGATGCCGATGGCCGCACAGTCGCCGGCGTCGAGCTGCCCGACGGCACCGTGCTGCCGGCCCAGATCGTGATCATCGGCATCGGTGTGATCCCGAACACCGACCTCGCCGAACAGCTCGGGCTCGCGGTCGATAACGGCATCGTGGTCGACCGCTACGCGCTCGCGTCGGACGGCACCACGGTGGCGGTCGGCGACTGCGCGAACATGCCGAACCCGGTGCCCGGGTCGGCGCCAGGCGAGCGGATCCGGCTGGAGAGCGTGAACAACGCGGTCGAGCAGGCAAAGGTCGCCGCGTACTCCCTCACTGGGCGACGCGAGGAGTACGCCGGCATCCCCTGGTTCTGGTCGAATCAGGCCGACCTGAAGCTCCAGATCGCAGGCCTCTGCAGCGGGCACGACCAGACCGTCGTGCGCCGCGACGACGAGCGCGGAAAGTTCAGCGTGCTCTATTACCGCGCCGGGCAGATCATCGCCGCCGACTGCGTCAATGCGCCGCTCGACTTCATGGCGGTCAAGAACGCGCTCGCGCGCGCCCAGAACATCCCTGCCGAGGCTGCCAGCGATCCGGCCGCGGCGCTCAAGACCATCACCATCGACAACTGATTCACGGCTGACGCCTAAGGAGCATCATGACGAGCGCGAACAACCCGGCCGCCTCGGCCGGTCACTCAGCCCAGCAGCTCGACGCGGACGCACTGGCCGACGACTTCGTCGCGGGCTATCCGGTTCGTCCTGTCCCGGCCGACGGCCCGGTGGATTCCTCCCCCATTGCCACGACTCCTGCTGCGCTCGACGACCTCGACGGTCTCTGGCGAGCCGTTGTCCCCGAGACGCGCACTCGCGGAAACGACATCCACCTGCCGATCTCCCTGGCCTTCGCCGAGCGGCTCTGCCGCGCCTATCCCTCGGCCGACGCCGAGCTGGTTCGGGTGGCCACGCTGCTGCACGACACCGGCTGGGCACACGTCGACGAGTCCCGAATAATGTCGGAGGGCTTCACCGGCAACTGGCGAACCTCCGACATCCGGTACGAACACGAGCGAGAAGGCTGCGACGTCGCCCGCCGCGTGCTGCCCGGCCTCGGCTACTCCGACGAGTTCATCGAGCGTGTCTGCCTGATCATCGACGGGCATGACACTCGTCCGGTGGCGTATTCACTCGAGGATGCGATGATGCGCGATGCCGACCGCCTGTGGCGGTTCGACCATGCGGGAATCGCACTGGCCAGCTCCTGGTTCAAGATGGACCCCGCTATGTACACGGATCGGCTCATCTCCGAGATCCTGCCCGAGCTGATCACGCAGGCTGCCCTCGATATGGCGACCGCGGATATCGCGCGCTCCCGGGCGCTGCTGAAGACGGCGGTGCTGCGATGACTTCTCTCCACGACCAGAACTCCGTGACCAGCGCGAGCGCCTCACCGGCATCCATCGCGCGAGGCGTGCTGTCGCTGCCGTACAGCAACGTGGATGACGTGTTCGTGGATGGCGCGTGGACCCCGGCTATCGGCACCGACCGCAACCCGGTCACCGACCCGGCCACTGGCGAGGTGTGGGGATCGGTGCCCGATGGATCGGCCGAGGATATCGACGCCGCCGTGGCCTCGGCCCGCCGCGCGTTCGCCGGCGAGTGGCCGCGGCTGACGCCCACAGAGCGCGCCGGTTACCTGCTGCGGATCGCCGATGAGGTCGAGAAGCGGGCAACGGAGATCTCCCTGACCAACACTCGCGAGAACGGCTCCCCGGTAGCGGAGTCGAGTGGCGCTGCGGCGAACGCGGCGGGAATTCTGCGCTACTTCGCCAGCCTCGCCGGGTACCTCGAGCACGAGGATGTGCGCGCCTTCCCGCGAGGCGGTGGCGAGTCCATCGTGCGGCGTGACCCGGTCGGTGTCTGCGCGCTGATTGCGCCGTGGAACTTCCCGATCAACCTCGTGGTCAGCAAGCTCGCTCCGGCGCTCCTGGCCGGTTGCACCGTCGTGATCAAGCCGGCCTCGCCGACTCCGCTGTCTATCCGGTTGATCGTCGATGCGGTCGCCGCGGCGGGGGTGCCGGCCGGGGTGGTGAACCTCATCACCGGGTCGGGTCGTCTCGGTGACGTGTTGGTGCGGCATCCGGATGTCGACAAGGTCGCATTCACCGGATCGACGCCGGTCGGGCGCCGGATTGCCGCGGCGAGCGGGGAATTGCTGCGGCCGGTCACGCTTGAGCTGGGCGGCAAGTCCAGCGCAATCGTGCTGCCGGACGCCGACCTGGACGCCATGTCGTCGGTGCTCATCCGGTCGTGCATGCGCAACACCGGTCAGACCTGCTACATCTCGACGCGGATCCTCGCGCCCGCGAGCCGGTATGACGAGGTCGTCGACATGGTGACCGCCACCATCGCGGCAGGGCCGCAGGGCGATCCGCTCGACCAGGCAACTGTGTTCGGGCCGACCGCAACCGAGTCGCAGTTCCGCACCGTGTTGGACTACGTGGAGTCTGGCCGCGCAGAAGGCGCTCGGCCCACCACTGGTGGGCGCGCCGCCAGCCTGGCCGGTGGCCTGGAACGGGGTTTCTTCGTGGAGCCCACGGTGTTCGCTGACGTCGAGCCCTGGATGCGGATCTCGCGCGAGGAGATTTTCGGGCCGGTGCTCTCCGTTCTGAAGTACGCGGACGTCGATGAGGCAATCGCGCTTGCGAATAACACCGAGTTCGGTCTGGGTGGTGTGGTGTTCAGCGGGGACGAGTCTGCCGCGTTCGCGGTCGCCGACCGGATGGACACCGGATCGGTTGGAATCAACTTCTTCGCCTCGAACCACGCCGCACCGTTCGGCGGCCGCCACGACTCCGGGCTCGGCACCGAGTATGGCATCGAGGGGCTCAACGCGTACCTGACCTACAAGTCGATCCACCGCCGGAAGTAGCCAGGAGCTCGCCATGACCTCGCCGACCAGCACGCGCTACGGGCGCGACGTTCGCAGTCACATCCCTGACGGCACGACCATCGACGGATACCTATCGCTGAGCGATCGCGACGCCGCCATCTGGGAACGGGCAGCCGCATACCTGCATGTTCGCAACAACGACACCCATACGCTGTACGCGTACGGCATTGCCAGGGCGTTGCTGGCGGTGACCCCGGACGCCGACGAAGAGGTGGTTCTGTGCGCGATCCTGCTGCACGACACTGGTTGGTCCACGGTCGCCGAACACGAGATCCTCGAGGCGATCGCTCCCGGTGGAGGGCGACCCGACCTGATCCGCAAGCATGAGATCGAGGGGGCGCGGATCGCCCGCGACATCCTGCACCATCTCGACTATGACGCCGACATGATTGAGCGCGTCGTCGCAATCATCGATGGCCATGACTCGCGTTTGACCGCGCTGTCCGTCGAGGATGCCATCGTGAAGGATGCCGACAAGCTGTGGCGAGTCACCCCGCACGGGATTGCCACGGTGTGCGGCTGGTTCGGTCTGACTCGCGATGAGTCGCTACGGATTACCGCCGCGCGGGTGCAGGGCAGCCTGTTCACCGACGCCGCTCGCACAATGGGCCGGGTGCTGACCGCGATCGCGTCTCTGGACGGTGCGCCGCAGCGACAGGGTCTGACCTAAACGATCAGACCCCGCCAACGTGGGCCCACATGATCGTCGAGGCGACATGCGGGCCCACCCGGTGGGCTCAGGCGTTATGGATGCTCGTGAAGGTGTTCGTGCGCAACTCGTCGAAGCTCTTGAGGTCGGGAGACGTCCAGCCGTCGAGGTCGTACTCACTCAGGAAGCGGTCGACGAAGCTCCTCATTCCATCGGCGTTCCCGGTCGCCTCCGCGGCCCCGTATAGCTCGACACGCACACCTTCATGGTTGCCGGCGTAGTTGCGCTCGTACAGTTCGTGCCGGCCACCGAACTCGGATCCAATGCTGTCCCACAGGGCCTTCATAAGCTTCATACGGGCTTCGGCGTCGAAGCCGTTGGAGCCGCGCGCGTACTTATCGAGGTACTTGCGGATTTCCGGGTTCTTGAAGTCCGCGGAACTCGAGTTCATGTAGACGAGGGCGCTCGCGACATCCTGCTCGATGATTTCCTTGACGCGGCTGTACCCGACCTGCATGAACCATCGGTAGATCATCCCGTACTTGGTGCTCGGCAGCAGCGTTCCATTTTCCCACTCGCGGTGGTCACGGATCGCGGCGTCGGACAGACCTTCGAAGAGATGCTGCCAAGCGATGACTTCGCCGATCCGGCTCTGAACACCGCGGAAGTCCTTCGTGCCCGTCATCTCCACTGCCTTCAGCAGCAGACCGGCGATGAACTTGAGCTTGACGGCGAGGCGGATCGTCCCCTGGAACGTGAAACGCTCGAGGAAGCCCGACAGCGGCACGAAGTTCGAGATCCGATCCGCATCGCCGTATGAGAAGACGTTCTCCCACGGGATGAGCACCTTGTCGAGGATCAGGACCGTGTCGTTCTCATCGAGGCGGGAGGAGAGGGGGTAGTCGAACGGTGCGCCCATCGCCGCAGATGTGGCGGTGTACGACGGCCGGCAGATGAGTTTCATGCCGGGCGAACTCATCGGCACCGTTGCGATGAGCGCATATTCCTTCTTCTTGAACGGCATACCGTAATAGCCGATGAAGTTGAAGTGCGTCAGCGCGGAGCCCGTCGCCACCACTTTCGCGCCGCTCACGACGAGACCGGCATCGGTCTCCTTCTCGACGTGCACAAACACGTCCTCGACCTCGTCCGCCGGACGGTTCCGGTCGACGGGCGGATTCACGATGGCGTGGTTCCAGTACAGCACCTTGTTTTGCGACTCCGCATACCAGCGCTTCGCGTTGTCCTCGAACGGCGTGTAGAAGGCGGAATTGGCGCCGAGTGTACCCAGGAACGCGGCCTTGTAATCCGGGGATCGACCCATCCATCCGTACGTGATCTCGGCCCAGGCCTTGATTGCCCTCTGATCCTGCGTCATGTCCTCGACGCTTCGGGCGGCACGGAAGAACGACATTGTCCGTCCGCCGTTGCCTGTATCGGTCGGGCTGGTCAGGGCATCACGTTGTTCGGGATCGTGCAGCGCATCATAGAGACGCGCGGTCATGCGGATCGGATTATAGAACGCTGGATGCTCCGTCACATCGCGGACGCGTTCACCGTAGATGTAGATCTCGCGACCGTCTCGCAGGCTGGCGACGTACTCATCGCCAGTCATCGGGCGGTCAGCGGGCAGGTTACTCAGGACGGGGTTGTTCGAGATGCCGGTCAGGGTGGGGGTGATGGTGTCTTCGGATTCAGCGATTGACATAGTTCACTTCCTTCGGTCTCAGTGGTTATAGGTGGGATTGGTGTCACAGGGTCGAGTGCAACCCGTGCCGGATGTTCTCGGCCGTCATGGAAAACATGCCGCTGTGGAACAGGAGCGGATCGCCGTAGGTTCGAGTGAATGCCCGCACCTCACCGATGAATAGTGAGTGGTCGCCGCCGTCGTACTCGGCCCACGGGCTGCAGCGGAAGGACGCAACCGTCCCCTTGAGTGGCGCGAACGGCGAGTCAGCGTCGACCGCCTCCCACGGGATCTCGTGAGGCTCGAACCGGGATCGACCCGCGAAGTGCCAGGCG
The DNA here is from genome assembly GCF_011751885.2 of Salinibacterium sp. ZJ450. Taxonomy (NCBI): domain Bacteria; kingdom Bacillati; phylum Actinomycetota; class Actinomycetes; order Micrococcales; family Microbacteriaceae; genus Ruicaihuangia; species Ruicaihuangia jiafui. The sequence goes on from NZ_CP061771.1 coordinate 3,159,946, forward strand.
AGCGACTCCTGATTGTGCGCGAGTACGTTGACGACGAAGGGTCGACCCGCGAGACGGGTACAGAGGTTACTGCGGCGGTCGAGCGAGACGAGTACGAGTGGCGGATTCATCGACACGGAGGTGAAGGCGTTGACGGTGGCGCCGTAGGCAACGCCGTCAATCTTCGTCGTCACGATCGTCACGCCCGTCGCGAAGCCGCCGAGGGCGCTCCGATACTCGGTGGGATCGAGGGTGTCCTGAGTGGTCATGGTGTCTCCTCGGAGAGCCCATGACTCAGCAGCTCCGCGTAGGCGGGGAACGGATCCTCGGAAAGCACCATGACGACTCCTTTGTTGTCTGGACCGATCCCCCACCCATCGTCACATCCACGGCCGAGAGGAGGCGGCAGCACTCATCTAAGGTCGCCCAACAGAAAGAGCGCAAGGATTTCTTCCGCTGGGCGGAAACGAGTTCTCGTACCTCGGCATCTGTCTGGTCCACCGATTTTGGATCCTCGGCTCTTAAAGCAGGCGCCGCCGCGAAGGCTACCGGCCTCTGACGCTGCGCGCAGTCATGAAACGAGGGGCCTGCGCCGAATGCGCAGGCCCCTCTTTCCACGTCCCCGATTAGGACGGGTTCGGCATCAGGGTGTACTTGGTCTCGAGGTACTCGTGGATGCCCTCGGACCCGCCCTCTCGCCCGACTCCGGACTGCTTCACGCCGCCGAACGGTGCCGCGGCGTTGGAGACCACGCCAACGTTCAGGCCCATCATGCCGGTGTCGATTTGGTCGATCATGCGCTGGCCGCGCTTGAAGTCCTCGGTGAACACGTAGCCGACAAGCCCGTACTCGGAATCGTTCGCGATGCGCACCGCCTCGGCCTCGTCGGCGAACCGGATGATCGACACCACAGGGGCGAAGATCTCCTCGACCTTGATCGCCATCCCATCCGTCACCCGATCGAGCACGGTTGGTTCGAAGAAGCTGCCGGCGCCCTCGATCGCGGACCCACCGGCCAACAGGACTGCGCCCTTCGCCACGGCGTCGTCGACCAGCCGCTGCGTGTTGGCAACGGCCTTGTGATCGATGAGCGGGCCGATCGTCACGCCGTCGTCGGTGCCGCGGCCCACCGTCATCGAGCGAACCCGCTCCGCGAGTCGAGCCGCGAACTCGTCGGCGATGCTCTCCTGCACGATAAACCTGTTCGCCGCGGTGCACGCCTGCCCGATGTTTCGGAACTTCGCGGCCAGGGCGCCCTCCACCGCCGCGTCGAGGTTGGCGTCGTCGAAGACGATGAAGGGGGCGTTGCCGCCGAGCTCCATCGAGGTGCGCAGCACGTTCGGCGCGGCCTGCTTCAGCAACGCGACCCCCACCGGAGTGGATCCGGTGAAGCTCACCTTGCGGAGCCGCGGGTCGGCGAGCAACGTCTCGGACAGCTGCGCGGTGGATGTCGTGGTGATCAGGTTCACGACACCCTTCGGCAGGCCGGCTTCCTCGAGCAACGCGACGAGAGCGAGGGTCGTCAGCGGCGTGAGCGTCGCCGGCTTGATCACCACCGTGCAGCCGGCCGCGAGAGCCGGACCGAGCTTGCGGGTGGCCATCGCGAGGGGGAAGTTCCACGGGGTGATCAGATACACCGGACCGACCGGGCGCTGGGTGACAATCATCGTCCCGGTGCCCTCGGGGGTCGGCCCGTAGCGACCGCTGATTCGCACCGCCTCCTCGCTGAACCAGCGCAGGAACTCGCCGCCGTAGGCGACCTCTCCACGCGCTTCGGCCAGCGGCTTACCCATCTCCAGGGTCATCAGCAACGCGAACTGCTCTGTGCGCTGCTGCAGCAGGTCGAATGCGCGGCGCAGCATTTCGCCGCGCACTCGGGCGGGAGTGCGCGCCCAGTCCGCCTGTGCTGCGGCCGCGGCATCCAGCGCCCGCACACCATCAGCGATCGAGGCATCCGCCACCGTTGCGATCCGACGTCCGGTCGACGGGTCAAGAACGTCGATCGTGGCGCTGCCCTCAGCCTCAACCCATTCCCCTCCGATGAACAGGCGGTCTGGGATGCCGACGAGCACCTCGGCCTCGTCAAGGGCAGGATTCATCACGATAGTCATTGCAGCCAGGTCTCCTCAGTGTGCGGCGAGCACGTTGGCGACGAATCTGAGGGCTCCCAAGGTTCGTCGAAAGATCAGGTAGGGCAAAGGAAACAGATTGGAACGGTCGAGCGACGACCCGCGTGACTAGTTAGCCGATCGCGCGCAGTCTCGGCGCGAGGTCGCTGCGGAACAGGTCGAGGAACCGCTTCTGGTCGTGGCCGGGCGAGTGGAACACCAGGTGGTTCAGGCCCGCGTCCAGGTACGGCTGGATCTGCTCCAACGCCTGGTCGGGGTCGGATGCCACGATCCAGCGTTTCGCGATCTGCTCGATCGGCAGCGCATCGGCCGCCGCCTCCATCTCGATCGGGTCCTCGATCGAGTGCTTCTGCTCGGCGCTGAGCGACAACGGAGCCCAGAAGCGGGTGTTCTCCAGCGCGGCATCCGGATCGGTGTCGTAGGAGATCTTGATCTCGATCATCCGGTCGAGGTCCTCGAAGTTGCGGCCCGCCTTCGCGGCGCCTTCCGCGACCGCGGGCAGCAGCTGCTCAGTGTACAGCTCCATGCCCTTACCCGAGGTGCAGATGAAGCCGTCACCGGCCCGCCCGGCGTAGCGCGCCACCACCGGGCCGCCGGCGGCGATGTAGATCGGGATGCCGCCCTCCGGCACGTCGTAGATCGAGGCGCCCTTGGTCGAGTAGTACTCGCCCTCGAAGTCGACCCGGTCACCGGTCCACAGTTGCCGCATCAGGTCCACCGACTCCCGCAGCCGCCCGAGGCGCTCCTTGAACTCCGGCCACTCACCGCGGAACCCGGTCGCGATCTCGTTCAACGCCTCCCCGGTGCCCACCCCGAGGATGATGCGGCCGGGGTAGAGACAGCCCATGGTCGCGAACGCCTGCGCCACCACCGCCGGGTTGTAGCGGAACGTCGGGGTCATCACCGAGGTGCCGATCTGCACCTGCTTGGTGCGCTCGCCGACCGCGGTCATCCAGGCCAGCGAGAACGGAGCGTGCCCGCCCTTGTGCCGCCACGGCTGGAAGTGGTCGCTGGCGGTGACGCTGTCAAAGCCGTACTCCTCCGCCATCACCCCGAGCTCGACCAGCTCACGCGGCGCGAACTGCTCAGCAGACGCCTTCAATCCCAGTTTCAGCATGGTGCCTTCTTTCTTGTAGCCGCGTGCCGCGCGGTAATCAATACTGGCGTGCGAGCCTTGATCAGCGTGCCGTGACCTTGCCGGTGAGCTTCGCGATTGGGGCGAGCACCAGGGGTCTGGCTGCGATCCAGCCGCCGACGATGATCAGCAGCGAGACGAAGAAGATCCAGAACCCGGCCCAGTTGACCACGTCGGTGCCGCCGTACATGTGGTTCAGGTTCCGCAGCGCTCCGGTGGCGAACACCAGGGCGACGTGAATGATGATGAACGCCACGAAGTAGAGCATCACCGGGAAGTGGATCGCGCGCGCCCATTCGACTGGGTAGATCCGGTTCAGTGTCTTGGCGTTCTTCGGCCACATGCCCGACATCCGCACCCCGGTGATGGCCGCCAGCGGGGCTGCGACGAAGACGGTGAGGAAGTACATGATCTGTTGCAGGCTGTTGTAGTTCACCCAGCCGTTCTCGGTCGGCCAGTTCAGCGACGCGTACTGCAGCATCGCCGAGAGGGCGTTGGGGAAGACCTCCCAGCTGGTCGGCACGATTCGCATCCAGTGCCCGCTGGCGAACAGCAACGCGACGAAGATGACGCCGTTGAGCAGCCACAGGATGTCGAGCGACTGGTGGAACCACAGTCCCAGGCTGATCTTGCCCTTGCCGTCCTTGGACCATCGCGGTGTCCAGTACGCGCCCGGTCGTTTCTCGGTGCGCACCTGCAGCCCGGAACGGATGATCAGCACCATCAGGAACACGTTGAAGAAGTGCTGCCACTGCACCCACGCCGGGAACCCGGGGGTCGCCGTCTCGGGCAGGTGGTATTCGCCGGGGAATGCGGTGAGGAAGTCCTGCGTGACCGGCAGGGCCCGGATCCAGGCGGCGGCGACCACCGCGACCATCGCCGCGAACATCAGCGCGAAGCCGCCGATGACCGCGAAACCCAGCAACTGGCCGCGGGTGTAGGCGCCGAACCGTCCGGGCTTCTGGGCGGGCACCGACGCCGGACGGGGGCGGGCCGGCGGCACGGGACGAGCCGGCGTGGTCGGGCGTGCCAGCGGTGCGCGCACCGGCCGTCCCGCAGTAGCGACGGGGGCGGGAACGGATGCCGCGGCTGCGGGGGCGGGTGCGGTTGCCGCGGCTGCGGGTGCGGGCGCGGTTGCCGCGACCGCGGGCGCGATCTCGTCCGGTGCCGCCGGTGCTACCTGTGCCGCCGGTGCCACGCGGGCGGGCGCGAACCCGGCCGGCGGCCACGGCTCGCCGTCCTTCACCCGCGGCAAGCCGCGACGGAGCGGACGATCGGAAGCCGCGGCAACCGGAATCCCCGCGGCCGGTCTTGCGGGAACAACCGGAACCTCCGCGGCAACCGGAGCCTGCGCGGCGACCGCAGCCTGCGCCGCCGTGGTCGGACCCGCATCCGGAGTCGACATGGGAGACGCCACCGGCACCGCGGCGACGGATGCCGCCACCGTGCCTGCTGGCGGCCATGGCTCGCCGCCCGGAACCCGCGGCAATCCGCGACGGATCGACTGCAAGCCCCTGGCCGGTGCGGCGGGCGCAACCGGCTCCGCCACGATCGGCGTTACCGTGGCCGGCGCCATCTCGCTGGGACCGGTCGCCGCTTCTGGAGTCGGCGCCGGCACGGTCACAGCGGCATCCGCCACCATCTCCCGCGGCTGCTCCGGGGCGACCGCGATGAGCTCAGCGACCGGCGCGTCGCCGGCGGGCGGCCAGGGTTCACCGCCGGGCCACCGCGGGAGGCCTTGGCGTATCGACCGCACATACGTTGCCATTGTCCGCTACTTCTTCTTCGCGTCGAGTGCAGCGATCAGCTGCGGTACGACAGTGAACAGGTCGCCGACGACACCGAAGTCCGCGATCTCGAAGATCGGGGCATCGGCATCCTTGTTGATCGCGACGATCGTCTTCGAGGTCTGCATGCCCGCACGGTGCTGGATCGCCCCGGAGATCCCGAGCGCCACGTACAGCTGCGGCGCCACCGAGACGCCGGTCTGGCCGACCTGGTGCGACTGCGGGATGTACCCGGCGTCGACCGCCGCACGGGACGCACCGATGGCCGCGCCCAGGGTGTCCGCGAGCTGCTCGACAAGCACGAACTTCTCCTCGGAGCCCAAGCCCCGCCCACCGGAGACAACCTTGGCCGCTCCGCGCAGCTCGGGCCGGCTCGAGGCCTCGACCACCGGGTCGAACGACACGATGCTCGCCGCGGGCTTGCCCGATGCGGTCACCGACAGCATCTGAACGGTGGGGGTGCGCGCCTCGGCGCGGGCGTCGATCGAACCCTGCCGCACCGTGATCACCGGGGCACCCCAGGTCACCGCGGAGTCGACGTTGTACGCACCGCCATACACCGAGTGCTGGGCGACGATGCCCTCCGCATCCCGCGAGACACCGATCGCGTCGACTGCCAGGCCGGATCGGGTGCGGGCGGCGAACCGGCCCGCGACATCCCGTCCCGCGATCGAGTTCGAAATCAGCACCGCGTCAGGGCGCACCGCGTCCACGGCGGCGACAAGCGCATCGACCACCGGCACCGTCAGGCTTCCCGGGTCAGCGGTCTCGGCGACGACCACGTTCGCGGCGCCCAGGGCACCCGCGGCCTCCGCCGCGGCAGCCCCTTCACCGGGTGCGGTCACCACCAGCGCCACCGGGGTGCCAACCAGGGCGGCCGCGCCGATCAGGCCCGCCGCGCTGCCCGCCAACCCGCCGGACGGCGTGAGCTCGATCAGGACAAGAATGGACTCTGCTGCGTAATCAGTCATGACTGCGCTCCTCACACCAATCGGTTCTGCACGAGGAACTCGGCGAGCTTCTCGCCCGCATCGCCCTCGTCGACAATCTTCACGCCCGCATCACGGGCCGGCTTCTCCGCGATCGCGATCACGATCGACCGCGCCGACTCCGGATCATCCGGATCCACGTCCAGGTCGGCGAGGGACAGCGTCTCGAACGGCTTCTTCTTCGCCGCCATGATCCCCTTGAAGTTCGGGAACCGCGCATCCGGCAGCGCCTCCGTGATCGACACCAGTGCCGGCAGCGGCGCGCTCACCTGCATCGTGCCATCATCCGTCGCGCGCACCCCGGTCACCGCGTCCGCGGCAATCTCGATCGAGGTCAGCGACGTCGCCTGTGGCACCCCGAGCAGCTCCGCGACCATCGCCGGAAGCACCCCACCCGTGCCATCCGTGGACAGGTTTCCCGCGATCACGAGGTCGAACCCGGTGCGCTGAATCGCCGCGGCGAGCACCTGCGCGGTCAGCCCCAGGTCCGCCCCGCGAAGCGCCTCGTCGGCCACCTGCACCGCCGATGTCGCACCCATCGCGAGTCCCTTGCGCACCGTCGCCGCGGCGCTCTCCGGCGCCATCGACAGCACAACAATCTCGGTGTCGGCGTTCTTGTCCGCGAACGAGAGCGCCACCTCCAGCGAGCGCTCCCCGATCTCGTCGAGCACCACCTCGCCAGCCCCGCGATCCGCGAGCCCTGTCTCCAGGTCGAGCTTGCGGTCCCCGTACGTGTCGGGGACCTCTTTAACCAGCACGATGATCTTCATTGACATCTCCTTACGCCGCCGTGTTTCCAGGGGCGACTGTTGCAACGTACTCATTCGGTGTATCTAAAACTCTGAGGTCTCTCGACCGCTCGCCTACCGCACGCGGTCGGCCAGCGTGGCGCGTCACCGTCCGTCCCGCCTGCCCCGGTCGGCTACCGTTGAGCGACGAGGAGGAGCGCATGGCACGACGCACACCGCTGCAGGTTGACCCGATCGCCGAGGCGAAACGCCAGTGGGCCGAGCATGGCTGGGCGGATGCCGCATCCGGCATGTCAGCGGTGACATCGATCATGCGTGCCCAGCAGATCATGCTGGGCAGAGTGGAGCGCACCCTCAAACCATTCGGGCTCTCGTTTGCCCGATATGAGTTGCTGCGGCTGCTCGCGTTCACGAGGGAGGGGCGGATGCCGATGGCCAGCGCCATCGCGCGGTTGCAGGTGCACCCCACGAGCGTGACCAACACCGTCGACCGACTCGTCCGCGACGGGCTCGTGCTCCGCGAGCCGCACCCGCAGGACGGGCGTGCCGCGCTCGTGTCGCTGACAGCCGCGGGACGCGAGGTCGTCGAAGCGGCGACGGATGCCCTGAACAGAGACGTCTTCGCCGAGCCGGGACTGACCGAGACCGACACCGTCGACCTCGTGCGCATTGTGGCTCGACTGCGGCGTGACGCGGGCGACTTCGAGGAGCCCCGCCCGATGCCCGATCCGCTCTGAGAAATCACAGCACACTCTCCTTAGCCGTGCGTGAAGTTCGGTGCACGCTTTTCACGGAAGGCCGCCATTCCCTCAGTCTGGTCCTCAAGGGCGAAGACAGCGGCAAAAGCCTGCCGTTCGAAGCGGAGCCCCTCAGCGAGCGCCGTCTCTTCGGCCGCGTGCAGGGCGTCCTTGGCCGCATAGACGACCGGCAGCGACTTGGACGCGATCGTCTCGGCCACTTTCTGAGCCTCGTCCAGCAGATCGGCCGCAGGCACGATCCGCGAGACCAGGCCCGCGCGCTCAGCCTCCTCGGCCCCCATGATCCGCCCGGTCAGCACGAGTTCGGCTGCCTTGTACTTGCCGACCACACGCGGCAGCCGCTGGGTGCCGCCGATGCCCGGGATGACGCCGAGGTTGATCTCCGGCTGCCCGAACTTCGCGGTGTCGGCCGCGAGGATGATGTCGCACATCATCGCGAGTTCGTTTCCACCGCCCAGGGCGTACCCGGCGACGGCGGCAATCACCGGAGTGCGCAGACGACCGAAGCCTCCCCAGCCCGCGAACGGATCGTTGAGGTACATGTCGGCGTAGCCCATCTCCGCCATCTCTTTGATGTCGGCCCCGGCCGCGAACGCCTTCTCCGAGCCGGTGATCACGATCGCGCCGATCGCGGGGTCGACGTCGAAGGCTTGCCCTGCTGCCACGATCTCGCGGATCAGGGTCGAGTTCAGCGCGTTGAGCGCCTCGGGGCGATTGAGCGTGATCCAGCCGACGCGACCGCGGGTCTCGACCAGGATTGCTTCGTAGTGAGTCATAGAGCTGTCCTTATGAGATTGGTGAAGAAAAGTTGGGGTGGATGCGCTAGAGGCGCTCGATGATCGTGGCATTGGCCAAACCGCCGCCCTCGCACATCGTCTGCAGCCCGTACCGGCCGCCGGTCGCTTCCAAGTGGGTCAGGAGAGTGCCGAGCAGCCTCGTTCCCGAGGATCCGAGCGCGTGGCCGAGGGCGATCGCGCCGCCCCACGGGTTCAGCTTTGCCGGGTCCGCGTCGAACTCGTGAGCCCACGCCAGCGGCACGGACGCGAACGCCTCGTTGACCTCGTACGCGTCGAGATCGTCGAAGCTGAGCCCGGATCGCTCCAGGATGCGACGGGTCGCGGGGATCGGACCGGTGAGCATGTAGAGCGGGTCGTCGCCCACAACGGCAAAACTGTGGAAGCGCGCGCGGGGGGTGAGCCCGAGTTCGGCAGCCTTCGCCTCACTCATGATGAGCGCGGCGGATGACCCGTCCGTGAGCGGCGACGAGTTGCCGGGCGTGATCGACCAGCCGATTTGCGGGAATCGGGCGACGACTTGCTCGTCATAAAACGACGGCTGCAGCCCGCTGAGGCCTTCGGCGGTCGTCGCGGAGCGGATGGTCTCGTCCCTGCGGAGTCCATGCCGTTCTCCGTCGGCACCGGTCACGTCGACCTCGATCAGCGCAGAGTCGAACCAGCCGGAGTCCGCCGCGAGCGCGGCTCTCCGGTGCGACTCTGCCGCGAAGGCGTCCAGTCGGTCGCGGTCAAAGCCCCACTTCGCCGCGATCAGCTCCGCTGAGATGCCCTGGTTGACCAGGCCCTCCGGGTATCGCTCGCCCAGGCGAGACGAGGAAGACCCGCCCCGGGAAGAGCTGCCGAGCGGCACGCGACTCATCGACTCGACGCCACCGGCGATCACGATGTCATAGGCGCCCGCGATCACGCCCTGTGCCGCAAAATGGGCGGCCTGCTGGCTCGATCCGCACTGGCGATCGATCGTGGTGGCGGGGACGGTCTCGTCGAACCCGGCCGCAAGGGTTGCCTGGCGCGCGATGTTCATGCTCTGGTCGCCGACCTGACTGACCGTCCCCCAGATCACATCGTCGATCTGCCGGGACTCCAGGCCGTTGCGCTCGAGCACCGAGGACAGCACGGTCGCGGCGAGGTCGACCGGGTGCACGCCGGATAGTGCGCCTCCGGGCTTGCCTCGTCCGCTGGCGGTGCGGACGACATCCACGATGACTGCGCTGGTCATGCTGCGCCCTCCCGAACCATGCTGCTCGACAACTGGTCGGGCGCCGGAGTGCTCTGCGCGCGCACCGTGTTGATGATTCCCGAGAAGTCCTGCCCTGCGCCGGCGCCGGCCGCGAACTCCTTGTAGATCTCGTGCGCCATCAGACCCAGCTTGGCGTCGACACCGGTCAGGTCGATCGCCTGCTCGGCAAGGCCCAGGTCTTTCGACATGAGCGTGCCCGCGAAGCCGGGCTGGTAGTCGCGGTTTGCCGGGCTGGTCGGCACGGGTCCCGGGACGGGGCAGTTCGTCGTGAGCGCCCAGGACTGGCCGGACGCGTTGGATGCCACGTCGAACAGGGCCTGGTGGGTGAGCCCGAGACGCTCGCCGAGCACGAAGGCTTCGGCGACCGCGATCTGCGAGATGCCCAGGATCATGTTGTTGCAGATCTTCGCTGCTTGGCCGAGTCCGGCGCCCCCGCAGTGCACGATGCGGCGGCCCATGGTCTCCAGCAGCGGCAGCGCCTCTGCGAAGTCAGCGTCGCCTCCGCCGACCATGAATGCGAGCGTGGCGTTCTCTGCTCCCACGACGCCTCCCGATACCGGGGCGTCCAGGCTACGGTGACCCGCTGCCTCCGCGAGGGCATGCGCGGCACGGGCCTCGTCGACCGCGATCGTCGAGGAATCAACGAACAGGGTTCCGGGCGCCGCGACGGCAAGCAGGCCCGGTTCGGTTTCCGTTCCCCGATAGGCGTCGATCACGTGTCGGCCGCTGGGGAACATCGTGAACACGACGCCTCCCGAGCCCACGGACCGGACGGCATCCTGACCCGACGCCACCACCTCAATACCGGCGGCAGCGGCGGCCTCCAGCGCGGCGGGCATCATGTCGAAGCCGATCACGCGGTGCCCGGCCTTCACCAGGTTTGCGGCCATGGGGCCGCCCATGTGACCGAGTCCGAGGAATGCGATCGTTGTCATGCTGTCTCCTTCGACGGTGCGAAATCGGGGATGGTGAGGTCGCCGGCGGCCGGCTCGGCGAAGAACCGGGCCACGGCGTCAGCTGTGACGTCCGCGAGAGAGGCGGGAGTCCACTGCGGGTTGCGGTCCTTGTCGACCAGCTGGGCGCGGACCCCCTCGGCGAAGTCGGGTGCCGCCAGCGCGTGCGTTGAGACCCGGAACTCATTGACGAGCGCCTCCTCCAGATCGCCGAAGTCGCGCGCCCGGCGGAGTGACTCACGTGTGACGGCGAGCGCGAGCGGGGACTTCGCCTGGATGCCGTCGGCGAGGTCGTCGGCACCGGCCTCGCGGAGCGCGGCAAGGATCTCGCCGACAGTGTCGAGCCCGAACGCCTGATCGATGGCCGGAGTTTGTGCGGCGAGGGGAGCCTCACCCGGATGCTGCGCGAGAGCAGCAATCGCCGAATCGGGATCCTCCGTCTCGAGGGCCATGAGCAAAGCAGAGATCTGGTCGCTCGGCACGAAGTGGTCGGAGAATCCGACGTAGATCGCGTCGGCAGCGCCGATGGACTCGGCGGTCAGGCCGAGACGGCTCCCCACCTGGCCCGGCGCTCGAGACAGCAGCCAGCTGGCCCCGACATCCGGAACGAAGCCGATGGTGACTTCGGGGAAGCCGATGCGTGATCGCTCCGTCACGACGCGATGCGACGCGTGCGCGGAGATGCCGATGCCGCCGCCGAGCACGAGTCCGTCCTGGATCGCGACAATCGGTTTCGAATAGCGCGCAATGAGCGCATTCATGCGGTACTCGTCGCGCCAGAATTCGGCGGCGGCCGAGCCGTCACCCTCGGTCGCGTCGCGATAGAGGCTCACGACGTCTCCGCCGGCACAGAGTCCGCGCTCTCCCGCGCCGACGATGGCGATGGTCAGGACACTGTCGTCGCCCCGCCAGTGGTTCAGCGCGTCGGTGACGGCGCGCACCATTCCGTGGGTCAGCGCGTTGATCGCGCGTGGTCGGTTCAGGGTGAGGATGCCGAGGCGGCCGGAACGGCCAACCAGGACCTCTGCGTCGTCAGTCATCGGATGTGCTCCAGCAGGCTGCGCCCGACGATGACCTTCATGATCTCGTTCGTCCCTTCCAGGATCTGGTGCACCCGCAGGTCACGGACCACACGCTCGATGCCGTACTCCTGCAGGTAGCCGTATCCGCCGTGCAATTGCAGGGCGGCGTTGGCCACCTCAAACGCGGCATCCGTCGCGAATCGCTTCGCGAGTGCGCAGGCGACGGCCACGTCGGAATCTCCGTCGTCCATCATCGAGGCAGCCCGCTGCAGCAGCGCCCTGGCCGCCTGCAGGTTGGTCTCCATATCGGCGAGCGTGAACACGACGGACTGGTTCGCGGACAGGGGCGCACCGAAGGCGTGGCGCTCCTGCACGTAACGCGCGGCGCGGTCCAACGCCCACTGGGCACCGCCCAGGGAGCAGGCACCCATGTTCACGCGCCCGCCGTTGAGGCCCTTCATGGCGATGCCGAAGCCGTCGCCCTCTTCGCCGAGCCGGTTCGAGACGGGAACCCGCACATCGTCGAAGATGACCTGTCGCGTGGGCTGCGCGTTCCAGCCCATCTTCTTCTCGTTGGGTCCGAAGCTGAGCCCCTCGGCGCCGGCGGGGACGACGATCGCACTGATCCCGCGGGGACCGTCCGCCCCTGTTCGAGCCATCACGATGTAGACCGCGGACGAACCCGCACCCGAGATGAACTGCTTAGTGCCGTTGATCACATACTCGTCGCCCTCACGCCGTGCCGACGTGGTGATCGCGGCGGCGTCGGAGCCCGCACCCGGCTCGGTGAGGCAGTAGCTGCCGAGGTCGGCCATGGTCACGAGAGACGGAACCCACCGGTGCCGCTGCTCGTCGTTGCCGAAGGTATCGATCATCCACGCCACCATGTTGTGGATCGAGATGTACGCCGCGACCGTCGTGTCGCCCTTGGCGAGTTCCTCGAAGATCGCGACCGCGTCAAGCCGCGAGAGGCCGGAGCCCCCGACATCCTCCTTGACGTAGATGCCGCCAAGGCCGAGCTCGCCGGCGTTGCGGAGAGTATCTACCGGGAAGAACTTCTCGGCATCCCGCTCGGCGGCATACGGCGCCAGCTCGCTCTCGGCGAAGTCGCGTACCGCTTCTACGAGCGCCGCCTGCTCCTCAGTCTGGGTAGTGAACATCGTGGTTCCTCAGTGCATCGTCGGGATGACGAAGCTGGTGCCGTCCTTGATGCCGGAGGGCCAGCGGGACGTCACCGTCTTGGTCTTTGTGTAGAACCGGAACGAGTCGGGACCGTGCTGGTTGAGGTCGCCGAAGCCAGACTTCTTCCAGCCGCCGAACGTGTGGTACGCGATGGGCACCGGAATAGGCACGTTGACACCGACCATTCCCGTGTTGACGCGGGCGCTGAAGTCGCGCGCGGTGTCGCCGTCGCGCGTATAGATGGAGACACCGTTTCCGTACTTGTGCTCGGACGGCAGGCGCAGTGCCTCTTCGTACGTGTCGACGCGAGTGATGATGAGCACCGGCCCGAAGACCTCTTCCTGGTAGATGCTCATGTCGGTGGTGACGTTGTCGAAGAGGGTCGGGCCGAGGTAGAAGCCGTTCTCGTATCCTTCGACCACGTGGCCGCGGCCGTCGGCGAGCAGCTCGGCGCCTTCGTCGATTCCGGCCTGAATGGCGGCCGACACTCGGGTGACGGCGTCGGCGTTGATCAGGGGTCCGTAGTCGGCGTTCTCGTCGTGGGAGTGGCCGATCTTCAGGCCCTTGACCCGCTCGGCGAGCTTCGCGGCGAGCGCGTCGCCCGTCTCTTTGCCCACGGGAACCGCCACAGAAATGGCCATGCAGCGTTCTCCGGCCGAGCCGTAGCCAGCGCCGATCAGGGCATCGGCCACCTGGTCGAGGTCGGCATCCGGCATCACGATCATGTGGTTCTTCGCGCCGCCGAAGCACTGGGCGCGCTTGCCATGGGCAGCGGCCGTCTCGTAGATGTACTGGGCGATCGGGGTCGAGCCGACGAAGCCGATCGCCTTGACGCGGTCGTCGGTGAGCAACACGTCGACGGCCGTCTTGTCGCCGTTGACGACATTGAGCACTCCGGCGGGCAAGCCGGCCTCAAGGAAGAGCTCGGCGATCCGCAGCGGCACGGAAGGGTCGCGCTCGGACGGCTTGAGGATGAAGGAGTTGCCTGCCGCGAGGGCCGGACCCATCTTCCACAGCGGAATCATGGCCGGGAAGTTGAAGGGGGTGATGCCCGCGACGACACCGAGCGGCTGGCGCATCGAGTACACGTCAATTCCGGTGCCTGCGCTAGTGGTGTACTCGCCCTTGAGCAGGTGGGGTCCGCCGGCGGCGAACTCGATGACCTCGATGCCGCGTTGGATGTCGCCCTTCGCGTCGGCGATGGTCTTGCCGTGTTCGGATGAGAGCAGTCGGGCGAGGGAGTCCATGTCGCGGTCGACGAGCTGAAGGAACTTCAGTAGCACGCGGGCGCGGCGCTGCGGGTTCCAGGCACCCCACTCGAGCTGTGCCTCCTCGGCGTTGGCGATTGCGGCCCCAACCTCTGCCGCGCTCGCGAGCGGGACGGTGGCCTGCACCTCACCGGTGCTGGGGTCGTAGACGTCACTGAATCGCCCGGACGTTCCGGCGACGTGGCGGCCACCAACGAAGTGGGTGAGTTCGCGGGTCTTGGTTTCTGTCAGCTGGGTGGTCATGGTGTCCTTTCGCGGTGCACGTTCTCAAAATTATATTTGGACCTGCAAGTAATTACTAGGTACCGCAAGTAGTTTTTGGTTCGTCAGGATGCGCGGGCGAGGAAGGCCGCGCGAAGGCGCTGGGAGTCCAGCGTCGAGGCGAGCTGCGCGATGGTGTCGCGCTCATCGTCAAGGTGTTCGCGGTAGCCAGGCAGCCAACTGGCGGCCAGCAGCCGCTTGGATGCAGCTCGGGCGGCGGGCGGCATGCCGGCTACCTTTTCCGCGGCGCGCACCGCCGTGGCTCCGACTTGCTCGGTCGGCTCGACGGCGTTGACGACGCCCCAGTCGCGTGCCGTTGCGGCATCGAGGGGCCGTCCGAACATCGCGAATTCGGTCGCCCTCATAGAGCCGACGATTCGTGGGAGCAGGTAGGACGAACCGCAGTCGGGGCTGAGCCCGACCTTCGAATAGGCACTGACAAAGGTCGCGGTCTCGGCCGCCACGACGTAGTCGGAGTTCAGCACGATGCCGAACCCGCCACCGGCGGCAGCACCGTGCACAGCGCTGATGACGACGGTGTCGGATGCGGCGAGCGTGAGCATGGCCTCGTGCACCGTTCCGGCTAGTTCACGCACATAGTCCGCGGGCGATTCGGCAGCGGACATCGCCGCGACGTCGCCGCCCCCGCAGAAGAGGGCGCCGCGGGCGTCGATGAGGATGACGGCGCACGTGTCGTCGGCGCTCAACGACCGCGCACTGTCACGCAATGCCCGGGCGAGCTCGAGATCGAGCGCGTTCCCGGCGTCCGGCCGGTTGAGGGTCAAGCGGGCGATCGGACCGTCCCGTTCGGAGAGGAGCACGCTCATTGCGGGGCCATCCGCAGCGCCGCGTCCATGCGGATCGTCTCACCGTTGAGGTAGTCGTGGGCGACGATCATCGTCACGAGATCGGCGTACTCGTCCGGCCGCGCCAGCCGCGCGGGGAATGGTACCGTCCGTGCCAGCGATGCTCCGACTTCTTCGCCGAGGGATGTCAGCATGGGGGTTGCCACGATGCCGGGAGCGATGGTGTTCACCCGGATCCCCGACCGGGCCAGGTCACGGGCGGCGGCGATCGTGAGACTCACCACGCCACCCTTCGAGGCGGCATACGCGGCCTGCCCGATCTGCCCCTCATAGGCCGCGACCGACGCAGTGTTGATGATCACGCCGCGCTGCCCGTCACCGTCGGCATCCTGCGCGGCCATCAGCTCGGCGCTCAAGCGCAGCACGTTGAAGGTGCCCACCAGGTTGACCTCGATCGTACGGCGGAACACGTCCAGGTCATGCACGCCACGCGACGACAGGATGCGCACCGCCGGTGCGATACCGGCACAGTTGACCACCAGGCGCAGGTCGTGCCCGCTCTCGCGGACCGCCGCCAGAGCAGCCTCCACGTCCGACGGGCTCGTCACATCGGCGGCGAGGTACCGCACGCCCTCGATCGCCGGAGCCTTTTCCACGCCGGCGGCGAGGTCGAGACCGAACACCTGCGCGCCGTCGGCGGCCAGACGCGCGGCCGTGGCCGCGCCCAGTCCGGATGCGGCGCCGGTCACTAGTGCGGCTGCGTTGCGGATCTCCATCTGCTGTCTCTCTCTTCGTCTCGGGGTGTCAGACTGCGACCTTGACCTGGCTGGCCAGTCGATTCACGATTACGTCCTCGGCATCCGCGACCACCGATTCGATGACCTCGCGGGCGCTCAGCACCTCGTGGATGAGGCCCTGAGACTGTCCCGCCCACCACACGCCGCCCTCCATGTCGCCGCCGGCGAGCACTCGCTCGCGACCGCGCACGCCCGACGCCAGGTGTGCGATGTCTTCGAAGGTGGCACCGGGCCGACTCGAGATCTCGAGGATCTCCTCGGAGATCGAGTTGCGCGCGACGCGGGCGGAGTTCTTGAACATTCGGAAGATCAGCACCGTGTCGCGCTCGTTGTTCGCGACGATCTGTCGCTTGACGTTCTCGTGCACGGGAGCCTCGTGGGTAGCCACGAATCGCGTGCCCATGTTGATGCCCTGGGCCCCCAGTGCCATGGCTGCCGCAAGGCCCTGCCCGTTGGCGAAACCGCCGGATGCGATCACCGGGATCGTCAGCTGCCGCGTGGCGGCAGGGATGAGGATCAGGCCGGGGACGTCTTCCTCGCCCGGATGCCCGGCGCACTCGAATCCGTCGATGCTGATCGCGTCGACGCCGAGAGACTCGGCCTTCAGCGCATGACGCACCGCGACTGCCTTGTGGATCACCTTGACACCGGCAGCCTTGAAGTCCGCCATGTGCGGCTCGGGGCTGCTGCCCGCGGTCTCCACGACCTTGACACCGCTCTCGATGATCGCCTGGCGATATTCGTCGTACGGCACGGGCCGAATCGTCGGCAAAATCGTGAGGTTGACACCGAACGGCTTGTCGGTGAGATCTTTCGTGCGCTGGATCTCCCGGACGAGGTCCTCAGGCGTGGGCTGAGTGAGGGCGGTCAGGAAGCCGAGGGCTCCGGCTTCGGCGACCGCACCGATCAGCTGCGCCGTCCCGACACCGGTCATGCCACCGCAGGTGATCGGGTGTTCGATACCGAAGATGCGGGTGAAGTCATTGTCAATCATTGGAAGGCCTCCTGCGCCGTCAAGACTTGATGAGGTGGGGGAACTTCGCGTCGACTCCGCCGTCGACGATCAGGTTCTGTCCGGTCACATAGGCACTCGCCGCCGCGGTGAAGAACATCAAGGCGCCGGCAATGTCGGGCGTCTCGCCGAACCGCCCCATCGGAACGCTCGCTTCCTGCGCCGCGATGAACTTCGGATCGGCGAACAAGCTGTCCTGGGTTCGCGGGGTGAGGATTACGCCGGGAGCAACCGCGTTGACCCGGATGCCTTTCGGCGCGAGTTCGACGGCGGCCGAACGGACGAGGGCGATGAGGGCAGCTTTCGCCGCACCGTAGGCGCTGTGACTCTGTGCGCCGCGCACACCGGATACCGAGCTCACGAACGCAAACGTGCCGCCGCCGGTCATCTTGGGCGTGAACGCCTCCAAGACGTGGAGTGCCTGCACGTAGTTCAGCGCGAACATTCGCTCGCGTACGTCCGCAGGTGTCTGGTCGACCGGGTGCCAGGCGGCCATGCCGACGACGTCGATCACCCCGTCGACTTCCCCGAGCTCCTGTGAAACGCGATCGGCGAGCGCGAGTACGGCATCGCGGTCGGTGACGTCGACCGCGGCATACCCGCCGCCCACGATCTCGGCGGTCGCTTTCGCGCGTGCTTCGTCGAGGTCCACGGCAAATACGGATGCGCCGAGTTGCTGTGCCGCGATTGCCGACTCGCGACCCATGCCGAGACCGGCCCCGAGCACCACGATACGTCGGCCATCCAGGCGGAACCGATCCGAGTAGACGCTTTGATCACCAGACAACTTCGTCCTCCATCCAGGCGGATTTCATCCGCGACAAGTCCACTCTATCCTATCAATCCTCTATAGGATGCACTAGATGGACAGATAGCTCGATGGCTACCGTTCAGGGGTTATCGGCGAGGGCCATTTTCCACCGATACTGCGGGTCACCCGCCGTGCGGCGCCGAGTGCAGTCTCGCCGATCTCGCGAAGCCGGGCCCCACGGATACCGGTCAACCCGGTGAGAGTCATCGCGAAGGCCACTGTGCCTTCCGCGTCGAAGACGGGCACTGCCAGGTTCGCGACATCGTAAACATCGTCCGGCTGGATCCCTTCGGAGATGTAGTCCGCGCCCTGCCGCGGGATCGCCTCCAGGAGCCGACGACGGATCCCCTCGCGATCCAGTTCGGTGAGCTCGTCGACGAGCGCAATGACCTCTTCGGCAGGCTCGTTCGCCAGACCCACGACATAGCCGTCCTCGCGCACTCGCTCCAGCGACGCAAAGATTCGCTCGCGCAGGAGAACCGCAGACTCATCTTCGCCCGGCTGGCCGAGCCAGCGGTCGATTTCTGCCCTCGATGACCACGCAACGAACACCTGGCCGAACGGGGGCAGCATCGGGATCCGCTGCCCCACCCACGCCTCCCGTGACTTTGCACCGGGATGACCCTCGATCGCGACGAACAGGATCTCACCGGAGGTGGCCACGGTGCCGACGCACTCGTTGCCGAGATTGGCGAGTTCGCGCATCTCATCTGCCGCAGCTTCAATCGCTGGGTGTTGCAGCGCCGCAGCATGCCCGAGCGCCACACCCGCCGGGCCGAGCGTGTACGTCTTGCGCCGCGGATGCCGCGTCACATAGCCGGCGTCGGACAGAGCGAGAAGAAGGGCAGAGAGGGATGCCGCGTTCACATCGAGGGCGTCGCAGAGGTCCGAGAGTGTGAACGAGACGCCAGGGTGCGCAGTCAGATAGTTCAGGGTGGACATCGCTCTCACGACCGCAGGAGCTGGCTTCATCGACACGCCACTGAGCGTACCGGCACCTCGACCCGCAAGATCGCAGCCGTGGATCGAGTTGGTACGGTGGTCCGGATCCCGCTAGCGCGGATCGATCTGACATCCTGCCGGATGGACAGGAACGGACGTAGACGAAGGAGTCGTTGTGTTGAATGGACCCCAGGGCGGCGAGATCTCGCCGCGGCATTTTCGGGATGTGCTCGGACACTTCCCGACCGGCGTGGCCGTCATCACCGCCCTCGACGGCGACGGTGCGCCAATCGGCATGGCTGTCGGCTCATTCGCATCGGTCTCCCTGGACCCTCCGATGGTGGCGTTCCTTCCCGATCGGGGATCCTCGACCTTTCCGGTGATTCGGGACGCCGGCCGGTTCTGCGTGAATGTGCTCGCGGGAGGCCAGGAGGACCTCTGCCGCATCTTCGCGACGAGGGGAGCAGATCGCTTCGGCTCAGTCGACTGGCGTCCTGCGCCGCACACCGGCTCGCCCGTGCTCGATGGAGCAGTCGCGTGGATCGACTGTGAACTCGGCGACGTACACGAGGCCGGCGACCACTACATCGTCATCGGGAAGGTACTCGGGCTCGAGATTCAAACTCCCACCCTGCCCTTGCTGTTCTTCCAGGGCGGGTACGGCACCTTCGCCCCGCGCTCCCTGGTCATGGCCTCTCGTGGCCGCCCGAGCGAGGCAGTTCGTATGGCAGAGGCCGCACGGGAAGACCTGGAACAACTCGCGGCCGACGTGGGCCTGGAGTGCCGGGTCATTGCGCGCGAGGCGGACGGTCTCGTCATCGTGGCAACTGCCGGCCACGCCGGCGGTGCCGATCCGGTCGGTGCGGTTCTGCCGTTCTTCCCCCCGTTCGGCGGCACCATCGCGGCCTGGGGCGTGCCGGAGCTGCGAGCCGAGTGGTATGACGGCTTCCCGGCAGAGCTTGGCAGCGAGCAGCGGGCGGAGTTCGACGCGGACCTGGACCGGATCCGCAAGCGCGGGTGGACACTCACGTTCCGCAGCGACGCCGCGACCGAAGCAGAGGAACTGGTCGAGGCGATGGCAGAGCACGGACGCACGCCGAGTCTCCAGCGCCGGCTATTCGACGTCGGTACGCAGATGAGGGGTCTCGATGACCCCACGCTGTTGAACGAGTCAACCGCGAGCGAGGTGCGAACGATCACGGCACCGGTACTCAACGCGAACGGCCCGCTCCTGCACCTGACGCTGTACGGGTTCCCGCCGAACGCGTCACTGGAGTTCGTTGAGCACGCCCGCGACGTGCTGGTCACGGCATCCCGAGCACTCAGCGAGCGGTTCGGTGGCGGGCTCGACTGAAACGTCAGGTGTAGGCGACGGTGACCGTTTCCCGAAGCAGTCCCGCGACCTGCTTGGCCGCCACCGAGAGTCGGCGCGCGTCTGAGTACACGATGCCGTAGTTCGCATCGGCCTGAGGCGCGACGTCGATATCAAGTCGGTGCAAGCCGAGTTCCGGGCGCACTATGACGAAGAGTTCGGTCGCCAGAAGAACCGCATCCGTCCGCCGGACGAGATCCGCGAGAAGGTCGTAATCGTCCAGGACGAACGCCGGAGCGGCAAAGCCGTGTCGCTCGACATCGGCACCGACGGAAGTATCCCGCGCGAACGTGCCGGCGACCACAGGACAGCGCTCCCGAAGTTCCACATCACCCGGCGATTCGAGCAATGGGTGACCTTCGCGCACCAGTAGTGCCAACCGTGAACGCGCTCGAACCGGATCGATCCGCAGCCCGTCCTCGCCGGAGAATCCACGCGACTCCCGCGGCACACCGCCCACGTAGAAGTCGAGCTCGCCGGCTTCGAGCATGTACCGCAGTTCGCTGTTCGATCCGACCTTGACCCGGATGGGGAAGAGCGCAGAGAGCTGGAGCATACCCTCGAGGATCCGCGGGAGGAACAGCGTCGCGGAGATCGGCCCCATGCCGACGTTCACGGCGGCATCCCGTCCGGCGCTGATGTCGCGAAGGTCGCGTTCGACGGACGCGGCGTGGCGCACCAGCTGCTCCGCCTGGGCGATGAATCGCGTTCCCTCAGCTGTCAGCTTCGCGCCAGAGCGCCCGCGTTCGAACAGTCTGATGCCGAACTCGGACTCGAGGGACTGGATGCTGCGGGTGAGTGCGGACTGCGACATGTGCAGGGTGAGCGCGGCAGCACCGAACGTCCCGTGTTCCGCGATCGCAACCGCGTGGTTGAGTCGAGTGACGTCGAGCATTATTTTTTCCTTGCAGTTTTCGCATGTTAGGTAGCTTTACTTGCACTTTACACACCATGCTCGGCGTCCGACGATGGTGAGAAGCAACTTCGGCAGGAGCGATCCGCGCCGACCTGAAGACACTGGAGTCTGACCCATGACAATGACCGAAACTGCCCCGACGCTTCTGCTGCAAGACGCCTTCCGCATGGCGATGGGAAACG
Source organism: Salinibacterium sp. ZJ450 (assembly GCF_011751885.2). Lineage (NCBI taxonomy): Bacteria > Bacillati > Actinomycetota > Actinomycetes > Micrococcales > Microbacteriaceae > Ruicaihuangia > Ruicaihuangia jiafui. The sequence goes on from NZ_CP061771.1 coordinate 3,181,030, forward strand.
TCGCGACCCCGGTCTCCATCGTGACCGCATACGAGGACGGCATGCCGCACGGCACGACAGTGAGCGCGTTCGCATCGCTGTCAATGAACCCGCCGATGATCCTCGTCTCGCTCGATCGTCGCTCGGAGCTGCTCGAGATCGTGCGCCGGGTCGGTACTTTCGGCGTGAACGTTCTCGGCGCGCACCAAAGCGCGACGGCATCCGTGTTCGCCCGCAAAGGCGTTGACCGGTTCGCGGACGTGGACTGGGCACTGGATGCGGGTGCACCCCGGCTGGACGGTTCGTCCGGCTGGGTCGCGTGCGAGCTGCACACCCTGGTTGACGGTGGCGATCATGAGATTGCGATCGGCACGGTGTTGCGGGCCGAGCACGCCGACGTGGCCCCGTTGACCTATCACCAGCGCCTGTTCGGCACCCACCTCGCTCACGACTGAGCTGGTTGATCCGGCTGGCACACCGTGCGCCAGCCGGATCAGGATCGCGAGCTACGCCTGCCGGAGGGCGGGCGTGATGACGGCTTTAAGCGCCGACCCGTCCTGCATCGCCCCGAGTGCATCGGCAACTCCCTCCAGCCCGTAGCGGTGCGTGACGACCCGGGCGAACGGGAACCGCTCGCGGTTCGACTGCACGAAGCGCAGCGCTTGGAGCCCGCTCTCGGGCTTAGACCCGAGATTGCCGATGATGCGTGCCGACTTGAGGGTGATCGGAACCGGGTTGAACAAGACTTCCCGCGTTCCCGAATAAAGTCCCGAGAGCAGGTAGCGTCCGTGGCGGGCGAGCAGGGAGACTCCCTCCGGAAACGCCTCCGGCACGCCGGCCGCCTCGATGACAACGTCTGCCCCGCGGCCATCGGTGAGTTCGAGCACGCGGGCGAGCCGCTCTTCGGGGGTCGTCTCATCCAGGTTGATCGTGCTCGTTGCGCCGAACTCGCGCGCGAGCTCAAGGCGATGCGCCGGGGCCCCGATGACAATGACGTTCCGGGCAGGACTGAGCGAGGCGACCATCGCGGCAGCGATACCGACCGGCCCGGCGCCCTGAACGACGACGGTCTGCCCCGGCTCGATCTGGCCGAGCCGACGCTGACCGCTGATCGCGGTCGGCAGTGCGCAGCCGAAGGCCACGATCTCTTCGTCTGTTACTGGCCCATCGACTCGGAAGAATGGGACGAGGGGAGAGAGGCTCGCAACGTCCCGGTAGCCGGCGGCGTTCGGCTCTTCTGACGGCGACGGCCACTGCCGGTCGTCACAGGCCTCGCCGGTCGTGCGACAGCCGCGGCATTTGCCGCACGGCGTCGAACCGGCGTACCAGACGACTCGATCGCCGACCGAGATCGGCAATCCACCCCAGTCGCTGGTGAGGCCGTCGCCGAGCTCTTCGATGACGCCGACAGCCTCATGGCCGAAGGAGACTCGGCCCACGGCATCCTTTACATGCCCGACGAGGCGATGCACATCGCTGCCGCACACACCCGCGAGCGTCACGCGGGCAATAAGTCCGCCGGGTACGGCCACCGGGTGTGGTGCTTCCTCGACGGTGAGCGTCAGCGAATCCATATCGAAAACTGCCTGCTTGCCGCCGGCGATTGCAGTACTACTCATTCGCTCGACCTCCTTGTCGTTGTGTGAATCATTCCGCGCCTACGGTCACGGGCTTGATGCCGTGCACGTCATCGCTCCACGCCGAAACGAATGCTGCGGATCCCTCCGGTGGGGCCTCATCCGAGATGAAGCCCTTCCACGTCTTCAGGTATTCGATGAACCCGTCCCCCACCGACTGCGACCGCAGATAGGACCCCGACACGGGCAACCAATCCGGCTCCAGATCCGGGTCACGCAGAACCCGCTGGGGGAAGTCCGGGTACAGGATGCCTGCTTTGCCGATCGCGATGTAGTCACTACCCTCGTCGAGCGCTGCACGCACTGCTGCCCCGGTGCGCACGCGGCCGGCGACGCCCATCCGTACCTCGCCACGGGGAAGGCGCAGGAAGTGGCGCATGATCGGCGCACGGTCGGCGCGCTCGTCATCCGGGAACTTACCAGCGTCCCACAGCGACATGTCGATCGAATCGACCTGGCGCTCGTCAATCAGACGTTCCACCACCGCGGTCGTCTCGAAGAGATCCTGGCCATATCGTTCAGGGGACAGTCGGATGCCGATCTGGAAGTCCGGACCCGTCGCTCCGCGGATGGCATCGACCACGGCGAACAGGAAGCGTGCCCGGTTCTCGGGCGACCCACCCCAGTCATCGACACGCCGATTCAGCGAGCCGCTGAGGAACTGCCCGATCAGATAGCCATGCGCGGCGTGGATCTGCACGCCGTCGAAACCGGCGAGCTCGCATCGCGCCGCCGCCTTGGCCCATGCCTCGATCACGTCGGGGATCTCGTCGTCCAGCAAGGACCGGGCCCCGGTGTCCGGGTCATCCGACGAACTGACGCGCTCACCCAGTCGGTACCCGCGCGTGCCGGCGTGATTCAACTGCATGGTCGCCAGGCTTCCGGCAGACTTCACTGCCTCGGCAAGCCGGGCGAGGCCCGGAATGTGATCGTCGGAGTGCGTGCCGGGCTCGGTCTCAAACCCGCGGCCGCGCAACTCCACGCCGCTCTCGCTGGTGACAACCCCGCCGAATCCGCCCTGCGCCCGACGAGCCAGCCAATCGATCTCGGCATCCAATACCGTGCCATCCGGCGCGCTCTGCTTGTTCGTCATGGGCGCCAGGACGAAGCGATTCGGCAGCGCCCTTCCCCGCAAGAACGTGAGCGGCGTGTCGAGCGCGCTCATGCGGCGCCGCCACCGGTCGTCGCGTTCGCCGCAATCGGCGCGAGGCGGGCCTCGAGCTCCGCGACCTCGTCATAGGTGATCCCCAACAACGCTTCGCCCGCTCCCACCCAGGCGTCGGTGCCCCGAAAGGACTCGACGTACGCGCGGTAGTCGTCGACCGGCTTCAGCTCGCCGCTCTCTGCCACCGCACGCAGCAGGTTCCAGACCTCATGCACACCAGGCAGCAGGAACGGAACGATCTGAATCGCCTGTCCCATTCGGGTCATCTCAGCCACCGACGGCGTCGGACCTGCGTTCCGGTGCGGGATCGCGTAGGCGGGACCGGGCGTTTCGCGTAGCGCGGTCTCGATCTCCTCCCAGGTCTCCAGGCCCTCGTAGAAGATGACGTCGACACCCGTCTCCTCGCGGTACAGCTGGCCTCGCCGGATCGCCTCGTCCAGACCGCCGCCGGCGGCACCATAGCCGTCGGTCCGTGCGACGAGCACGAAGTCGGGGTCCACCCGGTCTCGCGCCTCGACCGCGGCGGCGAAGCGACCGATCGCCTCGGCATCCGAAACCAGGCGAATACCACCGCGACCGCCGGCCTTCTTCGGTTCGGCCTGGTCTTCCAGGTGGATGCCCGCGACTCCGGCGTCGATGAAGGCGCGCGTCGTGCGCTGCACGTTCACCGGGCCCCCGTACCCCGTGTCCGCGTCGCAGAAGACCGGAATGTCGACGGATCGCGCCACGCGAGCCGCCTGCTCGACGATCTCCGTCATCGTTTGATACCCGACATCGGCGACGCCCGCGAGCCAGAACGACGAGTAACCGCCGGACACCTCGAACGCCTGGAAGCCGGCCTGCTGCGCCATCCGCGCATGCAAAGGCAGCACGCCGAAGGGCATCAGCGTCGTTTCCTGGGATGTGAACAGTGCGCGCAGCCGCGCTCCCTTTGATTGCTCCGCCATGGAGTCAGTCCTCTCTTTGTGTGGCATGGCTCGCCGCGGAGATCCCGACGCTCTCGTCGGGCAACGGCAGTCGCGGTCCGTCGCAGCGATCGATCACGACCTGCACCAGTTCCGCGAACGTGGTGATCGCTTCCTCGTCGTCACCGTCGTCATACGCTTCGAGCGTGTGGACGGATGCGGCGATGCCGAACATCATCGCCAGAACAGCCTTCGCGTGCCGCCGATCCTTGCTGGAGTCACCGATGATTGCGGCCATGTTGTGCAGGTACCGCTCCCGGATCTCTTCTCGGATCTGATCGGGTTCCGGTGCGGACCTGATCAGCAGCGGTGCCACGGCGTAGGGGTCGCCGGAGCCCATTCGGCGCCGGGCGAAGATACGCCGCACGAGTTCGCGGCCGATCTCTTGTTTGGGTACGAGTTCGCGTTCGTCCTCCAAGCCGGCGGTCGACGCCACGCCGGGCGCGACAAGCCAGAACAGTCGCTCCTTACTACCCATGAGCTTCATGACCATGGCTGCGGAATAGCCGGCGTCGGCGGCGATCGCGCGGATCGTCACATCGCGATAACCGTCTTCACCGAACCGCACTCGCGCGGCCGCAAGAATCGCCTCGTACGCGGTGTCGCTCACTACTGTTCCCGATCGACAACCAGCGGGGCGAGGTCGGTGCCGACCTGGTATACGTCGCCGAAGATGCGCACGCCCTCGAACGTGATCCGCGGTGTTGCAGTCCACTGTTGTCCAGCGTTGCGCTGCTCGGCGCCCTCAATGGTTGCGATCGCAACCCGCGCGGCGATCGACGGAACTCCGACTAGGGCGGACAGGGTCTTGTCAGGACCGTCGCCCTCGATCATCGGATCTACCAGCCGAACGTCCAGCATGCCGCTGAACCCCGTGAACCGGACGCCGCCCGTGAACAGAAGTTCGCCGTCCGCCTCGGACACCCCGGGAAAGACGAAACCACCGTCGACCGCTTCACACCCGTCGAACGTCTCGATCGTGCCGTCTTCCAGGCCCCGGATGTAGTCGATGAACGACTCTTTGACCGCCCAGCGCAGCGGACTCATCGAATCGCTCATGCCAGCTGCGATTCGGTGACGAATGCCTTCAGCGGCACCGCGGAGTCAGCGAGGCGAGAATCGTCGGCAGCCACTGTCCGGCCGATGAGCGACTTGGCCTGCGCATAGTCCTTGACGTTATTGATGGCGTCGACGGCGGCGACAGTGTCACCGCGCATGTACACGACGCTGAACTTTCCGGTGGCCGGATCTCCACGAAGCACTGCGGAATCGTAGCCGGTCAGTACCCCGGCGGTCTGCAGTCGATCGTCGTACTGGTGCGACCAGAACCACGGCAACGCGTCGTACGGCTGAGGCTTACCGAGGAGCGTATTGGCGACGGCCTTCGCCTGATCGTTGGCGTTCTGGACGGACTCGAGCCGCAGCCGGTCATCGGGCACCCAATCGGACTCGAAACTCGCGCAGTCACCGATCGCGTAGACATCCGGAAGGGTCGTGCGGCAGAACTTGTCGACGAGCACTCCGTTGCCGATCTCGGCACCGGCATCCGCCAGTTGCCGCACGTTCGGGATTAGCCCGATCCCGACAATGACGAGGTCGGCGGGAAGAACCTGGCCGGAGGCCAGCTGCACGCCGGTGACGTGGCCGTCCTCGCCGAGAATCTCGCTCACGCCGGTGCCCAGCAAGAACTCGACTCCCTCGCCCTCATGCTTCGCCTTGATGTACGCCGCGATGTCCTCGCCCGTGACCCGTTGCAGGAGCCGTTCAAGCGCCTCGACGACCGTCACCTCGATGCCGAGCTTCCGCAGTGACGCGGCCGTCTCCAGCCCGATGTATCCGCCGCCGATGACGACGGCCTTTCGGGTCGTGGCGACCAGGCGCTTGACATGCTCCGCATCGCTCAGCTTGCGCACTACGTGCACCCCGTTGAGGTCGGCTCCGGGGGTCGGCAGTCGGCGCGCCTCTCCTCCCGCGCTCCAGACGAGCGTGCCGTAACTGATCGTCCCGCCGTCCTCGGTTGTCACGGTGTGTGCGTCCGCATCGACGGCGACTACTGCCGTGCCCAGGTGGCGCTCTACGGTCGAGCCTGCCCACCACGCCTCGGCGCGGAACGCCAGCTCGTCGGAGAGCATGCTGTCCGCCAGGTAACCCTTCGTGAGCGGCGGCCGCTCATAAGGGATGGAGATCTCGTCGCCGATGAGGGCGATGGACCCGGTGAATCCTCCTGCGGTCAATGCGAAGACCGTCTGCGTGCCGGCATGGCCCGCACCGACGACCACGATGTCGTAGTGCGACATATTCAGGCTTCCTGTCTATCCGGGGATCTTGGCGACGATGCCGTCGATGGCGCTGGAGTACTTGATCTGGCAGCCGAGCCGGCTTTCGTCGGTGTAGTGGTCGTCGGCCTCGAGGAGATCGAGCTCGTCCTGCGAGGGGCGCCGCAGCTTCGCCGCCCAGTCATCCTCGATCCAGACGTGGCACGTCGCGCACGACATCTCGCCTCCGCACTCGCCTTCGATAGCGGACACGCCGGCCTGCACGGCAATCTGCATCAGTGACTCGCCCTCGCGAGCCTCGATGACCTGCTCCCCGTCGGGCAGCACATAAACGATTTTTCCCATGGTGTTCCTCTCAAACGCTCGCGAGAACGAGCGGGCTGTACGTGACGTCGAACTTGCTGAACCCGGTCGTGATGTTGTCGGGGATCCACTCGGGCTCGGCTGCGATCTGCATGTCCGGGAACGCCTGCAGCACCTTCGGGAACAGGCATGCGAGCTCAAGCCGCGCCAGGTAGCGGCCGAGGCACAGGTGGATGCCCTCTCCGAAGCTCAGGTGCGGGTTGGGGTTCCGGGTGATGTCGAACTTCTCCGGGTTCGCGAACACGGTCTCGTCGAAGTTGGCTGAGGCCTGCGAGCCGAATACCCAGTCGCCGGTCCGGATCTCCTTGCCGCCGATCTCGATGTCTTCCATCGCAATCCGGAAGCGGGTGCGGGCCGGGGTTACCCAGCGCAGAACCTCGTCGATCGCGCTGTTGATCAGCGACGGGTCGTCGAGCAGCAGCTTGCGCTGGTCGGGGTTCTTGAGGAACAGCCAAAGGCCGACAGCCGCAGTGTTGCGGGTGGTCTCGAGGCCGCCGCCGATCAGGATAGTGAAGTAGCTGCGCATCTCGTGGACGCTCAGCGGATCGTCGTCGATCAGGACCCGGCTGAGCACCGTTGCAAAGTCATCCCTGGGCTCGCTGCGACGTGCGAGAGCGAGCTGCTCGCAGTAGCCGAGCAGTCGCGAGTGACCATGGCGGTGCGTCTTCAGCACGTCGCCGTCGATCATGTAGCTGGGGTGCGCGGGAGCCAGCCACTGCCACGCGGCCTCGCGGAGCATGTCCCAGTCTTCTTCGGGAACACCGAGCATCCGGAGGATCACCTTGACCGGCAGGTCCCCCGCGATCTCCTCGACGACATCCGCCTGGCCCTTGTCAGCCACGCCGGCGATGATCTCGTCAACGATCGCTTCCACGTCACCGCGCATCTTGTTGATGGCCGGCGCACTGAAGTGCTTGTTCACCGGCTTGCGGTACAGGTCGTGAATGGGCGGATCGTTGCGCGCCATGCTGGTGTCGAAGCCCATCTCGAACCGCTCTTCAGGGGTGTAACGCTTCGAGGTCTTCGGCGGCCGGGTGTCCCACCGCGAGCTGAAGACCCGCGGGTTCAGCAGCATGTCGCGGACATCTTCATGCCGGGTCAGGAACCAGTAATGCTTCCCATACGCATCGTCTTCCGTCCAGTGCACAGGGTCTTCGTGGCGCAGACGCTTGAATACCTCGTGGTACTCCTGCGTCGTGTACCAGCTGGGATCCTGCAGTTTGTTATCGATCTCGTGCCACTCGGACATCTGTACTCCTGCTTCATTGCGGGACACCGACCTCATCTGTGAAGTCGGGCGGGCCGCGCTGGGCCCGCGTTTTGCGGGTAATCGTCATGTGTGGTGAACACGTGTTCACTCGTGATACATATGACCACATCGGCGAGGGGCTGTCAACAAGCTCTCCCCCGCCGATGTGGGGTGACTCACCTAGGGCCGGTACGGCTCCAGGAATTCGTGCAGAGCGTCGACGTAGGCATCCCAGTCGATGTCCTCTACCGACCGGTAGAGATCGATCCAGCCTTCCTGCGTGGTGGGGCTGCCCGATTCGACGTCCAGATCGGCGGCGATCTCATCCCAGCTGTCGGCGAGTCCCGTCAAGCTGTCGGCGAAGCCCTCCGGATCGGCTACGCCGGCCGGGGCATCCTTGACAGCGGCCTCCGTGTACTTGTCACGGGCGGCATCGATCGCCTTGTTGAAGGAGGTCGGATCGACGAAGGTCACGCCCTTCGCAGGAGCCTCGTTCGCCCACTGCACGTTGCGCGCGAGTGTCGCCTCGAGGATGTCGGCGAGCAGGTCCACGCGGGCATCGAAGATGATCCGCTGCGCGTCGAGCGGCAGCGATTCGAGAACCGACTTCTTGATGAGCAGCTGCGAACCGGCAGAGGTCGCGAAGTGCGCCGGGATGAAGTACTTGGCTTCGTCCCAGACTCCGAGCGTGATGAACGGGCTGATGACGTTCATGAAGCAGCCGATCACTCCGCGCTGCAGGCCCTCGAAGACATCGGTCACCGGCAAGGTGACGTTGGTCATCTCCATTTCTTCAACCTCGTGGATGAAGGGCGGACCAGGCGTCCTGATCAGCTTTCCAGCCGCCTGGTCTGCGGTGGTGACCTCGGGCTTGCAAATCACGCTGTTCGGCGCGGTTCCCCAGGTCGCGAGTGTGGCCGCGTCGTACTGCGCCAACTCGCCGGCGAGCGCATCGTCCTGGTAGGCCGCGAACTGCACGGGAGTCCCCTGGATGAGCGACATCGGGAACTCGGGGTTAATCGCGCCCTGCGAGACGGTGGTCTCCCACAGTGCGGCAGGCAGGAGTTCCGGCACGTTGGACGGCGAGACGAAGGTGATGTCCGTGAGCCCAGACTCGATGGCGCTGAGCGACTCCGTCACCGGATGCAGCGCCGCTGCGTAGTACGTGTCGAAGGTGATCTTGCCATGGGTGGCTTCGGTGACCTGCTCCATGAACCCCTGCATGGCGGTTACGTGGGCGGCCGTTTCGACGTTCGAGTCGCTGTATGTCAGGACGATGGGCTCCATCTGCTCGATCGAGGAGCCCTCTTCAGCCTCGGGGGCTGTGTCGCCGCCGGAGGCGCAGCCGGTGATCGCAAGGACCGCCACCAGGACCCCTCCCGTGAGTGAACGAGATACCGCAGTTTTGCGCATGGTTTTCCTTTTCTGCTTTAGCACGCCCTCGTGCTGAATTCACTCCACAGACTAGTCCCGTATCTCTACAATCAACGTCAATATATATATGATTGTTACTCTGGCGACATCGCCAGCAGGCGGTCCCCCTCCAACGAAAGCGATGAAGCAATGGCAATCACCTCGATCGTGAAACTGACGTTCAAGCCTGAATCGGTCGCGGAGGCCGAGCACGCCGTCCGAGCCTCGCTCGAACTCGCCCGCGGCTTCGAGGGGAACCTGGGAATCGACGTGCTGGTCGATCAGGCGGACAACACCCGCTGGCTGCTGGTCGAGAAGTGGGAGTCGGAAGAGAACGACGCCGCCTACCGCGCATACCGGGCGGAAAAGGGCATCAAGTCCGCGCTCGGTCCGCTGCTGGCCGGTGCGCCCGAGGTCGTCAAGTACGACGTCTCCCCCGCCTGACCTTGTCTTCTGAGTTCACGACTCAGCCGGGTTTGGCGGCCGCGAGCGTCATGACAGAGCGCGACGGCATCCGCGGCCGGTTGGGTCGATATGGCCTGTGGCGGATGGGCCGGGACACCGACCCCTCATTCGGAGTCGCGGCTGACCGGTACGGCTTCGGCTCCGTTTGGTACGGCGGCGTCAGCGCAGACCTCGACATCCCGGCGCGAGGTCGCCGCGTCGTACCATCGGCTGCAGCACGAGCACCGCGACCGGTTCACCCTCGGCGTCGGCCTGCGGCTTCCCGAGCGCACAGAACTCGCCCGCTGGCCGATCAGTGCGCTACAGGCCACCTCGACGCCCTCCTTGCCGGAGGGTGCCCGCCGATCGCATCGTGCTCGCCGCGCTCGGACCCCGCGTGCTGTCCATTGCTGCGGAGTGCACGGGCGGCGCGCAACCGTACCTCGTGACGCCCGAGCACCCCCGCTGGGCACGCGGCATCTTGGGCGGATCTCCACTCTTGATTCCCGAGCAACGCGTGGTGATCGACGACGTGCGGGCAGTGCGCTCGAGACAGCACGGCCGGGCGTTGAGTTCTACCTAACCTTCGCAACTACCGGCGAAATCTCGAGCGGCTGGGGTTCACGCCGGAGGAACTCGACTCGGCGTCACCACCGGTGATCGACGCGCTGGTCGTCTCGGGATGCGGCGCCGACCTCACGGCCGGCCTCGATGCACACCTCGAGGCGGGAGCCGACCACGTGCACGCTCAGGTGATCACCCCAGACGCGACGATCCGGCACCGGATGTCGCGGCCCTCGCCGCTGCGCTCGGCCTGGCCTGGTCCCGCCATCACTGGCGGGATCAGGCTCACGACTCTCGGTCAGGCGACCCTCGCGCGGTCCCCGAGCAGCGGCCCGCGAATGTACGAGGGGTCCTCGCGGTCCATGCTGCCCGCGGGGAAGCCCGCGGCCAAGTGCTTGTCGGTGTCGGCGACGTCCGTCGCGTAGAAGAACGACATCATCGTCTTGCGCTCCAGGATCCGCCACTCGCCGTTGCGGCGCTCGAGGCGGTCGATGTACCGACCGGGGCTCGCATACGTCACGCCGTCGGGGCGGAGCGAGTGCTGCACGAAGTACGTCTCCGAGTGGGCGAAGTCGCCGTCTAGCTCGGTGTATGTCTGGCCGAGCACGTGCTGGACGACGTCGAACCGCTCCCTGACGACCGGGATCACCCACTCGATGTAGGCCTCACGATCACCTTCGAACGCGCCGTGCTCGTCGTACCCGTCCTCCCAGTACACGGTGCGCAGGATGTCGGCGTCGGCGCGGTCGATTCCCCGGCAGTACCGCTCCTGGACGTTCCGGATCTCCGCGATGCTCGAGAGCTCGTCGAGTGTGTAAGCCATGTCCGCTCCTCATTGATTCGGATGATTGACGTTATGATAGCAATCACTTCAATGATCAATGGAGAAAGTTCGGCATGGATTCACCCCGCCCCGCTCCCGTCGACCTCAGCATCAACTTCCCGGCATTCGCGCTCGAACGCATCCCCGCACTCGCGCAGTCGGCCGAGCGCGCCGGGTTCCGCGCGCTCCGCGTTGGCGACATGCAGTCGACGCACCGCGAGTTGTACACCGCCCTGACGCTGATCGCGTCAAGCACGTCTCGGGTCGAGTTCGGGCCGGGAGTGACGAATCCCGCGACACGGCACCCCGCGGTCGCCGCCTCGGCGATGGCCACGCTGCACGAGTACTCCGGCGGTCGCGCGGTCTTCGGCATCGGCACCGGCGACAGCGCGGTCCACAACCTCGGCGGAAAGCCGGCGACGCTCGCCGATCTCGAGGAGTACATCCTCGCTGTCCGTTCCCTGCACTCGACGGGGAGCGCCACCTACCGAGGCAGCACGCTCGTTCTCGAGTGGTGGACCGGGGGTTCGATCCCGATCGTGGTCTCGGCGCACGGCCCGAAGATGCTGCGGCTGGGCGGCCGGGTGGCCGATGCCGTGGTGGTCGGGCTCGGAATGGGCCCACTGGCCCGTGAGTACGCTGCCGAGCAGATCGCCGAGGGGGCACGTCAGGCTGGTCGAGATCCTGCGAGCGTCGAAGTCTGGTACCTCTCGTACCTGAACCTCGCGCCCACCGCCGATGACGGGGCGCGCGAGGTGGGTTCAGCGCTCGCAGTCGGCGGCAACCTC